>NZ_JAJEPT010000030.1:0-19538 GCF_020686995.1 Blautia fusiformis
ATATCATCAAAAGCATACTCGTTGAAGTAGGAATGAAACATAGAAGTTTATAACTTTTTATAAGTTTTCAGTAACGGTATTTCGTTATGAATCTTTTAAATGAAGATAATGTCGTCCATGTATTTCTCAACAAGCTGGGTGACATCGTGATCGCCAATCTTCTTTTTATTCTCTGCTGCATCCCCGTGATCACCATTGGGCCATCACTAACTGCCCTTTATCACTGCATGATGCGTACAGTAAAAGGGAATAACAACGGCACAACGAAAACATTTTTCAGAGCTTTTAAGGAAAACTTCAAACAGTCACTGATCATATGGCTGCTGATCCTTGCTGCCGGAACCATGCTCATCCTGAATATCCGCTTTCTGCTCCATGCAGAAGGAAGCGCTGCACATATGCTGTTTTATCTTTCTGTGGGGGTTCTGACTTTGCTGATAATTTTTACTTTATACATATTCCCGGTAATCGCAACCTTTGCTAATACACTGGGGGCACTTTGCAGAAATGCATTTCTGCTGGCATTTATGCATTTCCCCACAACGATCGCCATTGCGGTGATCACGATCTTTCCATTGTATATGACATATCTCGATGCAAAGCTACAGCCACTTTACGCATGCTGCTGGTTTTTCTTTGGATTTGGACTTGTAGCTTTTATAAATTCGATGCTGTTGTATCGATTTTTTAAGAAGCTGCTTCCTCCGGAGGAGGATATTTCGCTTTTGTGATGAAAAGCTTGGGAAAATTGTTATTTATTTAGATATAGTATTTTTAGATATAGTATTTTCGCTTTTCAAAGCGGAGGAAATCTGCGAGGGGGAAAGCACTCAGAGTTGCGAAGCCCGTTTTTCCCCCTCGCGCTCCCCCTTTCCGGGCACGCAATTGTTGTGCGTTGTCCTACACTCTCCTCAAAACAACCAGCCCATCATTCTCACCAAGAACCACATTCCGGCCACCATTCAGTACATCACCCTCAGTCTCTCCAAGGCTAACACACCTCCACTGCCCCTCAGGCAAAGTCACACTTCTGACAACCTCCCCCTGCTTCCAAACAGGCGCCACCAAAAGCGCATCACCAACCATAAACTGATCCATCACCCTCTCCATACCCTGTCCAGGGAAAACAAACTCCATAGAACGGGCAATCGGCTCACCAGTAACTTTCGCACACTCTACAGCCTTGAAAATCTCCGGCAGACATTTCTCTCTGAGCGCCAGCGCAGCCTTAACCTTCTGAAAATCCGCCTCAGGCAGCACCCTCCACGGAGAAGCCGAAAACTGCATCACCGGCATCAAAGCCGCGATCTGTGCATACCGCACAAACATCTCCGGCGTACACGCATTCTCATTCCCATTCAAAAAGCAGGTATACTCACCCCCGCCAATCATATCCGGACTGCCAAAAGGATGCCCAGTAAGCCCCTGGAGCAACGTATCCGGGATCAATCCCGCAATACCACTCTCATCCCACTTCGTCTGCTTATCACAAAGTCTCTGCATCAGAGAATAACCCCCGGCCCGGAAACACACTCTCAGCTCATTAAACGCAAACTGCTCTCCAAACTCAGCCCAAAGCCTGGACAACTCATCCGTAGAAACATCACGGAACAGCTTATCACCCGCATGATAATAACAAGGATCACCCGCGTCCAGTTTAAAGCCATCCACACCCATATCCGTCAGAACATCCAGCTGATCCTTCAGCCACTTCATCGCATCCGGATTCGTCAGATCCAAAGCTGCAGAATACCCATTCCACCACTCCAGGATACGAGGTTTTCCCTCCGGAGTTTCAATCAGAAAATGCTTATCCCTAGCCTCCCGGAACTCCAACGTATCCGGAGTAATAAACGGACAGATCCACAGCATCACAGAAAATCCCATCTCATGCAATTCTTTGAGCATCGCCTTCGCATCCTTGAAATTATCCCCCCTGAACTGCCACCTTCCATAATAAGGAGACCAGCCATCATCGATCATCAGAACACCGGATGGAAAACCATTTTCCAGAATACCTTTTGCATATTTCAGGATATTCTTCTGGGTCTGATAATAGGTAAGTTCGATCCAGGAATTGTATACCGGTACTTTGAAAAACCTGTCTGAAAGTTTGATCTCATGAAATGGAAAATGCGCTTTCATGGCTGCCAGGTATGCACCTCGCAGATCATTGAAGCCATCTTTCAGAATGATAGGTTCCGGACCTTCCGCCAGGATCTCACCATTTCTGAAAGAAATGTGAAAACCTGCATCGCTCCAGATGTAGCGGCCTTTCGAGGAAAGGAATAAAGGCATGATCTGATTGTGGGTTGGGTTTTCGCGGAAATCCCAGTCCACAATGTCGTCTGCACCTACGGGCTGGCGGTAGCCTTCATAGACTGCACCACCGTACCAGAATTCGTTTTTTAATATAGTTGTTTTCATGTTGAGGCTCCTCCTTTTATATGTAAATCTATTTTTTTAATGTTGAGGTTATTTTTGGGGGTATTAGTGTAAATTTATCCGCTTTTCAAAGCGGAGGAAATCTGCGAGGGAGAAAACACTCAGAGTTGCGAAGCCCGCTTTTCCCCCTCGCACTCCCCCTTTCCGGGCACGCTATATTGTCGTACGCTGTGGAAATGTGTTAATGTATTGGCACGGCGATGTATTCTACGGTATTGATAATGCTACGCTACACCGATGTATTCATCCTGCTCCGCTGTGTTCCTCTATATTCCTATGTATTGATATCTCATCCCGGCGCCACTGCATTGCCACAACAACTCACCTCCAAGTCGACAGCGAAACGCCTCGACCCA
Organism: Blautia fusiformis; assembly: GCF_020686995.1. NCBI lineage: Bacteria > Bacillati > Bacillota > Clostridia > Lachnospirales > Lachnospiraceae > Blautia > Blautia fusiformis. Next base: position 2,802 of record NZ_JAJEPT010000030.1, read on the forward strand.
TTCTTCCCCGGCAGACCACAGGGAAACTCTGCCTTTCGTCCCAGTCATCCAGCGTAGCGCTGATGACTCATCCAACTCCCGGGAAAACACCACCATTCCCACTCTGAACCAAATCCCCTCTCCGCCAGCCACATTTTCTCCATCCCCTTCCCTCCTCACCTGTAATCCCTCCCGCCATCGCCACTCTATCCCTTCCGCCCTGAAATACCAGCCCGTGAGGTGTGTGCTGCCTGTCGGCGGACTCTGCAGGAGGGGTGCTGATTCTTAGCCGGTGGAAATCTGCGTTGCTTCAAAAATTCTCGCTGTCTGAGCGGCTTCAGACGCGAGTTCGAGAATTTTTAAAGCGCTTTTAGCAGATTTTCAGCGGCTTAGAAGTCAGCCCCCGACGAAGCCCCGCCGACAGGCAGCACACACCTCACGGGCGTCCGTATATCCATATCCATCCTTGCCCTTCCCACACCCAATATTGTATAATCACCTCATACAACATTCCATCCCATTTTGTGACCCAAAATTGCGTTTTTGTTGAATAACCCAAAAACAGGAGGCCACCCAAATGAAAAACGATTCCAAAGAAACCCAAACCCAGCACACCCTCTCCGTCTACTTCTGCGGCCAGGAAGACTGCGGTCCGAACCACTCCTTCGGCCCGGCCATGCGCCCACACTACCTTCTCCACGTGATCTTCCACGGCAAAGGCATCTACCAGTGCAGCGGCCACACCTACCATCTGAAAGCAGGCGACGCCTTTCTCATCCGCCCCATGGACTCCATCTACTACCGCGCCGACACCTCCGACCCCTGGAGCTATGCCTGGGCAGGCTTTGACGGCTCCGCCTGCAAAGAAATCCTGAAACAAACCGTATTTTCCGACACCCCAATCTTCACCCCGGAAACACCCTCCCGGCAAAACAGCCTCCTCACCCACATGCAAAGCCTACTTGACACCTTTTCCGAAAACAACGGAAACGACCTTGCCTCCACAGGAAACCTCCTCCTGATATTATCCGACATGCAAAAAAAGCCCTCCGAAAGCAGGACCGACATCTCAAACCTGTACTTTCAGAAAGCCTCCGAATACATTAGAAACAACTATGCCTACCCCATCCAGATTTCAGACGTGGCACACTACGTAGGAATCGACCGTTCCTATCTTTACCGGATCTTCATGGAACATGAAAACACCTCCCCAAAACAATATCTCCTGAAACACCGCCTCCAGATGGCAGCCCAGCTTCTCTGCTCCTCCTCCTGCACCATCACAGAAGCAGCTCTCTCCTGCGGCTTCCGGGACGCTCCCTCCTTCTGCAACTACTTCCGCCAGGGAACCGGCTACACCCCAAGGGAATTCCGCAAAGCCTACAGCGGAACCATCTACACCTGACCAAACACCCGCACTCCGTCCTTTACCAGCTGGTCGGAAGATGATAGCTCCTAATCGCAGTTATAACAGCAGACCGAAACAATTCCATAACAGCAAAAAAAGACGGAAACCATCCCGCAGACTCTGCAAATGATCTCCGTCTTTTATTTTTTTCCTGAAAAGAAATGCTTGATAAACACATACAAAACAATAATAAAAGCAAACACATAGCCAAAAGCCCCCAACGCCGGAATCCCCCACAGCTTTGGTTTCATATCTGTAGTACAGATAATGCTGGAACTGATCAGAAGTGCCATCACCCACAGCCCCATCACAATATTCCGCACCAGCCGCCGCAAAAGCCACGCCAGATCATCCGAGGCATGAAGATCCAGATTGATCTTTGTCTGCCCTTTCATACAGCCCTGAAGAAAATCTGCTGCCAGAGAAGGAATATCCACTGCACGTTTCAGGGACCAGGCAAGATTTTTTCCTTCTTTTTTTATCTCACGCTTCCAGTTCCCATTGCTGAACAGCTGCTCCTTGAGCCTTGCCGCAGCAATCTGTGTCATATTGATGTCCGGGCAGATCTCAGCCAGAACCCCCTCCACATGAGTCAGTCCTCTCGCAAGCATGGTCAGTCCGTGAGGCATCATGATCTTATTCTCCTTCATGACCTCCATCAGGTCCACCATCACTTCAGCCACATCAATGTTCCCCATATCCGCAGTACCGTATTTCTCCATAAGTCCGCGGATATCCTCATAAAGCTTGCTGGAATCCGGTTTGCCTTTAAACTCCCCAAGAGCCAGGACCGCATCCTGGATCTTGCCGATGTTGTTCATGGCAACCCCTTCAATAGCTTCTGCGATCAGCTGACGATCGTGCTCTGTAAGCCGTCCCATCATCCCCATATCGATCCAGACGATCTTTCCATCCTGGATCCGCACGTTTCCCGGATGTGGATCCGCATGGAAAAAGCCATCCTCCATCACCTGTTTGATGAAATTATCCACATATTTCGTTCCGATCTCATTAAGATCATAACCATTGGCCAGAAGATCCGCCTTGTCATTGACAGCAAAACCGTCAATATATTCCATCACAAGAATATGCGGCGAAATATACTCACGGTAGAGAATCGGTACTTTCACAAAAGCCACATCTTTGTTCTTTTTTGCAAATTCCGCCATATTTGCAGCTTCCGTCAGGAAATTCATCTCCTCCTGAGTCACAGTCCACAGTTCACTTAAAACCATGTTCAGATCCACCATGCCCTTAATACTCACCGGCGGCATCAGACGCACTGCTTTATGCATCAGGCCGATATCCCTGGCCATGGTCTCATAGATTCCTTTTCGCTGAACCTTGATCACAACCTCTTCGCCCGTCTTCAGCGTGGCACGATGTACCTGGGCAATCGATGCCGCTCCCAGAGGTTTCTGCTCAATATGCTGAAATTCCTCCTGCCACGGACATCCCATGGACTCTTCCAGTACCTCGATCACCTGGGAAAAAGGCATCGGCGGTACCTCTGAGCAGAGCTTCATCAGCTCGTCACAGTAGCGTTTCGGCAGAATATCGGAACGAAGAGACATAATCTGACCCAACTTAATATAAGTTGGGCCCAGATCTTCCAGTATGAGCCGGAGCTTCTCAGGAGAAACACCACGGGTAATGGCATGCTTTTTCAAAACGGCTGTAATCTCTCTCAGCCGCTCTCCATATCCGCCTTTCTCTTTTTTCTCCTTTTCTTCTCTGCCCATAAACTTCTCCATTTACTGCTCCGTCTGCGTTGTCGTTTAGTCAAGCGGATATTTGCAATCCGCAGTCGGTTACTCTGCTGCCTGTTCTTCGCTCCCGGTATCTTCTGCATTTTCTGTTTCCGCAGAAGTTTCCTGTACAGCTTCCTCTGCCGGTTCTTCTGCTGTCTCGGCTTTCTTCTCAGCAGCCTCGGCCTGCATGCGCTCGATCTGCGCCTTCACAGCAGCCAGCTGCTCCGGTGTCAGCCTGGAAATCGTTGCCTTCAGTTCTTCCTGATCATTCTTTCTGGCTGCAGATTCCTTTACAGAATCAGCAGCTGTCTTAACCGTTGATTTGATGTTATGCTTCAGCTCCTGATTAAGAACCTTACCCTGTTCAACCGTAAGCTCACCCTTTTTTACCAGTTCATCCAGGATTTCTTTGGATTTCTCTGCTGTCACTGCTGCTGTACCAATACCCACCAATAAAATTTTCTTCAGTCCTTCACCTAATTCCATAATATTTTCTCCTTTCCTGAAACCGGCAGCTGCCGGACCATCACACCACAGTCCGACACCAGACCCTATCCTGAAACAAAAGTTTTCTGTTCCTGTCATATTCCCAGAAAAACAAGTCCCTTGGGAACAAAAATGATCAGTCCGACGATTGCTGCCATGATCGCTGCGATCAGTACTGCCCCGGCCGCTGTGTCCTTGGCGATCTTTGCCAGAGGATGACGTTCCTCTGTGACCAGATCCACCACAGCTTCCACTGCCGTATTCACCAGTTCCAGCGCCATCACCATTCCGAACAGCCCCAGGCAGATGCACCACTCTGTCACGGAAAGCCCAAGGATCAGTCCTGCGATCACCACAAGTGCTGCCACCATACAGTGGATCTTCATATTTCTTTCCTTGCGGATGCAGGTAAAAATCCCCTGAAATGCATATCCGAAGCTTTTATACAGCGGATCCTTCTTTCTGCCTGCCATGTTCCTCACCTGATTTCCTGTTTGAATTATTCCCTCCAACGGGAAGTATGGGATTATTATAACAAGTTTGTAGTAATATTTCCAGTATTCCGGAAAATTTATGAATATTTAAGGAGTATATGTGGCTATTCACAGATAACTGTTTGAGCGGATAAAAGCATCCGCATTCAGTTAAACCACACATACTCCTGATCCTGTTGCGTATTCTGTAAGATTTCCGGATATCCTGAATTATTTTTCCGGATATATATATGGATGTCACATATTATTCCACATTTTTCAGTGCTTCATCCATGGGCACATGACGGATCCTCCGAAATTCCAGCACTGCTACCATCCCATAAGCTGCGATTCCGATCGCTGTCATTTTCACATAGATCATGGGATCCACCCACATAGTGATCCATCCCGAAATACTGGAAAGCATCATCTCTCTGAATAGCACTTCCATGATCTGCCGTTCAACCGGAAGGCTTAACAGCAGGCAGAACACCACCACAAGTGATGTAGAAAGTATATACAAACGACTGATCTCGCCATTTGTATAACCCAGAATCTTGGTCATGGAAATCGACTGGGCATTTTTTTCGATGATAACCTTGGAAAGCAGATAGATCACCACCAGAAAAATGGTCACGGAAAATCCATACATCATTCCCATCATATCTCCCATGGAAACATCCAGCTGCCTGGATATTTTTGTAAGAGCTTCCAGGTCAATGACAGAACCGATATATTTTGAAGGGATATCCCTGATCTCTGTATCGGAAAAATATCCTCCAAAATAATCATCCCCAAGATCAAACGCCTCATTCAGCTTATCACGCTCCATAAATACACAGAGGCTTGCCGTATAATCATAGATTCCGTCTACTTTAAAGGAATACTCATCCTTCTCGTATTTTTCCTTCAGAGTTATGGTATCCCCCTCCTTGATCCGGAATTTGTCCGCATAAGCGCTGGAAATATAAACGCCGTCTCCCGAAAGATCCGCATGGATATATTTACTATCCGGCTCCACTCCGTAAAAAGTGATCTCCTCACTTTTATATTTATCAGGCATGGTATTCAGGGAATAGACAGAAAATTTTTCCGCATCTTCATTGTTCGTTCTGGTATCCGTATAATATTCCAGAAGAGAATTCATGGCATCCGCTTTATTTCCTGAATAGGCACTTGCCGGAACCGAAAGCATGTACTGATATTTCGCCAGCATATTTTCCTGGATCTCAAGCTGATAATGATCCAGTGCAGACGGAAGAAGCATTCCGAAAAACAGCAGCAGATTTGCGAAAACAACTCCCACAAACAGCACCAGATAACTGCTGACATTCTGAAAGATCACCCGGAGGCGAAACCTAGAAAAAATTCCTATCTTCGGACTTAAATACACTGCACGTTTCTGTTTTTTACCGGAAAAATCCCTTCGCAGAAACTTCAGAGGCGAAAGCTGCAGGCGGTACCTGAGCACCGCATGATCGATCAGTATCATAATGATGACCGGAACTACGGTTGTCAGAAGAAAGGCATCTGCATTCCATACGGTCACATAAGTCGGCAGACTATAGCTCCCGTAATACATGTCTGCACATACACCCTTAAATACGGTATATCCAAGAATATTTCCGATCAGGGCACCGGCCAGCGTGACCAGAACCGGAAGCGTCATATAATGAAGGATCAGCTCCCGTCTGGTATAACCGGATGCACGTAACGTACCGATAACACCGGCTTCCTTTCGGATCGTATTGCTGATGGTAATTCCAAACACAAAAGCCATGATCACGATCACAATATAAAGAAGCGTGATGACCATTGCCCTGTCTCCGCCCATATCATCACCGGTGAAAATGATCGCCTGGTTAAGATAACGTGGGACAAAGCTTTCCAGAGCTACCACTTTGCCAATGTCTTCCATGAGATTTTCGGAAACTTTCTTCTCCTCTTTTTCGTTCTTTGGCTGATGATCATATATCCATGCATAATTGTACCGGAGCTTTTCCTGATCCAGGTTTTCAAATTCCTCCGGAGCTACGATCGCCACACCAAACTTTACAGAATCAAACATGGAATCATTATTATTCTGAAACAGGGCACTGTAATCCGAAAGTGCCACCAGACCTGTGATCTTCCAGGATTTTTCACCTCTGATCAGGGTATCTCCTACCTTAAGACTGTTGTTATCCGCATACATACGGTCAATGGCGATCTCACCCTGCCCTGACGGCATTTCTCCCTTCATCAGGCAGACCTTATTCACCTTCTCACGGTTTTTAAAAAAACGCATGGTGCTTCCGTTATCCAGATCTTCTTCTATATAGTAGTTCTCATAAAGCTTAACACCGGCAGCTTCAATATCCTTCCACTGAGAACTGTAAATCTTTTCCGCAGTACGGAAATTTCCGTTTTCGATATTATATTTATCAAAGCTCTCATTATAAGCCTTCAGCATGCTTCCATCGGCTACCAGAAAGCCGGACACAAACCCGATGGTCAGTACCATCAGCAGGAAAACCACCAGATATTTTCCAAATTCCCCCTTCAGTTCCCTGGGGATACGTTTACGTAAAGGATTCTTCATAATGCCCCCTTACCATTCCAGGTCAGTAGCCGGAATCTTCTGCTCATTCTGATAGTTTCTGCGGATCATCCCGTCACGAAGCTTTACCACGCGGTCTGCCATATCCTTGATGGCATCGTTATGAGTAACCATGACTATAGTATTTCCGTATTTGTGATTGACTGTTTCGATCAGCTTCAGGATTTCCTTGGAGGTGTTGTAGTCCAGAGCGCCGGTAGGCTCATCACAAAGCAGGATATCCGGATTTTTTACAATGGCACGTCCAATAGCAGTTCTCTGCTGCTGCCCTCCCGAAAGCTGGTTCGGAAACTTCCGCTGATGTTCATAAAGTCCCAGTGTCTCCAGCAGTTCATCCACATCCAGCGGTCTGTCACTTAAATAAGCACCAACTTCAATATTCTCCCTCACAGTCAGATTGGGGATCAGATTATACATCTGAAAAATATATCCCAGATGTTTTCTGCGGTAGAGGGAAAGCTTCTTTTCATTCATATCCTCCAGCTGTTCTCCCTGAATGGTAATGCTTCCTGCATCCGCTCCGTCAATGCCGCCAATAATGTTTAGCAGCGTGGATTTCCCGGAACCGGACGGCCCCAGAAGCACACAAAATTCTCCCTTTTCAATCTCAAGATCGATCCCCTTCAGAACATCTACATGGCTCTCTCCTGCCCCGAAGGATTTTTTGATTCCTTTTATCTCCAGAAACATAAACCTCTCCTTCCATTCCTATACAGTTCTTCTTTATATATGAATATACATATATGTTAGTCTGAACTTACTCTTTTGTCAAGAAGCAGACTTATTTTCGTATTTTTTCCATATATCTATATGCGCTGTACCGGTCCGGCTCTTGCCAAAATCCAGTAAAACGTATATAATGTGGGAGTATCTGTATATTTTTAACCAAATAATCTTATTTTTAAAGGAGTGAATATTGAAAGTGGACCCCAGCGACACTTACCAGATAATCATATTACTTATTCTGCTGGCATTGTCAGCCTTTTTCTCATCTAACGAAACCGCGCTGATGTCGGTAAACAAGATCCGTCTCCGCTCTCTTGCAGACGAGGGAAACAAGCGTGCAGCCATGGCTCTCGATATCCTGGAGAACCAGACGCCCAAGCTTCTCAGTGCGATTCTCATCGGAAACAACATTGTGAACATTTCAGCTTCTTCCCTTGCAACCACACTTGCATACAGCTTTGGCGGCTATATGGTCAGCATCGTGACGGTGATTCTGACGGTTCTGATCCTGATCTTCGGTGAGATCACCCCCAAGAACTACGCAACCATTAACTCTGAAAAGATCACCCTCCGCTATATCCCGGTCTTTAAATTTCTTATGACCATCATGACACCGGTGATCTTCATCATCAATCTCTTTTCAAGAGGTGTGATGCGCCTGATGCGTGTGGATCCGGATGCAGCCAGCAAGGCCATGACCGAGGAGGAGCTTCGTACTATCGTGGACGTCAGCCATGAGGACGGTGTCATTGAATCCGACGAAAAAGAAATGATCTACAATGTGTTTGATCTTGGAGATGCCACAGCCAAGGATATCATGGTTCCAAGAGTACATGTTACCTTTGCGGATGTAGAATCCACCTATGATGAGCTGATCGATATTTTCCGCGAGGATAAGTTCACACGTCTGCCGGTTTATAAGGACAGCCAGAACAACATTGTGGGAATCATCAACATGAAGGATCTTCTTCTTTACGACAAAAATGAGGAATTTGTTATCGATCATTTCCTCCGAAAGCCGCATTTCACTTACGAAACAAAAAGCATTTCCGATCTTCTTGTGGAAATGAAGGACTCCACCTTCAACATTGCCATTGTACTGGATGAATACGGTGATATGGCCGGACTGATCACACTGGAAGATATCCTGGAGGAGATCGTGGGTGAGATCCATGACGAATACGATGAGAAGGAGGACGAGCTTGTCCAGAAGATTTCCGACCGGGAATATATCATCGAAGGTTCCATGCATCTGGATGACGTAAATGATCATCTGGATACGGAACTGGATTCCGAGGATTATGATTCCCTGGGTGGATTTATCATCGAACATCTGGATCGTCTGCCTGTTGCCGGTGACGAAGTGATCACAGAGGACGGAATCCGTCTGATCGTAGAAAAGCTGGATAAAAACCGTATCGAGAAAGTGCATGTCTACCTTCCGGAAAAAGATCCTGAAACACGGGATAATACCGAATCCTGAGTAAGCAGGCTCCAGCTCCGTAACAAGAAACAGCTGATGTACCGAAAAAATATTTAATACTTAATATCATCCATATCGGAACTGTTATCGTAATCCCCGGCTCACCCGTTGAGCCATCAGGATTTTTGATTGACAGTTCCGATATTTTATATTATAATGATAAAAATTTTTATCCATATTTACTAAATGCAATGACAGGGAGTAGTACACAGTCTCCGGATGCACAGAGAGAAGATGGCCGGTGAGAATCTTCGTGACTGAACTGTGGAAGTAGCCCTCGAGCAGTGGACTGAACCATGGATCTTCATGCAGTAGGCTTCATCGTCATTCCCACGTTACAGGGAGGCAGTATAATTTTGTACTGGCAGAGAGCAGAGTTTTACCTCTGAAAACAGGTGGTACCGCGGAATCATCCGTCCTGAGCATATTTTATCCGATATGCCGGGACTTTTTTATTGGAAAAATTTCTCGCGGCAGCCCTTATCTGCTTAACTTTTCACATCATCAAAGGAGGGAACCAATTCATGAAACAGATTTCCGGAAACAAATTGCTTGTAAAAGCCTTAAAAGAAGAAGGCGTTGATGTTCTGTTCGGCTATCCTGGTGCCTGCACCATCGATATCAGCGATGAATTATATAAACAGAGCGGCATTGACATCATCCTGCCACGTCACGAGCAGGCCCTTGTACACGAAGCAGATGCCTATGCCAGAACTACCGGAAAGGTTGGCGTATGTCTCGTTACCAGCGGTCCCGGAGCTACCAACCTTGTTACAGGTCTTGCAACTGCCAACTATGACAGCGTTCCGCTTGTATGCTTTACCGGACAGGTTGCCCGTCACCTCATCGGAAACGATGCGTTCCAGGAGGTTGATATTGTCGGGATTACCAGAAGCATCACAAAATACGGTGTTACCGTCCGCAACCGTGAGGATCTTGGACGTATCATCAAGGAAGCCTTCTATATCGCACGCACCGGACGCCCAGGCCCGGTTCTCATCGACCTTCCAAAGGATGTAATGGCCGAGCTGGGAAGTGCTGAGTATCCGAAGACCGTCAATATCCGTGGCTACAAGCCTAACACCAGCGTGCATATCGGACAGCTGAAACGTGCCCTCAAAATGCTGCAGAAGGCCAAAAAACCTCTGTTTCTTGCTGGCGGCGGTGTGATCATTTCCCGCGCGCAGGAGATTTTTACCCAGGTTGTTGAGAAAACTCAGATCCCGGTTGTCACAACCGTTATGGGACGTGGTGCCATTTCCACAAAGAACCCTCTGTTTATCGGAAATCTTGGTATGCACGGCGCTTATGCCGCAAATATGGCAGTGAATGAATGCGATCTTCTGTTTTCCATCGGAACCCGTTTTAACGACCGTATCACAGGCAAGCTCCATGAATTTGCCCCGCATGCACAGATCGTCCACATCGATATTGACACCGCTTCCATTTCCAGAAATATCCATGTAGACATCCCCATCGTTGCCGATGCAAAAGAGGCAATAACAAAAATGAATGAATATGTACAGGACTGTAATACCGGCAAATGGCTGAAGCAGATCCAGGAATGGAAGGAAGAGCATCCTCTTACCATGAAAGACCGTGGTATTATGGGACCGCTGGATATCATCGGCGAGATCAACCGCCAGTTTGACAAGGCCATTCTTGTTACCGATGTAGGTCAGCATCAGATGCTGGTGAGCCAGTATGCAGACATCACCGAGAACCGTCAGCTGATCATGTCCGGCGGACTTGGAACCATGGGTTACGGCCTTCCAGGTGCTATCGGTGCCAAGATCGGTAATCCGGATACACCGGTCATCTCCGTTTCCGGTGACGGCGGCATGCAGATGAACATTCAGGAGCTGGCTACCGCAGTTCTGGAGGAGCTTCCGATCATCTGCTGTATCTTTAATAATGAATATCTCGGAATGGTCCGCCAGTGGCAGAAGCTTTTCTACGGAAAACGTTACGCCATGACAAATCTGAAGGCCGGTGCACTCTCCCGCCGCACAGACGGGCAGGAATATCCGGAATACACACCGGATTTCATCCGTCTCGCAGAGAGCTATGGGGCAAAGGGTATCCGCGTAACTGAGAAGGATCAGATTGCGGCTGCTTTCGAAGAGGCTAAGAAGAATACAAAAACTCCTACGATCATCGAATTTATCATTGATCCGGAGGAAATGGTTTACCCGATGGTCAAGCCGGGCGGCACCCTGGCTGATCTGATCATGGATTGTTAGGAGGAATGAATGATGGATAAAGGAATGAAAAAAAGATGGATCTCTCTCTACGTTGAAAACCAGGTCGGTGTTCTTTCCAAGATTTCCGGTCTTTTCTCCGGAAAGTCCTATAACCTGGACAGTCTTACAGTTGGAACCACGGAAGACCCAACAGTTTCCAGAATGACCATCGCCACAGTCAGCGATGATGAAACCTTTGAGCAGATCAAAAAACAGCTGAACCGTATGATCGAGGTGATCAAGGTTATTGATTTTACAGACGTGTTCGTTCGAATGAAGGAGATCCTTTACATCAAGGTAAAGGGCTGCTCCCCGGAAGATAAAGTAGAACTTTTCCAGATTGCTGAGACTTTCAAGGCACGTGTCATCGACTATGGAAAAGACAGCCTCCTTCTGGAATTCGTCCAGACCGCAACCAAAAATGACGCGGTCATCAAGCTTATCAAAGAAGAGTTCAAGCATATCGAAGTTGTCCGCGGCGGAAGTGTCGGAATTGAGTCCATCAGCATGATGGAAAGATAAAAGCGGAATAATACTCCGACAGAAAAACACGGGGCTGATGCTTTAACGATTAATAAATCGTGATTTTTACAGCCCCGAGTTTGTTCATATACATTCATTATTTCTGCATAAATTCAAACACTGCCTCTTTCGTCGGAATCGCAGGGATTCCGCCTCTCTTTTGCACACACAATCCAGCAACTGCATTTCCCAAAACAGCACACTTTTTGATTTCTTCCCATTCCATTTTTTCAACATTCTTATTCATAGAAAGGATACTGCATAATACGCCTCCCCAGAATGAATCACCTGCCCCAGTCATGTCGACCGCATGTGTCTGAAATGCTTTGATGATTTCTTTTCTGCTTTTTGTTGCCATAAGAACGCCCTGTTCTCCCAATGTAATGGCAACCAGCTTTGGTCCCATGGCAAGGAGTTGATCTGCAGCCTGCTCATAACTTTTCGCCTCTGTCAACAGAATACTCTCTTCATCCGATACCTTCATGACATCTACCAATTCTATGACAGATCTCATTTTTTTCACTGCATACTCTTTGCTCTTCCAAAGAGACGAGCGATAATTTGGATCATAGGAAGCAACTCTCCCAATGCCACGATATCAACTTTTTCTTCCATTTTTTAGTTCCTCTACAATCTCGTTATAACGTTTTTTATTTAACCGGTAGAAAAATAATACAACCGCAGTCACAATCCACAGTACACCCGGAATCGTCGTAAATGCATGTTTCATAATTGAAAGTACAATTGCATTTTGTGTCTGATTTGCAATATAACCATATTTTCCAAGTAATCCTGCTAAAAGTGCTGTTCCAACTGCCATTCCGATTTTATTTCCAAGTGAAATAAATGCATACTGAAAACCGTCATTTCTAAGTCCGGTTTTCCACTCCCCATATTCCACACAGTCTGGAATAATTGCATAGATTGCGGTATTAAATCCAGAGAAGAAAAACTGTGTGAGACCAGATAATGCATAAAAAATAGCTGGTGATTCTTTGGCATTGAAGAAAAACATAAACAACATGGAAATTCCTGTAAATAAAGCAAAGAGAGATGCTGTTCTTCCTTTGTTATTCAACTTGCGGAATAATGGTTGAAAACAGGCTGCCCCGATGATAGAAGGAATAATAATGCACATCGAATAAGTTGTGTAGTAGGAGGCATTCCCTTCCACATATGTAAAATAATACAGAATATCTGCGTTTCTACCATACAATGTAAATCCAAATAATATCTGTCCTGCCAATGCAAGAAGATATGGTCTGTTCTGCATAACTGCTTTCAACTGTATCTTTACAGAAATTTTTTCTTTTTCCGGAGTAATCACTGCCTCTTTCGTCTTCGCAAAGCAGAAGAAATGACAGGCTGTAAAAATACATCCATATATGACCGCCACCGTCAGATATCCTGTCTTTGCACTGTGACTGCCGAATTTGCTGAGCAGTGGAACTGTGATAATATTTAACACACCAATTGCAATCATCGCTGCAACCGAACGGGATGTATTTATTTTTGCACGTTCATCAATATCCTGTGTCATAGCACCACACAAGGTTCCATATGGAATATTCACACAGGTATACCCCAAAACCAGCAGACAATATGTAATTACCATATAAATGATCTTTCCATTCTGCGGCCAGTCGGGTCTTGCCCAGAATGTCATAACAAGAAGAATCGCTGTAATTGGTGCCGCTACTAACAGCCATGGACGGTACCGTCCCCATCTCGATTTTGTTTTATCCGTAAGTCCCCCGACGATTGGATCATTGATCGCATCCCAGAATCTCGAAAAAAGCATAAGTGCTGACACAGCCGCCATACTGATTCCGAACACGTCTGTATAAAATATCATCAGAAAATTACTGACGAACATCCAGCTGAAATTACATCCGACATCACCAAACCCATATGCAATCTTACTGATCAGCGGTACTTTTCCATTTTTGTTTTCGCTTCCCATATGTCCCTCCTATTTTTATCAGAGTTTCTGACAGAACTCTATTCTTTCCTCATTTGGTCCCTTGATCATAAAAAACTTCACACCATTTTCCCAAAATGGCAGTTCTTCGATTCCGTCTGTAATAATTGTGTATTTTTCATTGCAAATTTTCTGATACATACTTTCAATGTCTTCCACATCAAGTGCAACATGTTGGTATGCACCGTCTGACATTGCCGCCTGCCCATTTTCAAAAGTCTCTATACAGTAATTTTTTATCTGCAAAAATGCCACTTTTTCCCCTGCTTTTTCATTATAAGACTGCATAATTACTTCAAATCCAAGACTCTTATAAAACTCAACTGTTTTCTGCAAATCGTTTGTCGGAAGCCCGACATGGGCAACTCCGACAATTCCATATTTATTTTCCATACGAACTCCTCACTTTTCACTGACGTTGATAATTACTTTCATCGTTGTCTCGCGGTTATCATCAATATACTGGTATGCCTTCAGATAATCTTTAAAAGCAAATGTCTTTGAGATGAGCGGTTTCAAATGAACTTTACCCTCATTTACCAGTCTGATTCCATCTATGTAATCATCATGGCGGTACATCATCGTGCTCTTAATGTCAAGTTCGTGGTCATTTGCCACTGCAAGATCTACTTCTGCCATTCCTGCAAAAACAGCCACCAGTACGATCGTGCTTCCTTTTCTTGCATATTTAATTGCCTGTCCCATTGTGATATTGTTTCCGGCACAGTCGTAGATCACATCTGCCTTATCCGGTCCAAATGCTTCGATCATTGCCTCACCGAAGTCTTTATTTTGGGTATTCACACACACATCAATTCCACATTCTTTTGCCTTTGCCAGTCTAAGATCACTGATATCTGTGATCATCACTTTCGCTGCCCCCATTCCTTTTGCTGCCTGTGCCACGAGATTTCCAATCGGTCCTGCTCCAAGGACTGCAATATTCATGCCAGCCACATCGCCCATCTGTTTTACACCATGAACTGCCACAGCAAGAGGTTCGATCATAGCTCCTTCTTCATAGGACATATCTTCTGGAATAGGTGTTACTTTCGATGCATCCACTGCAAAATACTCAGATGCTGTTCCTGTCGTCTGAAATCCCATTACTTTTAATTCCTCACAGAGATTATACTTTCCATGACGACATGGATAGCAATGTCCACAATATACCTGAGGCTCTATCGTCACCTTCTGTCCCATATGAAACTCTGTGACATTTTTTCCAAGTTCTGTAATCTCACCGGAAACCTCATGTCCCTGTGTTACCGGATATTTTGTAAACGGATGTTTTCCATGATAAACATGAATATCTGATCCACAAATACCAATATTCATAATCTTTACCAACACCTGATTTTCCTTTACCTCCGGAACCGGAACCTCTCTGAAAATAATTTCTCCTGGATTTGTCATTACCTGCTGTAACATAACTGTTTTCTCCTTTATATGTTATTTTATTTTATGTTTTATAAAATGTTTTATCAAAGTAATTATATTATTACCATGTAAACACAATTTGTCAATATGTTTTTTCATATTTTTATATATTTCATAATTTCAAAATATATTTTTTGTATATTTTTCATAATTAACATGAAAAAAAACGGAAAGAAAACCATAGTTACTGTTTTCTTTCCGTTTTTACTATAATATATTTTTCTAATTTTACACAACTTCTTGTTTTTCACACATATAAATCGGACATCCGCATTCGCTTTGCAACCTGTCAGTGGGAGCTTTTAACTCCAACAGAGTGAACATCCCCTTACCCAACGCTTGATGCCCTGCGCACCAGATGCGGTGGACTGCTTATCTGCGTTCAAAAAATTTACAATTCTGCCATATGTTTTGTAAAAAAGTATTTCGCAGCTCCAACAGCCGACGCTTCTTTCTTATACGAACAATTTTTCAAGTATGAAACATCATGCTCAAAGCCATTATATGCCATCACTTTTTCTCCCAGTGGTATCATATAATCTGACAATACACCTCCCACATCACCTCCTAGTATGATATCCATATCATATGCCATCCGCAGATTTGATATCAAAACAGCAAGATGATCCAGATACTCATTCCATGTCTGTAAAATTTTTTCATCACCACTTTCAATTTTTTCCATAAATACATCCAGTGACTGCTTGTTATCTTGTGTCAGTACACTTGCAGCACAATATGCATCTGCACATCCTGCTTTACCACAATAACACTTTCTTCCACCGGGAACGAGTATCATGTGACCAAACTCACCTGCTTTCTGGTTCTGCCCTCGAAACAGCTTTCCATCTATGCAGAATGCGCCTCCTAAGGTGTGGTTCAAAGACAGATATATCGCATTTGGATACTTTTGCTTTTTTTCTGCAAGCATTGCAGCATTAGCATCGTTTTCAAAATATACTGGAATTTCCAAAGCCTGCTCTAAAAAGCGCAGACTATAATTCTCTATACCTAAAGCATGGGATTTTAAAACGATCCGTTCTTTCTGATCAATAATTCCCGGAATCGCCACTCCAATCCCAAGTAGCGTATCCTTCGCTAATTCGCCTTCAAGAAAAGTTTTGACCTTTTGTGCCACTTCTGTACAATAGGATAATTCTGCCGTAAATTTTAAACGGATGCGATCTTTTTTTATAATCTCATCTCCAAGATTTACTAATACCATTTCTATATGATTCGCTGTAATCAAAATTCCCATTGCATGACAGTATGACTTATTAATCCCTATACTTTTTGCCTTTCTTCCACCGGTCGAAGCATATTCCCCAGTTTCTTCCAACACCATTTTTTCTAACAAGTCATTTACATTTGCTAACACAGTCGGCATACTCAAATTTAAATCTTTTGCGATTCCCGCCTTGGATGTAACATGATTGTTCAGCACATAATTAATTATTCTTTTTCTTGTTATATTTTTTTTATCTTTATTTTCCGTTTTCTTACCCTCTTTTATTAAATATATTATAAAAGAATTATATGCTTTTTTATTCTTCTTGTAAAGCAATGTTTTTTGACACTCCCCACAGCTAAAGCAGGGGGATTCTTGCTTCTCCCACTACTGCATTGGCAAACACCTTACGGTACTG
>NZ_JAJEPT010000031.1:0-16314 GCF_020686995.1 Blautia fusiformis
ACCAAGAAACGCAGGTTAAGAATTGATTCAAAGAGTTTGATTAACGATCAACAAGCATGTATGTAGTTTTTAAGGTACAAACCTTAAAATGGCCCAGTGGCTCAGTTGGTTAGAGCGCCGCCCTGTCACGGCGGAGGTCGAGAGTTCGAGTCTCTTCTGGGTCGTTACAGCTTAGCTGTAATGAATTAAATATGGGATCTTAGCTCAGCTGGGAGAGCATCTGCCTTACAAGCAGAGGGTCATAGGTTCGAGCCCTATAGGTCCCATAGATTATGGATGGATTCCCGAGTGGCCAAAGGGGGCAGACTGTAAATCTGTTGGCACCGCCTTCGAAGGTTCGAATCCTTCTCCATCCACTTAAATGCCGATGTGGCTCAATTGGCAGAGCAGCTGATTTGTAATCAGCAGGTTATCGGTTCGAGTCCGATCATCGGCTTTTAACATTTAATAACGCGGGGTGGAGCAGTCTGGAAGCTCGTCGGGCTCATAACCCGAAGGTCATAGGTTCAAATCCTGTCCCCGCTACTTATGCCCAGATAGCTCAGTTGGTAGAGCAGAGGACTGAAAATCCTCGTGTCGCTGGTTCGATTCCGGCTCTGGGCATGTTTTAATGTAAAACATACGAACGGCTGGTTAGAAAAAGCCTGAGTATTAATTAATTTAATATGGGGTATTAGCTCAGTCGGTAGAGCACTTGACTTTTAATCAAGTTGTCCGGGGTTCGAATCCCCGATGCCTCACTTTTTAAGTGGATCAGATAAATTCCCATTTATTGCTCAAGGCAATAGGTGGGAATTTTGTTTTATATCTGTGCGAGTATAGTATAAAGGAAGACGGTTACGTTGAATCACAACGTAACCGTCTTTTTTATATCATAGAAAATTACGTACTGATGAACGAATCAGCAGAGCCATCGAGTAGGATTTCAATGGTAGGAGTATGTCAATGCGATAAAAAATTATTATGGACATTTTCGACAAAAAATGTTCACTTTGCGACAAATTTGACAAAGTTCAAGAGATAAAAATGTTATATAATTAGAGTATAGCTGTACAGTATTAAGACTTTATCATAAGAATGAGCAGGAAATCTGTTATGATCAGGATTACCAGGAAGACAATACAGATGGTCATAGAATAGATATTCTGGATCTGGTTTGGATTCTGCGGATCACATTTAATCTGAACATGCTTTCCGGGGGCTTTGCCGAGACGTAAAAACTCGATTCGGTCAGCTGTGTAGTTTTGTTCCTTGTAGGTGTAAGAGTACTTCACATAGTTATGATAATTGGAACTATGAGGCTTGTTAGGATTATTTGAGCGGCTGACAGATGATATAACAGCATCTACAGGTACGTAATCATGATATTTTATGGCGGAACAGATAGTTATTGCCAGAAAAAAAACAGTTCCGATTACGCAGCAGCCCAGAATAACCGGTAAAATTTGGCGTGCTTTTGGATTTACGGTGACACTCATGATTTTTCTCCTTTCTTGGTTGATAGTCTGATAATTTACGGGGGATTAATTATAAATGATTTCGAATGATCTCGAAAATTTATAATTGATGAACATTATAGCATAGTACAGTAGAAGGGAAAAGTGCTTATGAAGAGAAAAAGTGCATCAAAAAATTGCTGCCGCTGATGCTGATCCTGATGTTGATCTTAGGAATCAGCATGCCAGCAAATGCAGCTGCAAATCCCAGACTGAACAGTACAAAAAAGGTTTTGTACGTGGGAAAAACATCACAGTTAAAGGTTGTAAACTGGAAGAAAGCCGTGAAATGGTCTTCTTCCAATAATAAAGTTGTAAAGGTTTCGTCAAAGGGAAAGATAACGGCTGTGAAGACCGGAACCGCAACAGTAAAGGCCAGAATTGCCAAAAAGACATTAACCTGTAAGGTTACAGTAAAAAGCCCGGGAATGTCAGTGAAAAAAGCCGTATTGTATGTAAAGGGAAAAAGTCTGCAGTTAAAAGTAAACGGTGTTTCGGGAAAGACGGTATGGAGTTCTGCCAATAAAAAAATCGTTAAAGTCAGCTCTAAGGGAAAAATAACAGCAGTAAAAACCGGAACAACAGTGGTTAAGGCTAAAATAGGAAAAAAAGTGTATACCTGTAAGGTTACGGTAAAAAATCCTTATCTGTCTGCAAAGAGCTTAAAATTTGTATGGGGAACAGCGAATACGTCCAGGAAGCTTTCGATAAAGGGTGATGTGATCAAAACTGCCTCAAGTTCAAATACAAAGGTTGCCAAGGTAAAAAAAGATGGTACGGTTTCTGTAACAGGAACAGGAACATGTACAGTAACCTTTAAAGATTCCAAGAAGAGAACATATCGATGTAAGATAACAGTTGTGAAACCAACACTGAAAAATCAAAAAGCTACTCTGGAAGAAGGGGAAAGTATCCAGCTTGGTTTTAAGGAAAAGGGTGTTAAAGTAAGCTGGTCATCTGCTGATCAGAAAATTGCAACAGTAACAAAAACAGGTGTTGTCCAGGCAGTCGGAGAGGGAAATACATCGATCGTTGCCAAAGTAAAAGGAATAAAAATCTTTGCAAGGATTTTTGTTACGAAAAAATACGTGCAGGATTCCGGACATGAATACACCAGAGGTGAATGGGTAAAACTTCTTCTGGATAAAGTTGGCTGCAAGTATGAAGAGCAGTTTGATAGCAAAAATTATTATTATGCTGATACCAGAGAAAATGAAAATGGAATCGCAGCAGAAATTGCAAAAACTATGGGAATCATTCCCGATGAAACCGATGAGCAGGATGTTCCATATTTTTATCCTGACGAATATGCAACAAGAGAGTTTGCCGCATATACAGCAGTAATGCTTATGGGATATGAAACTACGGATGAAGAACCGACATGTGCAGATGCGGCTCAGATCAGGTATAAAAATGTTGTAGCTATTGCACTGAAAAAGAATATGCTGTCTCTGAATGGAGATACCTTTGAACCGGAGAAGGCAATTAACGGAAATGATGCAGCTCAGATCTTAAAAGCTATCGACCAGATCACTGAGGACTCAGTAATCGATGAGAATTATGACAGCAAGGTTACCTATGCAACAAATGTAGTTGAAGTCAAAGATACTTCCAAAAATATATACAATGTTGTCCAGAACAGTGACGGAACTTATACGATCACAGTAAAAGATGGAAATGCTTATAAAAATCTGGAAACCGGAAAGGTTGTACTGTTTTCTGCAAAGGAAATGGGAACAGATACAGATATTGCATTAAAAGTCCAGAATATCACAAAGGACGGACAGGGCCGTCTGATCATTAAGGCCGGCAAACCGGATGATATTTCAGAGGTTTACAAATCAATTGATTTTGAAGGTGCAGGAATTGCAGATCCGGAAAATATGCAGGTAACTGCAGAGGGCGTTCAATATGAGTATATTCCGGAAAATTCAAGTGAGGTGCCGGCAGGAGGACTTACTCTCGGCGGAAGTATTCCGGTTCCAGGTAAATTGAAATTTGATCTTAATCATAAATTTAATGATAAGGTGAAGTTGTCCGGTTCTGTTGCTGTTACGATTCCGGATGTAAGCTGTAAGCTGGATGCTGGATTTAGCTGGGGAAAGATAGAGGTAAGGCATTTTATTGCGTCAGTTACAGGAAAAGCTGATTTCGAAGGCGGACTTTATATAAGTGGCGTGAATTCAGAGCAGCAGATCAAACATGCAAGTGGAACTATGGAAACAGTCAGCGATGTACTTGAACTGGGACGAGTTCCTATAAAGCTTGGTACAACTGGTCTTTCTGCAGATCTGGTGGTTTCTCTGTTTTATGATGTGTCCGGGCAGTTTGTTGTGAAATATTCCGTTGAAGCAACTGGCGGATATGAATTCAAAGATGGAAATGGAAGATTTATCCATGATTTCAGTCAGACTTTGACACCGGTCACAATAGAAGGATCTGCGAAATGCGGTCTTCAGTTTGGATTAAATCTGACTGCATTGGAGACATGGGATCTGGCAGGAATTGATATTAAGGTAGGACCTGCGGCAAAGGCAAGCGTATCCTATACAGTTCGTGATGCCGGAAATGTGCTTTGTTCTGATGTAAGAACCTATATTTACGCAGCGGGTGAGTTGAATCCGGATACGGTGGTCGGAAAGTTCCTGAAAACGGTATGGCATTATACGTTGTCCAAGGATTTTCTGTCTGATGATGACGATAATCCACTAAAATTGAAGGTTCATTTTGAAAATGGAACACTGGTGGATAAATGTACAGTCGGAGCCGGAAGCATTGAGGGAAGCGTTTTGGATTCAAACAGCAAAGCTCCTGTAAAAAATGCCAGCGTGGAAGCATATTCCGGAACAGTCAAGGTTGAAAAAACTTTCACGAAAGAAGATGGAACTTATTCATTTAATGATCTTGATGAAGGAACCTACAAAATTGTTGTCACAGCAACCGGTTACCAGAAATATGAGAGCAGTTCCATGGAAGTATCAGCGAACCAGATCACATACGCAGAATCTTTCCTGATGGTATCCAGAGCAGAAGCCGGAGATGGTGAGCTGAGTGGAAGATTTATTCATTCCATGACCGGCGGAAATATAGAAAATGTAACTTATGAATTACGTAAGGGCTGGGATAATGTGATCGGAGAGACTGTGAAAGAAGGCGTATCAGCAGATGGAACCTATACGTTGACCGTGCCAGCCGGAAACTATACGCTGAATGCAAGCAATGAAGATTTTGTTTCTGCTCATATCAATGTTGTAGTTCAGGCAAATGCATGCAGTGAACGTGATGTAACAATGTCACCGACCAATATCAGTGCAGGAGATGAGGGACTTCTTCAGATCGTGCTTACATGGGGAGAAACTCCGCGAGACCTGGATTCTCATCTGCTGGGACCTGCTGATGAAAACGGAGATGACTACTTCCATGTATACTACAGGGATAAAAATGCATATTCAGAGGATGGAGATGTAATAGCAAATCTGGATCTGGATGATACAAGCAGCTATGGACCGGAAACAACAACCATATACAAAGGCTTCACCGGAAGAAAATATAGCTTTTATGTATACGATTATACAAACGGTGAAGATGATGCGAGTACAGAATTATCTGCTTCGTCAGCCAAAGTAACCGTTTACCGGGGTGGAAAACAGATCTACCAGGCAAATGTACCGGTTAACAGGGAAGGATACCTGTGGCATGTATTTGACTATGATGTGCAGTCAAACAAGCTTATGCCAGTCAATACCTTTGTATATGATTATGAAGTGCCGGAAGCAAATGCAATGGAAGATAATTCAGGTATTATTTCAGAAACAGAAGCCCTTGAGATCATCCGAAACAGTGAAAAGAAAGCTGAAGAAGAGAGCAGCGAGGAACTCAATATGAGTTCTGAAGAAGGAAAGACGGACGATAATACTGAGGAAGAGATATTTGATGATTCCAGTGAAGAGCCGGAGATATCAGAAAGTGGTGATACGGCTGAAGTAATTGAGTTTCCGAAGGACTCTGAAACGGAAGAAGAAA
The DNA here is from genome assembly GCF_020686995.1 of Blautia fusiformis. Classification (NCBI taxonomy): domain Bacteria; kingdom Bacillati; phylum Bacillota; class Clostridia; order Lachnospirales; family Lachnospiraceae; genus Blautia; species Blautia fusiformis. The sequence goes on from NZ_JAJEPT010000031.1 coordinate 5,520, forward strand.
ATAACGGAACAGAAATAACAGAAGAGGATAGTGAGAGTGCGGAGGAGCTGCCGGTGGAAGATATTTATGAGGGATCAGAGGAGTTAGGTCTGGCAGGATAAAAATGTACTGTGATCGAACAGATCTCACTGTTTGTGGCAGTACGCATATTCGGGCCCCATATGCCGGCACCGGAGGTAACGATGTTGTGCATAGTCCCCTTTTTCAGGTAACCGCAGGAATTTTCCCAGATCAGTCCGGTGATGATGTTCAGAGGGAACAGCTGGCCGTCATGAGTATGGCCGCAGAGATCAAGGTCTGCGCCTGCGGCTGCCACTTCATCCAGCTGACCGGGCTGATGATCCATAAAAATAATCGGGAGTGTTTTGTCAAGGGAGGCTGTAAGCTGGTCAGGATCCTTACGGGTGTCGGACATTTTTCGGCAGCGTGAAGGATCCTTACGGCCTGTCAGATAAAACCGTTTATCTATGAGGACGGTTTCGTCATCGAGAAGCCGGATGTTGGCAGATTCCAGAAAATTCCGCATTCTGGGATCATCATAATCTTTTTTTGCATTGCGGAAGGTAAAACCGGCCAGAATCGGTTCGCTGAGATCATGGTTGCCCCAACAGGCATAAACGCCGTATCTGGATTTCAGCGAACGGAGAATGGCCGCTGTTTTTTTCGGGTTTTTGATCCCTTCATATTCGTTATCAAAAATATCGCCGGCAATACAGATCAGATCCGGATCTTCGGCGTTGATCTTTTTTACAAGAAGCCCGGCATGTTTTTCTCCGATACTGTAACCGAAATGAATGTCTGCGAGCAGGACAATCTTCAGGGAGTCCATTCCCTTCACCTGCTTGTCTATTTTCACATCATAAGTTTTTGTCTTAATATTCCACTGATTAAAAATCCCATAGAGACTGACACCAATGATCAGAAGGGTGCAGACAGCGCCTGTGACTACGAAGGCTTTCCGGGAATACATCCAGGCCGGATGAAGCGTATGCTTTAGGATCAGTCTGCAGAGATCTGTAGTTACGATTACGATCAGGATGTAAAGAAATGTTCCCTGAAAATAATTTGCCGTATTTTTCAGGAAGCGATGGAGCGCAGGGGGCTTCCGGATGAGAAAACAGGTCAGAAGAGAAGTGGACAGAAAAATATAAACACCTGCAAAGCATGCCCGGAACGCAAAGGTCTGGAAAAAATGAGTGCAGGCACCCATCCACAAAATCATCCAGCGGACGATATAAATATTAATGAGAATATATAATGGTGCGAGAAAGATGGCAAGCATGGTGTGTGATACCTCCATTCGTGGCAAGCAATAAGCGGTGAGCAGGACTGATCGCTGCAGATACTTTTTGGATTGATACATAGCATTTCCATAAATTACTGCAGCATGTTCGGAATAACTTTTTTTGATGCATTGATTCATGGAACCGCTATAGTATACAGCAAATAATAATTTTTGGCAAAAGAACATATATTAGGAAAAAGAACGCTTATGGTGCTTTTTATGAAAAAATATGCGCTTCTTCGATATTGTCTGGTGTTTTTAGCAATTGTTCTTCCTTATTTTTCGGCGGCAACCATGAATGGACCGGAGAGGGTCCTGGCAGAGAGGGTGCCGGATATGGAAGAATATCTCCCGGTCATTGTTTTTTCGCAGATTTCCCCGGATATGAAAAAAGAAACCATAAAAGCGCAGACTGTGATCGCACGGTCGAATATTCAAAGGTGGCTGGGCGAGGGGAAAAATCTGGCAGAGATCCTGAGGGAAAACGGAAGTACAGAGGAAGTCTGGAGATATTTTTTTGCAGAAAAAAGGCAGATCTATGAGCAGGCAGCAAAAGAGACGGATGGACAGGTACTTACATATGAAGGAAAAGTGAGGCTGACTCCCTGGCATAAGAGAAGCGCAGGGAAAACCCGCAGCGGGGAAGAGGCTTTTCATGATGAGGCGTATACATATCTGAAATCGGCAGATAGCATTGAGGATAAAAAATCTCCGGATCATATAAAAATCGTGGAAATTCCTGCGGGGCAGCTTTCCGGGGAGCTGAAGATCAAAAAACGGGACAGTGCCGGTTATGTGACAGAGCTTACGATTGGGGAAACACTTCTGGAGGGAGAAAGCTTTGCAGCGGGAATGGGACTGGAATCCGCGAATTTCAGTTTGAAGAAAAAGGATGATATTTATTATCTGCGAGTGCGTGGCAGCGGTCATGGTGTGGGATTTTCCCAGTTTGGTGGAAATGAGATGGCAAAAAACGGAAGCAGTGCGGAGGAGATCCTGGAAAAATATTTTCCGGAGATGGAGCTGAAAGCTGAGGATTAAAGAAAGTCAGGCATCCGAAGCAACGTCTGATAAAAAAATATTCAAAAAATGAATAGACAGCCATATTCTGGACACTCTATAGATATAGAAATGGTGACCGAAACGGCAGCTTTACTGTTTTTTCTGTTACTGAAAATGAACATATCAGACAGAGGTGGAAAGAATATGAAAAGTAAAATTATGAGAGGTATTATCAACGGAGGTGTTCTGGCAGCAGTGGCGGCACTTGGGATTACTGTTTATCAGCTTGGAACAAAGCCCATCGCAGAAAATCCCCAGGAGGAAAATTCTGTACAGGTAGAAGAGACCGGGCTGGAAGAGGAGCTTTCGGACGGGGAAAACGCAGAGGATGCGGCAGCTGCCGGAGATGGCTGGCAGGATGCAGCACAGGATGAGATCTCTGATGGAGAAACCGGAGATGAAGCAGGTCTGTCAGGAGATTCAGAAGCCGGAGCAGATGGAGTGACAGGAAGCATCCGTGAGACTGCAGGAAGTGGTACAGCCGAAAATGCAGCGGCAGATGCAGATAATGGAAGTGGTACGGATGATAGGAGCGTGTCTGCGGCGGCAGGTGCAGACAGAAGCCGCACAGATGGCACTGGAAATACAGCAGATAATGCATCGGCAGAGGGAGCAGTGAATAACGGAGCTGGAGCTTCCACAGATACCGCAGAGACCTCAGCTGTCGGAATTGCGGCACAGGCTTTGGATTTTACGGAGGATTCCATTATGGAATGGCCGGTCAGAGGAACGGTTCTTGTGGATTACAATATGGATGAAACCGTATATTATCCGACTTTGGATCAGTATCGTGTAAGCTCTGCCATTGCTTTGCAGGCAGTGGAGGATGCGCCGGTGTATGCGGCGGCTGATGGTCAGGTGCTTTCTGTTGTACAGGATGCCTGCACGGGAACGACTGTGACTATGGAGTTGGGAAATGGTTATCAGGCAGTATACGGGCAGCTGAAGGACCTTACTGTGGCAGAAGGTGACACAGTAAAGGAGGGTGAAGTGATCGGAAATATCAGTGCACCTACCAAATATTATTCTGTAGAAGGCCCGAATCTTTATTTTGCAATGAAAAAGGATGGCGTGCCGGTAGATCCGTTTGAATATCTGGAATGACAGGGAAAACCGAAAAATAGATATGCCGGGGAGATTTTTGGAAACAGAGTATGGAGGATACGGGATGGGAGGTATATGCATCCCGTATCCTCTGTGTTGTGAAGCGTATTAGTGAGAACGGAGTGAGCAGTAATAAAAATTTCCATTTACATAGGAAAAGAAGCTTTTTTACCGGAAAGAAACCGTGTATAATCTATATTATAAATATGCATACAAGGACAGATATAACAGGACAAAAGAAGAGGTACATAAGTTATGAACATTAATGAAATAGCTAGGCTTGCCGGAGTTTCCAGAGCTACGGTATCCAGATATCTGAATAATGGATATGTCAGCAGTGAAAAAAAGGAAGTCATCCGCAGGGTGATCCAGGAGACAGGATATCAGCCATCCTCCCAGGCACAGACACTGCGGACCAAAAAAACCAGTCTCATCGGTGTCATCCTTCCAAAGATCAATTCAGATACCATAAGCCGTGAGGTGACAGGGATCAGTGATATTCTTACACGGAGAGGATATCAGCTTATTCTGGCCAATACCAATAATGATGTGGAAGAAGAGCTGAAATACCTTTCTCTGTTTAAAGAACGTCAGGTGGACGGAGTGGTTTTTATTGCTACCATGTTTACCAGAAAGCATAAACAGATGCTGAAGGATTATAAGGTACCGATCGTGATCCTGGGACAGCATCTGGACGGATATCCATGTATTTATCAGGATGATCATAAAGCAGCTTTTCAGGTCACGGAGAAGCTGGCGGAGAAGGGGAAAAAGTTTGCCTATATCGGCGTTACAGATAAGGACGAGGCAGTTGGTGCCTGCAGGAAAAAGGGTTTTATGGATGCTATCCATAAAGCTAAGCTGGAGGTCGTGCCGGAGAGGATGAAGATCGGAAGCTTTACCATGGATTCCGGGTATGAGATGGCGAAGGAGCTTTTTGAGGAGGAGCCTTCCATAGATTCTCTTGTGTGTGCTACGGATACTATGGCGGTGGGAGCCATGACTTATTTGAAGGAGATCGGGCTTCGCATTCCCGAGGATGTTCAGATCGCAGGGATTGGGGATGGAGTTCCGGGTAAGATCGTGGAACCGAAGCTGACAACGGTACATTTTTATTATAAGACCAGCGGAATGGAGGCAGCAGCCATGCTGGCTGATCTTATTGAGAACGATACCGGGATCAGCAAGGAAATAAAAATGGGATGTGAGCTTGTGGAACGGGAATCTCACAGGTAACAGAGAATATCCTCGCAGACAGAGGAAGAAATTATAAGTTATTGTGGAACAGGAGCAGATCTTTTGGGAGAAAAAGACCTGCTTCTTTTTTGTGTGGTGCTGTGTTATGGCTGAGCAAACACAGAAAAATGCCAGATTTTTTCTGCGATACCTTGACTGGTTTGTCTGTTTTGCATCTGTTCTTATGGAATATGTACAATTTTGACCGAAGAAATTTGTGCGATGTTGCGGATTTACAAATAATAATGCAGTAGTTATAATACAAGTAAGATATGAGAACGATTCCACATAAGAACACAAGCAACGACATAAAACAAACCATTGAAAAGTGCTAAAATCATCAAAAAACTTAAAAAAATGGAAAGATTACCGTTCCTTGTATGAATAGATATATGAAATCAATCTCATAAATAAATGAAAAACAATGGATCAGAGATAATAAATCCCGGGAAGTTGAAGAAAGAACAGACAGATCTGATCCGAAGAAAGGGAAAGCAGAAAGAGATGACTGTCCGGGAACAGTAGCAGAAAAGGAGGAAGGACATGGATTACAGAAAGACAGCACAGGAAATCTATGATCATGTAGGAAAGAAAGAAAACATCATTTCCGCGGCGCACTGTGCAACAAGGCTTCGTCTGGTCATTGCGGATAATGACAAGGCGGATAAGGAATATGTAGAGAATATCGATGGTGTGAAGGGCGTGTTTTTCGCACAGGGACAGATGCAGATCATCCTGGGAACAGGAGTTGTAAATAAAGTTTATGATGAATTTATCCAGATCGCCGGAATATCAGAGAGTAGTAAGGATGAGCTTAAGAAGGTGGCAGCATCCAAGGCTAATCCGATACAGAGACTGATCAAGACACTGGGAGACATTTTTGTCCCGATCATCCCCGCTATCGTAGCCAGCGGATTTTTGATGGGAATCATGGAAGCCCTGAACTTCATGGTAAACAACGGCTTCCTGAATATTAACACCAATGGTTCCATTTATGTATTTGCACAGCTTTTCAGTAACACAGCGTATACATTCCTGCCGATCCTTATCGCTTACAGTGGTGCGAAGGTATTTGGTGCCAACCCTTATCTGGGTGCGGTTATCGGTATGATCATGATCCATCCAAATCTGCAGAATGCCTGGACTGTTGCAACAGAGGGTGTGCAGGCAACGCAGAAGGTATGGTTTGGACTTTACTCCATTGACATGGTGGGATATCAGGGACATGTGATCCCGGTTATCATTGCAGTATGGGTACTGGCACAGATCGAGAAAAGACTTCATAAGATCGTACCTGCAATGTTCGATCTTTTTGTAACACCACTTGTCAGTGTTTTTGTAACCGGTTATCTTACACTTTCCATTATCGGACCGATCTTCGTAGCTGTTGAGAACGGACTTCTGGATGGAATCCAGTGGCTGATCGCACTGCCATTTGGAATCGGAAGCTTTATCATGGGTGCCTTTTATGCACCGACTGTTGTTGCTGGTGTTCATCACATGTACACTATCATTGACCTTGGACAGCTGGCCAAATTCGGCGTTACCTACTGGCTGCCACTTGCATCTGCAGCTAACATTGCACAGGGTGGTGCAGCTCTTGCTGTAGGCCTGAAATCCAGAAATCAGAAGATCAAATCCATGGCTGTTCCTTCTGCCTTAAGCGCATGCATGGGAATCACAGAGCCGGCAATCTTCGGTGTAAACCTCCGCTTCGGAAAGCCGTTTATCATGGGCTGCCTGGGTGGTGCATGCGGAGCACTTTTTGCCTCCATTAGCAGTCTTGGTGCCACAGGAACAGGTGTTACCGGTATCTTCGGAATCCTGCTGTGCTTGAATAATCCAGTTGGTTATATCCTGATGTTTGCCATCGCATTTGGTGTGGCTTTTGTGCTTACCTGGATGTTCGGATATAAGGATGAGGTACAGGAAACAGCTGAAAAAAATATTGAAGCAGAGAAAAAATCAGATGCTCCGGCAGAAATTGCCCAGGAGAAAACTTCAGAGACAGGTGCACAGACCCTCTACAGCCCGCTTGAGGGAACTGCGATTCCGCTTTCAGAAGTAAAGGATGCAACCTTTGCATCTGAAGTCCTTGGAAGGGGCATGGCAGTGATTCCGTCCAAAGGTGAAGTAAAAGCACCCTGTGACGCTACGGTTTCTACAATTTTTGACACAAAGCATGCCATCGGGCTTGCAACAGAAAGTGGTCTGGAGCTGCTGATCCATATCGGCGTTGACACCGTTGAACTTGGCGGTAAATTCTACACCGCTCATGTAAAGGACGGTGACGTGGTCAAAAAAGGCCAGACACTGATCACCTTTGATATGGATGCTATTAAGGCAGCCGGCTATGATGTGACCACACCGCTGATCGTAACCAATACCGATGATTATGAAGAAGTAAAAATGCTTGCAGAAGGAACAGTAAATAATGGTTCTGAAGTACTGGAGGTAAAATAAAATGAGTTCTCTGACCAAGGTACTTGCAGAGGAAGTGCGAAAAATCGAGGAAACGGCAGCAGTTGCCAGGACGATGCAGACAAACCGTCTGACCCATCATCTGATGCCGCCTGTGGGATGGCTCAATGACCCGAACGGATTATGCTGGTACAAGGGAAGATATCATGTGTTTTTCCAGTATTCTCCGTTTGAGGCCAACGGTGGACTGAAATTCTGGGGACATTACTCCAGTGAAGATATGATCAGCTGGAGATATGAAGGGGTTCCGCTTCTGCCGGACAGCATTTATGACTGTCATGGTGTTTACTCAGGCTCTGCCATTGCGGAGAAAGATAAGCTTCATCTTTTCTACACAGGAAACATCAAGATGGATGGAGATTATGATTATATCAATAACGGAAGGCAGTCCAGCACTCTTCATGTGGAGAGTGCGGACGGCCTTCATTTCGGAACAAAGGAGGTTGCAGTTTCCTGTGAGGATTATCCGGAGAATTACACCTGCCACATCCGTGACCCGAAGGTCTGGAAGGAGGGGGAAGAGTACCGGATGATCCTTGGCGGCCGTCAGAAAAGCGACCATGGCGCCGTACTTTTTTACAGATCCGAAGATCTGAAGAACTGGAAATTTGACGGTGAGCTTACTACGGAGAAGGCATTCGGATACATGTGGGAGTGCCCGGATTTTTTCACTCTTGAGGGACAGGAGGTGCTTTCTGTATCTCCCCAGGGACTGACCAGAGAAGAGTTCCGTTTTCAGAACATCTATCAGTCCGGATACTTTATCCTAAAGGATGGAAAGCCGGAGGAAAAAGCTTTCCGGGAATGGGACCACGGCTTTGATTTCTATGCACCCCAGACATTCCAGGATGGAAAGGGCAGACGGATCCTGATCGGCTGGATGGGAATGCCGGATGCAGATGAGGAGTATGTGAATCCTACAGCAGAGAGCGAAGGCTGGCAGCATTGCCTGACTGTTCCAAGGGAAGTTACGTATAAAAACGGAATGCTTTATCAGTATCCGGTGGAAGAACTGAACGGGCTGAGAAAGACTGGCGTTTCTGTCAGCGGTTCCAGTGCGGAGATTCCGGTGAATGGACCGTTTGATCTGGATGTTCAGGTAAAAGGTGAGCAGGGTAAAGTAAGCCTTGGGGAAAATCTCTTCCTGGAATATCAGGACGGAGATATGATCTTAACTCTCTCCGAGAAGGCCGGTGCCGGACGTAAAGTACGTAAGGCGCATGTTCCGTCCGGTGTGATCGAAAGCATCAGAGTTCTTGCGGATACTACAGCTGTGGAAATCTATGTGAATGGCGGAGAGGTTGTTTTCTCTTCCAGATATTATCCGGAAACGCAGGAGCAGGCTGTGAAGGTGGAGGCTGTGGAGTGTGATGGGAAGATTTATGTGCTGAAGAATTATGTGATGGAGTAGGCAGAGCTTATTGATTGATCGGGAAATACAGCAAGATCAGAATACGAATACCTATAGAGCAGCTATGCAGTGAATTCCATATTCACAGAAATAAGAAATGACCGTATAATAAAGCAGGTGGGAAAATCCGCAGCCGGAATCCCGACCTGCTTTTATTTTTTTGATGTAAGTGAAATACATGAATTGTGCCGGCTGCTTGAGGATAGAAGGACGGCTGCTGAAGAAATGCTGGTGGCTGTCTTTACATAGAAAGAATGCGGCCGACTGGATGTTTGTTTTACAGGAGAGGAAATATCACGGAAGACAGATCACACTGTCCAGAAAAGTGTTCAGATATTTGTTTTACAGGAAGGCACATATCAGGGTTGATGTTACTGAAGATGTACTGGCATTTGGCATTGTATTGCATAAATTTTTTACAGAAGAGGAGACTGCTATGAACTATACATACATCGTGCAGTGTGCAGACGGCACGCTCTACACCGGCTGGACAAACTGCCTTGCCAGGCGGATGAAAGCCCATAATGAAGGCAAAGCAGGCGCCAAATATACCCGGGCCAAAAGGCCGGTGAAGCTGGTGTATTATGAAGGCTTTGCCACAAAGGAGGAGGCCATGAGCCGGGAGTACCGGATCAAGCAGCTGACCAGGGAGAAGAAGCTGGAGTTGATGAGGTTTTGAATTTTGATAAACATTTTGATATTTCAAAAGGCTTCAAATGTGTGGAGCATTATGCAGCGGAACTGAAAGATAAGGATATGTATGTTCTGCTGAATCTTATTGGTATCTCAGCATAACAACTGAATCAAAGGTATCTCCATTGTCGATCCACTGACAGCTACCATCATTTTTTGCACAGATATCTTCAATTATGGACAGACCGAATCCATGGTTGGGGATATCTTTTTTTGATGTTTTGTGGTTGAATGGTTGTGCCGGATCTTTGCTGTTTTTCATGTGGACAGTAAGAAAACCGGCGGACATTTTTGATGTTACAGAGATAAACGGTGCTTCAGAACCGGAAGCGTTGCAGCTTTCTATTCCATTATCCAGCAGGTTGAAAAATATACTGCTCAGTTCCGAAGAGGGAATATTGGATTTCTCCGGAAGAAGAACCTCGTAGGTAACTTTGATATTTTTCTGCATGGCAAGAAATCTTTTGTCCGCAAGGATGGCGTTGATCAGGCTGTCCTGACAGATGGGATGGAAACGTTCTCTCTGAAAATCATCGGTTATGGCAGGCAGGTAGTCCTGGATCTTATCATATTCGTTCGTTTTCAGGTAATTCTGAAGTGTCTCAAGTTTCCGGATGGTAGACTGCTGGAATTCTAGAGTCTCCTGCTTTCTGGAAACAAACAGCTGCTCCTGTTCTTTCTGTAACTGTTCCTGCTTCTGAATAGCCTGAAATTTTGCCTCTTCCTGAGCATTTTTGAGCGATCGTCTGGCAAGAAGGTAGATCCTGCGGTAAGTGAGGGCCAGAAAAAAGAGAAGCATTATCTGGCAAAACAGAGCATATTCCTGTAGCAGAGCTCCCAGGAAAAGAGATGCCTGAACACAGAAAAGTTCTATAAAAAGAATAGTAAAGCCTCGTTTCATAAAGTCCTCTTTTCCGGCGGAAGTTCTGAAAGAATTGTTTCTAGATATACATCTGCCTCAAGATATTTTTGGGTGCGGATCAGATAATTCAGTGAAAAGAGATGGTTTTCCATATCGTGATTCCATTTTCGCACAGATTGATATTCTTGTTCCATTTCGGTTGTATATTCCAGCTGTTTCTGAAGAAAACTCATCTGCTGAACCAACAGTTCGTGTCTTTTTTCTCTGAGAGAAATGTTGTGAAAAGCCCTGGCTATGATCAGACAGCAGAGAAGATTGAGAAACCAGTACAATACGATCAGCCATTTTAACAAATGTAGCAAGAATTCTCCCACCTCTTCAGGTGGTGAGATGAATTGCACATCTGAGCATATCTGCTCAAAAAAATCTCTATAGTATAAAAGAAACACTTGTTCTCTCTTCCCTGATGTAGTATACTGAAAAGAACAATTAGTTCATAAATACATATCCGTCGATATAAGAAAAAGGATGATAAATATAATGGAGTTAGACCATGAAAGATGCATTCTGGGGTCAGATCTTCGGTCTGCTCAGTGCAGGCGGAGCAACGATTGAAACGATACGGCAGTATATAGAAAGCCAGGGTGAGAAGAATGAACCG
>NZ_JAJEPT010000032.1:0-13758 GCF_020686995.1 Blautia fusiformis
TTGTGGACACTGTGTAAGACATTGCAGTACCGTAAGGTGTTTGCCAATGCAGTAGTGGGAGAAGCAAGAATCCCCCTACTTTAGCTGTGGGGAGTGTCAAATCAGGGGAAAATCGAAACGGACAGATTGGCTGGTAAAAAATATTCTTGCAAAGAAAGGGTGGTTTTCTCCACCGTTTCAGACGGAGAAAGAGCTGAGAGATATCCTTCAAAAACTATATAAAGAAACGGATATCCATGTTGACGGTTCTATGGTATATTTCCGTTGTGTGAAGTAATGCAATGATGCTGGATTTATAATAAAGTTTCAGATAATAAGTCTGGAACTTTATTTTTGTCTAAATGGATTATTGTCGTCCGTTCAGGTCTGGATAATGCTCGATTCTCATGTTAAGATAATAGAAAAAAAGGTTAGATGAAACTAATACAAAGAAATACCACTATGTGAAAGGAGAAGAAATTTGAATGTAAATGAAATTGCAAGTCTTGGAAGTAATGTGAAGCCTGTGATTCAGAATGAGAATTGCGCTGTTCTTATGTTAAATGATGCGACAGGAGAGGGCGTTATGACGGTTTACCGAGTAATGCCAGGTGTGATGATTTGTTTTTCAGACATGTACATGGAACAGTGCGCATCTGAATTTTATCTGTATTCTTTTGTGGCTTACCTGTATGAACTGGAGAGTGGGGCTGATTGCAGTGACGGGTGCTGCTGTTTCTCTGATTCAGGATGAAATTGAAATCGAATGGAATTTTGACGATATTTTTTCAGAACAGAGATAACTTGAGCAGGACAAGAATGATTTATCAGAAGATAATAAAGGTGCTGGGACTACCTGATGGAAACGTCAGATAGTCTTCGGCAGAAAAAAATAAAATTTTTTTGTCCTATACTTGACACATCCACATATGCTGAGGCATACGTTTTGCACCAGATGTGCAGAAGCTGGCCTAGATATCAAAGTTTTACAAATGATTATGGGACATAGTGACATAAGCATTACAATGAACATATACAATCACGTAGATGTTGCAAGAGTACAGAATGAAATAAAAAAGCTTGAAAATATAATGTAATAATCAGAGCCATTCCCTTTATCGGGCGTGGCTCTTTTATGACAATTTTTGTGACAAATAAAAGAAAATAGACGCAATCAGACGAAATATTGTTTTTCATGGAAATGCTGAAAATCCTTGTAAACAAAGTGTTCTTGATATATGATGAAACAAGTCGAAGCCCGTTATTGCTTTATGTGGCGGAAAGCGGTGGATCAAAAATCCTGGTATAAATAATATAATAAGAAGAAACGGTAAAGCAGAAAATCTTCCTGACGGACTTGTGCTTACCGTTTTTTTTATTTCTGTCGTTCCCATACCTGGCCGATCGGGAAGGACGGAGTGGATTCTGCAAGAAAGTCTTCCAGTGCATTTTCGAAGAATTCCACGGCACGTTTGCTAGTGGACTTTGGATATTTATGCTTGATCTTATAGCAGACACGGTTTGGCGGTGTGTTTTTCAGTTCACTGATAAAAAGAGGCCGGTAATGGGAAAGCTCCAGGATCACAGACTGTGGTGCGACCATCCAGTTTCCCGGTTTTTTCCAGAGACGGTCCAAAAGTGTGATGGTATCTGCCGCAATGTGAGGCCTGGAAGCGGAGGAAAGCCAGCGGTCATGCCAGATCTGATAATTGTCATCCCAACTTAAAAACAGCTCCAGGGATGGATCCAGCTCATCGGTATGTATTGCCGGAGCCGGAATCACTGGCTGATCCGATTGTATCAGATAAAGTTTTTCTTCGAAGATTTTCTCTGTTATGATATTCTTGTAATGCAATTTGTGGTAGACAAATCCGATATCAATGCTGTGTTCTCCAAGAAGACCGTAGAGCTCTGAAGAGTGATGGGACTCGATGTTCAGGTCCAGCTTGGTCTGCTCATTTAAGATCCTGTCATACAGTGGTGCGAAAACAGCTACGTTCAGGCTGTCTGTACAGCCGATGGTAAGCAGCAGGGAATCCTGATTGCGCTGCAGCTCCATAGTTTCCTTCCAGAGAGACATCCAGCGTTCCGCAAGGATGATAAAATCCGTTCCCTTGGCAGTCAGTTCCACCTGCTTGTGGCCTTTCTGACGGATCACAAGGGGAAAACCCAGTTCGTTCTCCAGAGATGTGAGCCGGTGGCTGACAGTAGGCTGGGAAAGAAAAAGAAGATCCGCTGTACGGGTGATGCTCTTGGTATTTACAATGGTGAGAAAGGTTTCGATTTCAGCAAGATTCATATGAACAGCTCCTTTTCTTTGGTGTTGTCTATAGGATGGTTTAAGCTTTGATAATATAAAAATTATTTATATTATACAGAGAAATTATTCGTTATTCAATAGTAAGCTTGTATGATATGATAAATACAATTAAAAAAGAAAATCAAAAGAAGAGAGGTTTTCATATGGCATTAGGATGTAGGATCAGACGAAATTTTGAAAGACCGTCAAAAGAATTAGTAGAAGCCTTCCGTGGAATTCCAGTTGCAAATATTGATGATAACTGTGGAAAGATCGCTGCCGTAGATTCCAGTATTTTCCCGCTGAACCCGAAGGCAAGACTTCTGGGAACTGCATTTACAGTAAATGCACCGGCAGGAGATAACCTTCTGTTCCATAAAGCACTGGATATGGCTCAGCCGGGAGATGTTATCGTTCTTGCAAACAAAGGAAGCAGGATAGAGTTATCCTTATCAACAACAGCCGTGGTCAGCTTGTTGTTGAGCAGGATCTGGCAGATGCTCTGAATAGTGGGAAGGTTTATGCTGCTGGTCTTGATGTTGTTTCTACTGAGCCGATCAAGGGGGATAATCCGCTTCTCAAGGCTAAAAACTGCATCATCACTCCGCATATCTCCTGGGCTGCTCAGGCTTCCAGACAGAGGATCATGGATATTACGGTTGATAATATCAAGGCTTTTCTGGATGGTAATACGGTTAACAGAGTTAACAAATAGATTTTTTTCGGTGTTTCGATTTCCTATGTATGATGTGTGAGGAAAGGACGGCTGTCTCGCTTTTTGGGGGGTGGCCGTCTTTTTCTTTGTGTGGTGGATTGAATGAACCGTACGCCGGGGATGTGGCAGCGGTACGGGCAGGGCTCCGTCGGCGGATACTGCTAAGGCTCCGGAAATCGGCTAAAAACATTGAGACAGGGGCAGAACTCGCCTCTGGCTCAGACAGCAGCCCCTGTCTCAATAACGCCGATCCCCGCAGCCTAAGCAGTATCACACCTCCTCCGCAGCAGCCCATACCGCTGCCACATCCCCGGCTGAAAATTCAACCGCAGAGAGCAGACAATAGAAGCGAATGTACATTCTGCCCAGTGCCCAAAAAACACAATATATAAAAATAAATCGGCACAACGTTCCACGTCCAACACCGAAGAATACAGGAACCAGATCGGCACAGTGTTCCGCATCCAACACCGAAGCATACAGAAAACGGCCTCAAAACAATCCATAACCAATAAAGCAGCCGGCCGTATCCCCCAAAAAATAAATCGGCACAGCATCCCGCATCCAACACCGAAGCATACAGGAACCAGATCGGCACAGCGTCCCACATCCAATACCCAAGCATACAGACACAAGTCAACACCCTCCCCTCATCCACAACCAAGAACTCCTTAAAAAAAGCCCGAGGGGTGTGCAGAGGGGCCGCGGCTTTGCGGCCCCTTTGCGGTTTTCTTTTTGCACAAAAAAATAGCTCCTACATCGCAAAGATGTAAGAGCTAAATTCGCTGGATGGAGAAGGATTCGAACCTTCGAAGGCGGTGCCAACAGATTTACAGTCTGCCCCCTTTGGCCACTCGGGAATCCATCCGTGAACAACAAATGTATTATATATAACATTTGATAAAATTGCAAGCTTTTTCTCAAAAAAAATAATAATTCCCACAGAATCAGCATTTTTGGTAAAATACTGGACTTACCAAAGGAAATCTGCTATTATGAGTACGGTTGGATATAAAGGACACGGTTTTTCCGTATCCTAATACAGGTTAGGAGGATTTTATCATGTTAGTAAACGCAACAGAAATGCTGAAAAAAGCAAAAGCAGGCCATTATGCAGTTGGTCAGTTCAACATCAACAACCTTGAGTGGACAAAAGCTATCCTTCAGACAGCTCAGGAGCTCAACTCTCCTGTAATCCTTGGTGTTTCCGAGGGTGCCGGTAAATACATGACAGGTTATAAGACTGTTGTAGGTATGGTTAACGGTATGATGGAAGAGCTGAACATCACTGTTCCGGTTGCTCTTCATCTTGACCACGGCAGCTATGATGGATGCCTGAAATGTGTTGAGGCTGGTTTCTCTTCCATTATGTTCGACGGATCTCATTATCCGATTGATGAGAACGTAGCTAAGACTAAAGAGCTGGTTAAGATCGTTGCTGAGCACAACATGTCTCTTGAGGCAGAGGTTGGTTCCATCGGTGGCGAGGAAGATGGTGTTGTTGGTATGGGCGAGTGCGCTGATCCTGAGGAGTGCAAGAGAGTTGCAGATCTTGGAATCAACTTCCTTGCAGCTGGTATCGGTAACATTCACGGAAAATATCCGGCTAACTGGCAGGGCTTAAGCTTTGAGACTCTGGATGCTATTCAGAAACTGACAGGAGATATGCCGCTTGTTCTTCACGGTGGTACAGGTATCCCGGCAGACATGATCAAGAAAGCGATCAGCCTTGGCGTTTCCAAGATCAATGTAAATACAGAGTGCCAGCTTGCATTTGCTGAAGCTACACGTAAATACATTGAAGAGGGTAAGGATCAGCAGGGTAAAGGATATGACCCACGTAAGCTTCTTGCACCTGGAGCAGAAGCGATCAAAGCTACTGTTAAAGAGAAAATGGAGCTTTTCGGATCTGTCAATAAAGCATGATGAATCGAAAATAATATATGGAAGAAGCCGGAATGGGAGCAAGCCTGTTCCGGCTTCTTTTTTCATGGTAAAATATCAATATTTTTACTATATAAAAAAATCAACATGTTTCTTGATTTTTTTATATAGTGAAAATGACCTCTTCGATTTACAATAATATCAAGTTAATCGAGAAGCTGATTTGAAGCTTATCGGTCAGGAATATGCGAAATGGACGTTTTAAGCATATCCGCGAAACAAATTGAATATCATATAAGGTAAAGGAGAGGTACGATTATGAGAATGAAAAAAGCAACAGCATTTGGTCTTGCAGCTTTAATGGCAGCTACCATGATCCCGGCAGTTCCTGCTATGGCAAAAGGGGATGACAGTGAAGGCTCTGTTTATTATCTGAATTTTAAACCGGAGCAGGCAGATCAGTGGTCAGACCTGGCAAAGAAATACACCGATGAGACTGGTGTACCGGTTACCGTTGTTACAGCTGCTTCCGGAACTTATGAGTCTACTCTGAAATCAGAGATGGCCAAGGATGAGGTTCCGACACTGTTCCAGGTTAACGGACCGGTTGGACTTGCATCCTGGAAGGATTATTGCTATGACCTGAAAGACAGCGATGTTTACAAAAATGTGGAGAGTGACGATTTCGTACTGAAGGAGGACAGCGGTGCAGTTGACGGTATCGCCTATGTAATTGAAACATATGGAATTATTTACAACAAAGCGCTTCTTAAGAAATACTGTGAGATGGATGGCGCTGTGATCAAGTCTGCAGATGAGATCAACAATTTTGAGACATTAAAGAAGGTTGCAGATGATATCCAGGCTAAGAAAGATGACCTTGGAGTTGACGGTGCATTTACTTCCGCAGGCTTTGATTCTTCCAGTGACTGGCGCTTCAAGACACACCTTGCAAACCTTCCAATCTATTATGAGTACAAAGAAGACGGAATCACATCCACAGATGCGATCAAAGGGACCTATCTTGACAACTTCAAGAACCTGTTTGACCTTTATATCACAGATTCTACCTGTGAGCCAAGCCTTCTTTCCAGCAAGACTATCGATGATGCAAATGCTGAATTTGGTCTTGGAGAGGCTGTGTTCTATCAGAATGGAACCTGGGCTTATGATAACATCAAAGATAACGAAGTAGCAGACGAGGATATGGGAATGCTTCCAATCTATATTGGTGTAGATGGTGAAGAGGACCAGGGACTTTGCACAGGCAGTGAGAACTACTGGTGCGTAAACAAAAAAGCAGATGAGAAGGATATCCAGGCAACTCTTGATTTCCTCAGCTGGGTTATCACAAGTGATGAAGGAAGAGAATCTATAAGCCAGGAAATGGGATTTACAACACCATTCAAGACCTTTGATGAGAATTATGAGTCTGCAAATCCGCTTGTAAAAGCAGCCGACGAATATGTAAAAGCTGGTAAAACTCCGGTTTCATGGAACTTTACAACCATGCCTTCTGAAGAGTGGAAAAACCAGGTCGGCAGTGCAATGCTTGAGTATGCACAGGGTACCGGCGAGTGGGATGCTGTGAAAACTGCATTTGTTGACGGATGGGCAAAAGAGTACAAAGCAGCAAATGAAGGCTGATAAGGTATAACTGAAACGTGATCACGAAGGGGTGGGCGGTTTCCGCCTGCCTCTTTTAATGAAGAGAGGATGTGTAAAGTAGGGAAGGATGCATCCTCAGGAGAAAGGAAGAGAAAACATGCAGAATAAGATGATGAAAAAGTATTTTCCGGTTTTTGTCCTGCCTACCCTGCTGGCATTTACCATTGGATTTATCGTTCCCTTTATCATGGGCGTATATCTTTCCTTCTGTAAATTTACCACAGTAACGGATGCAAAATTCGTGGGATTACAGAACTATGTGAAGATTTTTACTGAGGATGGAACCTTTGGACATGCATTATGGTACACCACCGCATTTACGGTTGTATCAGTAGTTCTGATCAATGTGATCGGTTTTGCAGTTGCGTTGCTTCTGACCAAGAAGATCAAAGGAACCAATATATTCCGTACCGTATTTTTTATGCCAAACCTGATCGGTGGAATCATCCTTGGTTATGTATGGCAGCTTCTGTTAAACGGTCTGCTTCTTCAGATCAATAAAACACTTACATATTCTTCTGTTTACGGATTCTGGGGTCTTGTGATCCTGATGTGCTGGCAGCAGATCGGATATATGATGATCATTTACATTGCAGGTATCCAGAATATCCCGGGTGAACTGATCGAGGCTGCACAGATCGATGGTGCGAACAAAGGACAGCTTCTGAAGCATGTGATCATTCCTATGGTCATGCCGTCCATCACCATCTGTACTTTCCTGACACTTACCAACTCCTTCAAGCTTTTTGACCAGAACCTTGCTCTTACAAATGGTGAGCCTTCCAATATGTCAGAAATGCTTGCACTGAATATTTACAATACCTTCTATGGACGTACCGGATGGGAAGGTGTAGGACAGGCGAAGGCCGTGATCTTCTTTATCCTGGTTGGAGCAATTGCCATGATCCAGAATCGTCTCACAAGAAGTAAGGAGGTACAGCAGTAATGAATAAAAAAGTAAAATTCAGCGGTCTGTGGACTGCGATCCTGAGTGTGGTATCTGTTGCTTATATTTTCCCGATCCTTCTGGTTTTGATCAATTCTTTTAAGAAAAAAGCATACATCAGCCGTTATCCCTTTGCAATCCCAACGGATAAAATGTTCGTAGGTCTGGAAAACTATGTAAATGGTCTCACAAAAACCGGATTTTTCCAGGCATTTGGATGGACATTATTTATCACAGTATTTTCTGTTGCGGTAATTCTGCTCTGTACCTCCATGTGTGCCTGGTACATCAACCGTGTTACCAACACGCTGACAAAAACCATGTACATGCTGTGCCTGTTTTCCATGGTCGTACCATTCCAGATGGTAATGTTTACTCTTTCCAAGATCGCAAACATCCTGAAACTGAATACTCCGTGGGGACTGATCATCATTTATCTTGGATATGGAGCAGGACTTGCGGTATTTATGTTCAGCGGTTTTGTAAAATCCATTCCGATCGAGATCGAAGAAGCTGCCATGATCGATGGCTGTACCCCGATCCAGACATTTTTTAAAGTGGTTCTTCCGGTTATGAAACCGACCTGTGTAACTGTAGCGATCCTGGAAACCATGTGGATCTGGAATGATTATCTTCTTCCATATCTGGTACTTGATATCAAGAAATATAAAACCATTTCCATTGCCATCCAGTATCTGAAGGGCGGTTACGGAACCATTGATATGGGAGCGATGATGGGCGTTCTTGTTCTTTCCATCATTCCGATCATTGCCTTCTATCTTGCATGCCAGAAATATATCATTGAAGGTGTGGTTGCAGGAGCTGTTAAGGGCTGACAAATTAGTTGAATAATGTTAAAATGAAAGAAAAACGGCCTGCTCTGCGTGCTTTTACGTGGATCAGGCCATATTTGGCGAGGTGAGGAATGTACAGAGTTTTGGTGGTAGATGATGAAAAACTGGAACGTGACGGAATCCGCTTTCTTCTGTCTATGGAGGAGGGAGAGTGGGAGATTTATGAGGCGGCTAATGGCAAGCTGGCATTAAATGAGCTGAGAAAGCATCCGGTGGATCTGATGCTGACAGATATCAAAATGCCTCATATGGATGGTCTGGAGCTTTCAAAAAAAGCAAGAGAGGAATATCCGGATCTGGAAATTATCATTTTCAGCGGTTATGGAGATTTTGCTTTTGCTCAGGAGGCGATCCGCTATGGTGTGACGGATTATGTACTGAAACCGGTGGATCCGGACCGCTTTCATGACACCATACAGAAGATCCAGAAGGAGATCGCATCCCGGAAAAATAAAGAGCAGCAGTCCATAAAAGAAAAGAGCTTTCTTCAGCAGTATTTTCTGCTGGGCTACATTTATTCCGGAGATCAGGAGCGTCTGAAGGAAGCGGAAGGAATTGTGGATTTTTCTGTCTGGGAGCAGTGGCACTGTGCAATTCTTATTGAATCGGATGAAGCTTTTTTTGATTCTGCCAGTGATGAGGTTCCCCTTGAGATCCGGGAAGAGCTTCGCCGTTCTTTCTTCTATTTGAATCTTAATGGCCGTCAGTCTTTGCTTCTTTTTAAGGATGTGTACTGTGATTATGTCCTTGTGGCAAAAAATGTCTATAATCTTCTGAAGCGCCTTCATCCTGTTCGCTTTCATCTGGCTGTAAGCCGGCGTTTTGACGGATATCAGGAATTGCCGGAAATCATGGAACAGCTGGAGCAGCAGATGGAAGAAAAATTTTATCATCCGGATATCCATGTCTACACCAGCGAGGAGGACGAGGAAAAAAATACCGGAGAAGAGGAGCAGGATTCCAGGCTTATGGAAAAAATCTCAGAAGATATTTCCAGAAAGGATGTGAAGCAGCTGTGGAGCCATTTCCGCAGCCTGGCATCCAAATATCAGTCCAATACCCAGTTTTCGGCCATGTATGTGAAATTTGTTTTTTCCAATGTGATAAGGGAGCTGTTTCAGGAGAATCGTTTTGCCGGAGAGCACAGGCTGGATCTGGAGGTGGATCATCTGTATGGCTGTTCTACCATTCAGGAGATCATTGAGGTTACAGAAAAAAATATCCGCCAGTACGAGGAGTTCCTGGACCGTTCCATGAGCGAATCCAGAGATGAGGTGGCAGCAGTCAAAAATTATATTTACAATCACTATGCGGAAGATCTGAATCTGGAAACACTGGCAGAAAAAGTATATCTTTCTTCCGGCTATCTCAGCTTTATTTTCAAGAAGGAGACGGGGATGAACCTGAATCGTTTTATCCGTGTGTTCCGCATGGAAAAGGCCAAGGAGCTTCTACGAACTACCAACATGAAAGTAGCCATGGTCAGCGAGCAGGTAGGATTTGCCAATTCTTCGTATTTCTGCCGGAGCTTCCGGGAATATTACGGAAGCAGCCCGGAGTCCTATCGGAAAGGAAACAATGAGGATGAAGAGTCTTCTGAAGAAGTATAATAATATGAAATACCGGTACAAGCTGACAAATCTTCTTGTGGTGGTATCCCTGGTGCCGATGACTGTGTTGGCACTGTATAGTCACAGTCGTATGAGTAGTCTTGTACGGAAAAATGAGATGGAGGATATGTACTCCATTTTGGAGCAGACCAGAGAAAACATTGACGGGCAGATCGAAATTTATGCCAGCCTTTTGAATTATCTTACCTATTCTCCTGAAATCCAGGAGGTGATCTTCAACAAAGATATGGATCGTTATACTGCATATGAACAGTATACGGAAGTTGTGGATCCGCTATTGACGGTGCCGAAATCCTACCACGAAGCAATTCTGGGGATACATCTTTTTGCAGAAAGCATTCCCGTGCGCCATGAATATACCTTGGCTCCGCTTTCAGAGGTTGATGGGGAATGGTGGAGTGACAAATTAAATAATACCGTGACGGTTCAGTGGATCGTGGACCGGGATAATCGTCAGATTGCGGCAGTCAGGGAAATATATGATGGTAAGATCAGGGAGGCTGTGCTCTGTATTTTGTTGGATTACGGAAAAGTATTCCAGCCTCTGGCTAATATTATTGAACGGAATTCCGGAGGCTTTGTGGTGGATGATCAGCAAAATATCGTCTATCATGGAGAAAATCTGGCGGCCAGTGATATTTCAGCACAGAAAGAAACTGCAAAAAAGCTGGATCGTCTGAGGGAAGAATATACCTATGTCAGCAGCAGCGGACATGAAACAAGATGGACCTATTATTTTTACAAACCTCCGGCTGTGATCGAGAGCTCGGTTTCAAAAGTATTGATCAGTGAGATCCCACTGATCGGCTTCTGCGTTGTGATCATCATTGTGCTTGGAATGACGTTTTCTAAGCTGTTTACCAGAAAGATTGAGCAGCTTACCAGAAATATGGAACAGGTGAACCAGGGAAGCCGTGAAGTTACGGTTTACAGTGATTCCGGAGATGAGGTAGGACAGCTGGTGAGAAGCTTTCACCATATGATGGATGAAATTAATCGACTGATCGAAGAAGTGTATGAAAATAAGATCGCTCTGAAGGAATTTGAACTGAAAGCGTTGACTGCCCAGATCAATCCCCATTTTCTTTATAATTCTCTTTCTATTATAAACTGGATGGCGATTAAGAGCCGTCAGAAGGAGATCAGCCGTGTGACACTGGCATTATCTACATTTTACCGGACAGCGCTCAGTAAGGGAGCAGATATGGTGACTGTGGAAACCTGTATTCGGAATATCGAAGCTTATCTGGAAATCCAGCTGATCATGCATGACAATGATTTTAAGGTGGAGTGGAATATCGATCCGTCTGTGCAGCAGGAGTTGGTTCCGAAGCTTGCCCTGCAGCCCATCGTTGAGAATGCTCTGGAGCATGGCCTGGATGTGAAGGAGGAAGGGGAAAAGCTTCTGAAACTTTATTTCTTTGAAGAGAATGGAGATGTAGTGATCCGGGTTGAAGATAACGGAATAGGGATGGAGCAGGAGCAGGCAGAAAAGCTGCTCACATATCAGGCAAAAGGCTATGGTCTTAAAAATGTCAATGACCGTATGTGCATTTTATATGGAGAGAAATATGCCATCCGGATCCTGAGCAAGGTAGGTGAGGGGACAAGCGTTGATATGAGGATCCCGAAAGAGGTAAAAAAAGATGAGACTTAGTCTGGGAAAAACAGTGGTATTTCTGAGTACGATACTGAGCCTGGCACTTTTGACGGGGTGTTCTTTAGGAACTGCAGAAATGGAAAAAACAGATATAGATGTTCTGTCCGAAAAGAGCAGTAAGAGCTGGGAACAGGCAGAAACCACGCCTCTGGGGAAATATCCGGAGCTTGTAACTTATACTCTGGGACAGATGAAAGGGGCTAATAATTCTAATCTTCCGGACGGGCAGACTTATGAGGACAATGCATATACCCGGTATCTGAAAAAAACACTGAATATTCAGAATAAGAATGTTTTTATGGAGAGTGAGGAGCGGTATGACGAAGCCCTGAACATCCTGGTCAAAGATCGGAATCTTCCGGATATTTTTCTGGTGTCGGACAGGGAAACTCTGGAAGAACTGGTTGAAAATGATCTTATCGAGGATCTGACGGAAGTATATAAAAGCTGCGCTTCCGATAAAATAAAGGAAATGTATGAGAGCTATGGAGAGGAACTTTTGGCATCCGGGACTTTTGACGGAAAACTGTATGCACTTCCGGAGACTGCCATTGATGATGGGCCGCAGCTTTTATGGCTGAGACGTGACTGGATGGAGCAGCTGGGACTGAAAGAACCGAAGACTCTGGAAGAGGCTTTTTCAGTGATCCGTGCGTTTCAGGAAAACCGGATGGGTGCAGAGGATGGTGAAGATCCTGTGGGACTTGTCTGTGATCCGGGACTTGTGGGCACGGTCAGCACCAGCTATTCGGTGGACTCTGTGTTTGAAAAGTTCGGGGCATATCCGCAGCAGTGGATTGAAAATGCAGATGGAGAAATTGTCTATGGATCGCTGACGGAGGAGACAAAGGAGGCTCTGGGGTATCTCAGAGAGCTTTACAGGCAGGGAATACTGGATTCGGATTTTGCTTTACGTGCACAGAATAATATCCGTGATCTTGTGGTGAATGGAAAATGCGGAGCGTTTTTCGGGCTCTGGTGGACTCCGAATAATCCTCTTATGGATGAGTATCGGAAGAATAAAGAGGCAGACTGGGAACCGTATTATCTGACTGCGGATGTAAAGCGGACTGTGGAGGTATACTCTACGTTTCGAGATAATAAATATGTAGTTGTGCGTAAAGGGTATGAGCATCCGGAGATTGTAATGAAGATTTTGAGTGTGTTGTTTGACCATTCCAGATATGAGGCAGAGGATGCGGATGAGATGAACACTTATTTTGCCTTGAATGTGGATCCTACGGCGCGTCCGCTAATGATCAATGTGGATTATAATGAGGCTACTTATATAGTGACAAAGCATATCCGTGAGGTTCTTTACAGTCCGGGCGATGAGAAGACCAGGGAGGATCTCAGTGCCATTGAGGCGTCTTATTTTGATGCGTGTAAGGAGTATCTTGAGGCGGAGGTGCCTTCGGTAGAGGCCTGGGCGGCGTATAAGTCCAGGATCTCGGCGGTGGGGCTTCTGGTGGATGCGAATTACCGTGCTCCGGAGAAGAAGTATCTGGGGGATGGTGACGGGGAGATTCCTCAGACTTTGCGTTTGCTGGAGAAGAACGCATTTATCCAGATCATTATGGGGAGGATGCCTGTGAGTTCTTTTGACTCTTTTGTGGAAGATTGGTATCGTAAGGGTGGAGACAGTCTTACGGAGCGGGTTCGGGAAGGGCTTGTGGACTCGTGAGGCGGATGTATAGAGGGACGCTAGAGGAAGGTGGCATTGGTCCGGGGTGGATGTTGTTGGGATTTTGTGAGGCGGATGTATAGAGGGACGCCAGGGGAAGAAGGCATCGCTCCGGGAGTGGATGCAGTCGTGGATGTTTTTGAGATTTTGAGAGGTGGATGTGGTTGAGGGACGCCAGAGAAAGGTGGCATCGCTCCGGGAGTGGATGCAGTCGGGGATGTTTTTGAGGTTTTGAGAGGTGGATGTGGTTGAGGGACGCCAGAGGAAGGTGGCATCGCTCCAGGCAGGGACTCCGTCGGGGGATACTACTAGGGCTCCGTGAGGCGGCTAAAAGCATTGCGGTAGGGCCAGAACTCGCCTGCGGCTCAGACAGCAGACCCTGCCGCAATAACGCCGTCTCCCGCAGCCCAAGTAGTAATCACCCCTCCTCCGCAGCAG
>NZ_JAJEPT010000033.1:0-6123 GCF_020686995.1 Blautia fusiformis
CCTGCACGGCAGAAGACTCAGACGCTTAGTATGACCCGGCGAAACGACCGCACCAGGCACGACCATGCAGCCGCCCCGCTGGCAGTCTGTCCGTTCGTCCCTCCCTCCATTCATCCCTCCCACCCACACAAAAAAAGAGCCCCCAGGCCCAAACACCCGGGAACTCTCCCCAAAACGCAAAACTCAAATTTCCAATTATCATCAATCATTACCAGTTGTCACCAACCATCACCCAACACGCAGCCGAAACTTCTGAATCTCCTTCTCACTGGAAACCCTCTCAATCTCAGCCCCAAGACTCCTGAGCTTCTCCTCAAAATTCTCATACCCACGCTGGATATAAACAATATCATCAACAACCGTAACACCCTCAGCAGCCAGCCCTGCAATAACAAGCGCAGCCCCCGCACGAAGATCCGGCGCACTCACACGCGCCCCCGTAAGCTTCCTCACACCATCAATAATAGCAGAGTTCCCCTCCACCTTAATATTGGCACCCATCCGGGAAAGCTCATCCGCATACTTAAACCGGTTCTCAAAAATACTCTCAGTAACAATACTCGTACCCTCAGCCAAAGCCAAAGTAACCGCGATCTGCGGCTGCATATCCGTAGGATAACCAGGATAAGGCAACGTCTTCACATGCGTACGATGAAGCACATGCGGCGCACGGACACGAACCGCATCATCAAACTCCTCAACCTCACACCCGATCTCCTCAAGCTTAGCAGTAGTAGCCTCAAGATGCTTAGGAATAACATTACGAACAGTAACATCACCACGAGTAGCCGCAGCAGCAAACATAAACGTACCAGCCTCGATCTGGTCCGGAATGATCGAATACTCCGTACGATGAAGCGTCTCAACACCACGGATACGGATCACATCCGTACCAGCACCCTTGATATTCGCCCCCATACTGTTCAGGAAATTCGCCACATCAACAACATGCGGCTCCCTCGCAGCATTCTCAATGATCGTACGACCAGTCGCCATAGAAGCAGCCATCATAATATTAATAGTAGCACCAACAGAAACCACATCCAGGAAAATATGGCTGCCATGCAGATTCTCCGCCTTGGCAACAATAGCACCATGACAGATATCAACATCCGCACCAAGAGCACGGAAACCCTTCAGATGCTGGTCGATCGGCCTGCTGCCGATATTACATCCACCCGGAAGCGGAACCTCCGCATGCTTATACTTACCAAGCAAAGCACCCAGAAGATAATAAGAAGCACGGATCTTCTTGATAAACTCATAATCCACGCTGAGATTGCCGATAGTAGAACCGTTGATCTTTACAGTAGACTTATCAATACGCTCAACCTGAGCCCCGATCTCGGAGATCGCCTCAAGCAGAACATTGATGTCCCTAACATCTGGCAGATTCTCGATCAATATAGTTTCATCAGTCATAATGGCTGCTGACAATATCGCAAGCGCCGCATTCTTCGCACCCGCAATATCCACTTCTCCAACCAGAGGATTGCCGCCTTTAATCACATACTGTTCCATAACACACCTCTATTATTTACTCCTCTATGAGCAGAAACTTTCTCTGAATTTACTGCAGGAACAAACGTTCCGCAATACCGTTTTTTAGGTCAGTTGTATATTATAACACATATTTCAGATTTGTAAACAATTTATGACGAAAACCTGTCACAACCCATTACCCGAAACACTCCAGCAAACCGTTTCCACAAGCCAACAGTTACGCCTTATCTCCCCTGTTCTTCAGTGCCTCAAGCACAACCTGGAGACTCCCCTCCAGATCCTTATCCTCTTCATCCACCACAATGTCCGCATATTTCTCATACAAAGGAACACGCTCATCATAAAGACTCGCCAGCGTCTGCCCCTCCTTGAGCACAACACCACGCCCCTTAAGATTACCAAGACGCCTGGAAAGAAGCTCCAGCGAGATCTTAAGATACACCACAACACCCTCAGACTTCAGATGCTGCATAGCCTCATCGCAGTAAACCACACTTCCACCGGTAGCGATCACCGTATTCTCCACCTGGATCGAAGCATTCACACGATTCTCGATCGCCTTGAAGCCCTCCGTACCCTCATCTGCAATGATCTTACTCAAAGTCCTCTTCTCCGCCTTCTGGATCAGAAGATCTGAGTCAATAAACTGGTACCCAAGTACCTTCGCAAGTACGACACCGATGCTGCTCTTCCCCGCACCAGGCATCCCTATCAGTGTAATATTATTCATACTGTATCCTTTCATTTTAGCATAACAGCTGCCAAACCTCAACAAACGTTACGGCTCCGCAGAACCTACCGTTTCTCTCTCCCTGCCTTCCCCGACGTCTTTAATTTCCCTGACATCCCTGGCTTTCCTGACATCCCCGGCTTTCCTGACATCTTCAACTTCCCTGACGTCCCTGGCTTTCCTGACGTCTTCAACTTCCCTGACATCCCTGCCTTCTTTGATTCCCTGTCTGCTTCCCTATCTGATTTCTTATCCAACTTCTTCTGCATCTGCTTCTTCTTTACGCTGTAGCCGAAGGTTCCCACCTTCCGGCCACCCGCCAGATACTCCCCATGGGAATAAACCAGAAGACCCGCATCATTGAGACGAAACCTGTTGTTTTTATCCATATAAGCTTCATCCGCATGGACCGCAAGCACATCCGCAAGAAACATGTCATGAGACCCCAGCTCCTTCACCTCACGCACCCTGCACTCGATTGAAACCGGAGCCTCCCCGATCATCGGTGCAGAAACAAACTGCGCTTTCTCTTTCGTAAGGTTCAGCTTTCGGAACTTGTCCACATCACGTCCCGAACGGACCCCGCAGAAATCCGTTGCAAACGCCAGCTTCTCCGTTGTCAGATTGATCACAAATTCACCCGTTTTCCGGATCATATCATAGGAATAACGGGAAGGTCGGACAGAAATATAAGCCATCGCCGGATTGGTACACACCGTACCCGTCCACGCAACCGTTATGATATTATCATGCCCCTCACCATCGGTAACACTCACCATTACAGCCGGCAGCGGATAGATCATGTTCCCCGGCTTCCATAACTGTTTCGCCATTTTCCGTCACCTCTTATGCATAATCGCTGTTCATCAGCTGAGCAGCCTCCATCATAGCCGGAATCAGCTGCTTCTTTCTGGAAACCACACCCGGCAGACTGAAGGTATCTCCATCCGGTTTCCGCTCAAAAGCGATCTCCGCCATCTGCTGGCTGCCCTCCCCGTAAAACAGAAGCTCTGTAGACTCCTCCAGGATATTCGTCAGCATAAAATAAACTCTCGTGATATCATGACGGCCACACTCACTCACCATAAACGGCATCAGCTTCTCCTTGATCTCCTTAAGCTCCTCGCTGTCCATGGAACTGATCTGACCCACACCAAAGGAAACATTACCCTCACCGATAAACTTCTTGTAATCCTGATAAAAAATCTCCTCCGGAGACTTATCCTTCAGATTACTTCCCGCAGAAAACATCTCTCGGGCAAACTCCTCGATCTTGATCCCCGCGATCAGCGCAAGAGCACTGGCAGCGATCTTATCCGTCTGCGTACAGGTCGGTGAACGGAACATCAATGTATCCGAAATAATAGCCGCACAGAGAAGCCCCGCGATCTTTTCCGGGATCTCCAGTCTCTGCTCTCCGTAGATTTCATAAAGGATCGTACCCGTACATCCCACCGGCTCATTACGAAAAGCAACCGGCGTCATGGTCTGCAAGGTACCCAGCTTATGATGATCGATGATCTCAAGGATCTCCGCCTTCTCGATATTATCAACAGCCTGATCCACCTCATTATGATCCACAAGAACCACTTTCTTTTTATGCATATCCAGAAAATTACGTCTGGAGATCGTACCGATACACTTACCATGAGGATTGATCACCGGAAACGCCCTGTGACGGTTTTTGATCATAACATCCTGGATATCATCCGTAAAATCCTCGGTATTAAACGTAACCATGTTATCCCGCTTCATAACAAAGCTGACCGGAATACTCTGATTGATCAGACGCGCAATATTAAACGTATCATACGGAGACCGGATGATCACGATATTCTTCTCATGAGCAAGCTTTATAACCTTCTCGGAAACCACGATATTCAGCCCCACGATGATACAGCTTACATTCTGGCTGATCGCCTGAAGATGATCCTCCTCACGGTCACCCATGATGATCATATCATCCTCCTCAACGTAGCCCTCCAGCATCTTCGGGTTGGCAGTACCGACAAGCACACGCCCCTTCACAAAATATCCGTGTCCGTTACCTTCCACCACTTCACCGCCAACAGTCTCGGCAATTCTCTGATACTGCGTCCTCGCATTGGAAAGAAGATAACTGTCTGTAGTATCCATATAGGTCTTTGCGATATCACCAATCGTCACAAGCCCCTCCAGACACCCATCCTTATCACGGATCGGAAGAGAAACGATCCCGTTCTCCTGCATCAGATCCCAGGTATTCTTCAGCGACATATTCTTATCCGCCTGCGGACTGGTCCGGATATCCATATCCTTGACCTGCGTACCGATATTTCCCAGATAAGCCGGCGGCTGTACGCCAAAACGGTTCAGCACATACCTGGTCTCCTCATTGATCTGCCCCGCTCTCTTCGGGATATATTTTTTATTCTGCGTAGTTCTGTTTTTAATATCCGCATAAGCAATAGCCGAACAGATGGAATCCGTATCCGGATTCTTATGTCCGATTACAAATATTCTCTCCGGTTTTTTCATACACATCCATCCTTTTTCATCCAAAATAATCATAATTTAATATTTGCAAACAAAGCACCCAGGGAAGTAGTAGCCTCTTCCCCCGACTCCGGAAGCTCAAAAGACTCCTTCTCAACCTCCTTAGCCATCAGATCCGATGCCTCTTTAATACTCAGGCTCAGCTTACCATCCTTGATCGCGATAACCTTCACCTTAACCTTATCCCCAACACTCAAAACCTCAGAAGGCTTCCGGATCCTCTTCTCACAGATCTGAGAAATATGCACCAGCCCGGAAACCCCGTTCCCAAGCTCCACAAAAGCACCATACGGCTGCAAACTCTCAACCGTACCCTCCGTCACAAAGCCAACCTGGATATTGGAAATCTTATTCCGTTTCTCCACCTCAGCCCTCTCACGAAGAATCTCCCTCGCCGAAAGCACCAGCCTCTTCTTCGCCTTATCAGCCTCGATCACCCGCACCTGGATCGGCTTATTCAGAAACACCTCAGTATCCTCAACAAACTCCAAAGCAAGCCTGGATGCCGGAATAAAACCACGGACACCCTCAACATAAGCAATGGCACCCCCGTTAACGATTCCCTTC
This sequence comes from Blautia fusiformis, assembly GCF_020686995.1. Taxonomy (NCBI): domain Bacteria; kingdom Bacillati; phylum Bacillota; class Clostridia; order Lachnospirales; family Lachnospiraceae; genus Blautia; species Blautia fusiformis. The sequence continues at coordinate 5,336 of NZ_JAJEPT010000033.1, forward strand.
ACAACAACATCCAGCACCTCACCCGAATCCTGAAGCTCCTTCAGCCTGTCCCAGGCAAGCACATCCGCAGCATCTGCTCTGGAAAGAAGAATATTCCCCTGACCATCATCCCTGCGAAGAACCATCGCCTGAACCTCATCCCCCGGCTGAACAGCCTCTTTAATATTAAACCCCGGCACCCGGGAAAACTCCTCCACCGGAATAAAACCCTCAGCATAAAACTTAAGGTCAAGAACAACCCCCGACTCATCCACACTCACAACAGTCCCTGAGATAATATCACCCTCATCGATCCTCTTAAAAGAAGCCTCCAGCTCCCTCTCAAAATCCTTCATAGACTCCGCCATATCCAGACCTCCCATTCAAACAAAAACCCAACCACCGCCGCCCCAAACCAGACGACAGCACTATAATCCTAATCATTATAGCATGCACACCCCACCCGCGCTATATTTTTTGCACTGGAAATTTCTTACCCCCTTTATTTCTCTCCAACACACAGGACAGACTCAGATCAGCCCATTTATCACACCCTTGATGCTTTCTTTATTTCTCTCCAACGTACAGGACGGACTTAGTACAATTCCAGAATTTCTTTGTAGTGCATCCTTTTTGTTTCTCTCCAACGCACAGGACGGACTGCCGGAGGGGCGGCTACATGGTCGGGACCCGGTGCGTCGGAGTAAGCCGCTGGTCATACTTAGCGCCTGAGGCTTCTGACGGGAAGGTACTCTGCGGCCACAAGCCGCAGAGTAAGCCCCATCTGTCTGAGCCAGGTACGCATCAGC
>NZ_JAJEPT010000034.1:0-5794 GCF_020686995.1 Blautia fusiformis
AAAATAATAATAGTCAGCGAATCAGGACAGCAGGTTTTCGGAGTGATCCGGAACCTGCTGTTTTTGGGTGTATATACGGTTGTTTTATGTAAGGTTATTTTGTTACTGTTCACTGGTCAATGTCATTTAGTTAATTTTCAAGGTTAGATCTTATACATGAGGTCTAACCTCTTTTTTAGTTTTTCCCTAAATAGGGGTTGACACTTCAACTCAAATGTGCGGCCGCTCTCACTACTGATTGGTTTTTAGAAGTAGTGAGAGCGGCCCTTGTAGTTAAAGAAGCATCTGCACGATGCAAATACAACTACAAGGAGATTTTTTTATGCTACAAAACCAAATCAAAACCATATTTAAAAGGGCACTGAAAAAGTCTGATTCTAAAAAAGAATTGGGCTTTTTTGTGAAAATTTCGGTCGCCCGGCAAAGGAACCAGAAATGATGTTTAAACTGCTTTTCCTGAAAAAACTGTATGATCTTTCTGACGAAGCCCTGATTAGCAGCGCCCAGACGGACATGGCATATAAATTTTTCCTTGACCTGGAACCAGAAGCAAAAATGATAGATCCCAGTCTTCTCACAAAATTCAGAAAAACTCGTATTACAGAAGATATTCTGGAAGAAATGTTAAAAGAAACCATTCAACAGGCTTTGGATAAAAATCTGATCAAATCGGGAACCATTATCGTTGATTCCACCCATACAATTGCTTCTGTCTGGGCAAAATCTCCAACGCAGATTCTGCGGGATATGAGCAAACAACTTCGGAAAGAGGTTTATAAAACAGCTTTTGAATTATCAGAGCGATTTCCTGAGAAACCCTCTTTGGAAGCAGGACTGGATGAAGAAATTGCCTATACTAGGGAACTACTCCAGGTTCTGGAGGAAGGAATAAAATCCTGTGGAAATAAAAAGATACAGAAACTTTCTCATGAAATGAAAGAACTACTAGAAGATGAGCGGCTCAAAGAGATCCGATCCAAAGATGATAAAGATGCACGGTTTGGACATAAAACGGCAACCAGTACGTTCTATGGATATAAGAATCATCTTGCGATGACTGAAGAACGTCTCATTGCGGGGATCACTGTAACAGATGGAGGAGCACCAGATGGGCAGGAATTACCAAAACTGATAGAAAACGCGAAGGAAAATGGAATAAAAGTTACAGAAGTTATAGGCGATATGGCATATGTCAGTGATGACAATCTGGAAGTCTGCGGAAAAGAGATTACATTGATTGCCAGAACCAATACAGCAGTAGCTGCTGCAGCAAACGGGAACCTTGAGGAAGGTTTCTGCTTTAATAAAGATGCTGGGATGCTGCAGTGTCCTGCCGGAGAGCTTTCCACGCGTGTAGAAAAAAGAACGGCAAAAAATGGGAATACTTATTTAAGATATATATTTAGCAAAGTAACGTGTCGGAAATGTCCCCAAAGAGAAAAATGCCGTGTAGGAAGATCAAACGCTAAAACAAGAAGCTACAGTATCACGCAAGCAAGCGAGAAAAATCTTGAAAGGCTTAAATTTGAAGAAAGCGAATATTTTCAGGAGCGAATGAAGATTCGGCACAGGATAGAAGAAAAGAATGGAGAACTAAAGGAAGCTCACGGTTTGCGTAAAGCAGATTCGAGAGGTTTATTTGCTATGCATCTGCAAATGTATTTTACGGCATTTACAGCAAATGTAAAACGAATAGTAAGATTAGATGAGCTGGCTATGGAGTAAACCATAGCTTTTTATGATTTTCCTAAGTAAAGATTTGAAAATAATATAAAAGAAAAACTTCCACTTAAGAAGAAATGGAAGTTTTTCAGTGCCCTTCAAATACAAGGGGTGTGGCACTTTTATCTGCATACACGAAACATAGTAATGTTTTATCTCCGCTTACTTTTTTTCTGAATTCCTTTCATTTTCCGTTTTGTTATGAATTGATAGTCTGTTCTGAATCCACAGGTTTCGTGGAGATCGTCAGTGATTTTCTGACGTTCATATACCGGCATGAAACCCTGTTCTTCTACATCTGCAAATTTTATGTCTTTTAAAATATGGAGCAATTGTTCTGTAGTATAAGTTCCTTTCAAAGCGCGGTTTAATAACCGGATTTGTATAGGACTGAGTGATATAAAAGGACTCGGAATTTTTTGATTTTGATGTTGTTATACGCACAATAATTACCGCTTCCACTGTTATAGTACATATCACTAAATATTACTATATAATAAAAATAAAAATTTGACAAAAAAATAAGCCTGTTTCAAGGCTTTGCGGTACTTTTTTGAATTTCAATGTGTCAAACTCCCGTGTAACAAGAAAATAAAAAAATATAAAGTTTTAGTTGTTGCCCGTTATCTTTTCTGATATAATAAGTCCAAATCTTAATACTCTGCCGTGATAAAATGTGAAACTGTCACGAAGGAGGCTAAAAGGAGAAACTACAAATGAAAGAAAAGAAAGAACGGGCCAAACGTCTGCCCACTTTTGCGGAATCGATCACACCGATCGTCGCAATGCTCCTGATCCTTACCATCGGAAAAGGCGTATTCGGCTACAGCACAGAGCCGCTTCTGATCATGGTAGCTGCAATCGCAGCATTTATCGCGTTCCGTGTAGGCATTACCTGGGATGAGATGATGGATGAGATCTGCACCAAGATCGCAAAGGGCATGCCTGCCATCCTGATTCTTGTATGTGTTGGCGCTATGGTTGGTACCTGGATGGCATCCGGTACCATTCCGATGATGATTTATTACGGCGTCCAGATCGTAAACCCGAAATTCATGCTGGTTACCGCGTTCCTGATCGAGGCAGTGGTTTCGGTTGTTACCGGTACCTCCTGGGGTTCCGTTGCAACCATGGGTGTTGCCCTGATGGGAATCGCAAGCGCCCTTGGCGTATCCCTTCCGGCTACTGCAGGCGCCTGCATCGCAGGTTCCTACTTTGGTGACAAGATGTCTCCGCTGTCCGATACCACAAACCTGGCTCCGATCGCGGCAGGCAGCACACTGTATGAGCATATCGGACATATGTTCTACACCACTGTCCCAGCAACCATCGTTTCCCTGGTGGTATATGCCATTGTTGGTATGAACGCAGATGTAAGCGCAGATATTACTTCTGACACCGTTACTACTTTATTAAGCCAGCTTTCTTCCATGTACAGCTGGAACCTGCTGATCATCATTCCGGTAGTGATCGTGCTGGGCGGCTCCCTGCTTCAGAAGCCAACCATTCCGGTTATGCTTCTTTCTACTTTTGTAGCAGGCTTGGAGAGTGTCTTCATTCAGCACGTAGCGTTAGGAGATGTGTTAAAGGCAACCGTAAACGGTTTTGATGTATCCATGATCCACCGTGCAGGATTTGACACCGAGACCTGTTCCGAGGCCGTAACCAAGCTGTTAAACCGCGGCGGTATGAACGGCATTATGAGCACCACACTTCTGGTATTCTGCGCATTCTGCTTCGCAGGTATCATGAGCCGGGCTGGCTGTCTGGATGTGGTACTCCAGAAGATCTTAAGCGTGGCAAAGAGTACCGGTGCGCTGATCACCGCAACCGTTGCAGCCTGCATTACCATGGCACTGACCACCGGTAACTCTTACCTTGCCATTCTGATTCCGGGCGAGATGTTCCGTGACGCTTACAAAGAGCGCGGGCTTGCGGCAAAGAACCTGTCCAGAACCCTTGAGGATGCCGGTACCGTAGTTGTACCGCTGATCCCGTGGTCCGCAGCAGGTGCTTACATGGCTTCCACCCTTGGCGTAGAGACTTTGGATTACCTTCCATGGGCAATCCTGTGCTACACCGGCTGGATTTTTGCAATCATCTGGGGCTTTACCGGATTTGGTATTGCCAAGCTCGATGATGAGAAGAAAAAGGAGAACTAAATACGATGTCCAGAGTGCTTTTGATTAAAAACGCGAATCTGTATGATCCGGATCCAAAAGGAATCCGTGATATCCTGATCGTAGATGAAAAAGTATTTTCTGTGGCAGAACACATCGATCCACCGGAACTTTCTGCTCCGGTGGAAGTTGTTTCTGCAGATGGAAAAATGGTAATTCCTGGTTATGTGGACCAGCATGTTCATGTGATTGGCGGGGGCGGCGCAAAGCTTCTGGTTACACGGCTTTCTTCCCTGCATGAGGAAGTGCGTGATGCTGTAAAGGCAGGGGTTCCGGTGGAAAAAGCCATCCGCATCTGCGGGGAGAACCCGGCCAGAGCCAACGGATTATTCCCGAAAAAGGGCTGCATCCGTCCGGGCAGCGACGCGGATCTTGTGATCCTGGATGAGGAATTTCTGGTAGATACGGTATTTGTCCGTGGACAGAAAATGGTGGAGTATGGAAAAGCACTGGTAAAAGGCACCTTTGAGACAGACTGACAGAAGCTTTGAAATAGAAAAGCGGAAAAGAAAGAGACAGGAGAATTGACATTATGATCAAGTTACTGAAAAACGCGAATGTGTACGCACCGGAGAAACTGGGAAAGAAAGATATCCTTATTGAGGGGGAAAAAATCCTTCTGATGCAGGATACTATTGAGGGATATGAGGGACTTCCGGGAGTGGAAACCTATGATCTGGAGGGAAAGACCGTTGTTCCGGCTTACATTGACATGCACGTGCATATCACAGGCGGCGGCGGAGAGCAGGGGCCGGCATCCCGTGTACCGGAATCCCAGCTCAGTGAATTCTTCAAAAATGGTATTACCACGGTAGTCGGACTTCTGGGAACCGATGGCGTAACCCGCAGTGTGGAAAATCTGGTCGCAAAAGCTCGCGCCCTGACCGAAGAGGGCATGACCGTGTACACTCTGACCAGTTCCTATGGTTACCCGCCGACCACCCTGACCGGAAGTGTAGAGCGCGATATCATCCTGGTTCCACCGATGATCGGTGTGAAGGTAGCGGTATCGGACCACAGAAGCTCCAACCCAGGCGGAGAAGAGCTGATCGCGCTGGCTACTGCAGCGCGCAGAGCCGGCTTACTCAGCAATACCCCTGGCCTGGTAACCATGCACATGGGTGACGGAGAGGGAAGACTGGATCCGATTTTCTATGTGCTGGATCATTCCGACGTTCCAGCCAAGAACCTGCTGCCGACCCACATCTTACGCAATCCTGGACTGATTGATGCCGGCGCGGATCTGGTGCGCCGTGGCGGCTACATTGACTGCACCGCCGGCGCCGATGATGTGGAGGTCGAATCCGATGCTCTGAAGCTCTATGAGCTGTTGCACCGCGAAGATGTGAGCCTGGATCATGTAACCATGTCCAGTGACGCGTTCGGAAGCCAGCCGCGCTTCAACGAAGAGGGCGAGTGCATTGGCCTGACCTACGCGTCCCCGAAGTATCTGCACCGTACCATCCAGATCCTGGTAAGAGAGGGCATGCCGCTGGAGGATGCCTTACAGCTTCTGACCAGCACTCCGGCCGTACTCCTTGGCAAAGAAGGAATCAAGGGCTGTGTAGCGGAAGGCGCAGACGCAGACCTTCTGGTACTGGATGAGAATCTCAACATCAACAGCCTGTTTGCCCGCGGCAAGGTCGCTGTGTGGGAGCAGGAAGTGAAGATGAAGGGCAGATTCGAGCAGTAAGGAAAAACATACAGGAGAAGGACTGTGATTGACTTATTGGTGGTGCTTCTGCTTATGGTGGTACCGGTACAGTTCCTGGTGTTATCATTGGTGCACTTCTGATGGGTGTTCTGAATCTTGGCATGAGTATCATGGGTATTGACCAGAATATCCAGAAGGTTGTTAAAGGTATGGTTCTTCTGGCAGCGGTTATCTTCGA
>NZ_JAJEPT010000035.1:0-1725 GCF_020686995.1 Blautia fusiformis
GGTTGAATGAAAAAGTAACTTCCACCATGTGCTAGTACTGATAAGTAAAGGGATTTCTGCAGAATTAATTTCTACAAGATATAGATATTTACACAAAACAAAACTATAATATAAGGAGAAAACACCGTGTTTTTACGGGATTGGAACATCACGAAAGGACCGCTGGCTGTTCTTTGCAAGGGTAACTTCCACCGGTCTGGAGAATACGATGCCGGAAATGAATGTGATATTTAGTGTTTTAACAGCGTGGGTTTTAATATCACCTGATCCGTGGGTATATCTTTAAGATCGCAAAGTTCCAATAGTTTTCTGTCTATCAGTAACTGAGCCAGTTTAAATGGGGTACAGCCGTTTAAACTGGCTCTTGCCACGCTATTGATATGGTTAGCTATCAGAGTTACCTTGCTCTGGTTCAGTTGTGCGAAGCCGATACCTTTGGGAAGGATATAACGGATAAATTCATGGTTTTTTTCCAACTTGCCTTTCTGCCAGGACGACATAGGATCACAGTAGAAAACCCGGGATAAACGAGCTGTATCTCCAGGACGTTCAAATATTTCAGGATCTTTAAAAGAGGAGCCATTGTCTGTAAGGATAACAGGAAATAACTTGTGGTATAGAGCTGCTCCAAGCTGTTCATACAGCCAAAGGAAAACCTCCCTGACATTTTTACGGTCATCGGCTTCAAGTAGAAAAAGGAGCATAAGGTTACAATTACGGAAGAGCATAGTCAGAAGTACTTTTTCAGATTTTCCACCAGCGCCTTCCACAACATCTAACTCTACAACATTTGTGTCTGGATATTCTTCAAGATATTTTTCAAAATGCTGGTATGTCCTATTTTCCCGGTAGCCGGTGTTTTCAGGAGTTTTTCTGGTCTTGCGACGTTTTTTATAGCGTACTTTGCGTGGGAGATCCAAATTGATAGCAGTAAAATATCCATGATCAATGTAGTTATATAATGTACGGATAGAACAATTGATAAGCTGCTGATTGGAAGCATAAATATGAGATAATGGCTGTCCTTTAAGGAGAAAAGGTGAAATCAGCTGATCCAGCTGTTCCAGAGATTCGGGTGTCTGGTTGATACCTGAACGGGAAGAAACCTTAATCTCATTATAAAGGTCATGGGCATAATGGGCACGGTAAAAATAGAAGTCATGGGAACAGGTACGTATCTGGTTGCAGTTGTTGCAAACATACGGTGGTTTTTTGAGCCTGTCGCAAAGTACAGGAGTAAAAGCACGGCAATACATGGCACAGCGCTTAGAACGGCACTTAAAGCACAATGACCGGCAGGAAAGGTTGCCACATACATTTCTTTTGTCACAGGAATGAAAGAACTGGCATTCCGAGCGTTTCTTCTGGAGGTCATCCTGATAATGAGGAACATGTATGATATGACGCCGTATCTCCTTTGAGATGGTGGAAGAAGCCTTGTTTAACTTGCGAGCAATCTGAGAAAAGTTTTCCCCAATCTGTATACCATGTTCGATAGCAGCACGGTCAGCGAGAGTAAGGTGTTTGCGGTTTCCAATATTATAAGTAGCCATAAGTAAATCCTCCTTTGTAATAAAAATGGATCATTTCCGGTGATCGGAGGATATGGGCCAGTGTACCCTGGCATTTGTTATAGGATAGCTTATTGCAGGACTAAGTTCCACCCCTAATTTCAGCAAAAGAACATAAAGGGCTGAGGGTGGAAATTAGTTTTTCATTTTACGG
>NZ_JAJEPT010000036.1:0-1382 GCF_020686995.1 Blautia fusiformis
TAAGTCCCGAAAAAGAGTTATCCACTTTTCATAATTCCGCTGCCTTCATTTATTCAGGAGTACTTTCAGGCCCCTTTACAGGGCTTGTGGATAAGTACTCTGAAAAGCCCGAAAAACTAATAGTTTTTTGAGGTTTTCAGAGTATTCATCTATTAGTAAAAATGACGAATACCCTGTCTGCCTGATTCGCTTTTTCTTTATCTTTGCGTTACAATAGGAACATCAGATAAAGGAGAACGGCATCCATGGCAAAAGTATATACAGAAGAAGTGGACATTGAAAGAGTAAAAGTGGACATTAAGAGTGGAGAAGTGGACATTGAAAGCACAAAAGTGGACATTCGAAATAAATTACTTTCTTTCTCAGATACGATTTCAGAAAAAACAATAAATCATACAGTAGAAATATTTTCAAAATGTGGAAAAGAAAATTGTTTCGGAAGAACGATAGTTGAAGAAATTACTGGATTAAAGCCATCAAGAGCTTCCAAGTTAATAAAACTGTTGGTTGATAGTGAGGTAATCGTACCTGTAACAGGACATGGAAAAGGAAAATATCGGTTTCAATAAAAGTGAACATTGAAAGGGTGTTAATGCCATTCGCAAAAATGCCCAAAACAAATCGGCGTACTGATATATTACCAAATATGGTAGCAGTATTTAGAATAATTTTGTATTATAAAAGTGTTACAAAATATCGGCGTACCCGCCACACGTTTACAAAGTCAAACGGTCTGTACGCCATGTCTTAACCTTATGATTGCAGATATTAGCAACCTGTCAAAGGGTGTAAAAACTCAGTAACTATGCGGGTTCGCGTACTGTTAAAGCAGTGAAAAACGACACCGCATGTGGAGACGGTAGTACTGCTTTCCCACAAAAAGCCAGACGGACATATCAACGTAAAAGTTGAGTTTGGCGAGGGTGAGGGAAAAGTTCCACTTGATAATATTGCTAAAAGAGCGGAAAGCTATAAGCCCAAAGAACGAGTGACCTACAAAATGATAAAGGAGTACATAGAAGCTAAATACGGCTTCAAAGTACATACCGCATATATTGCAGAGGTAAAGAGAGATTTAGGCTTGCCGATGTACGATGCTCCTAATGCGGTAGAGAAATTGAAACAGCCGAGGAAGCATCCAACTCCAGAGAAGGTTGAAGCAATAAAGGATGCATTGAAGCATTTTGAAGTGATTTAATAATGATGAGCGTATCATTAAAATAGTGGTACGCTTTTCTTTAAAATATTTGGGAAGCAATATATAAGTGCTGAATATGCTTGAAAGGAGCATTCCTGTAATTCATAAAAAGCGCCAATTGAATAAAAAAGAACCTCAAGGTATGATTGAGTTGCATCTTGGCGGATGTAAACAAAACAATCAA
>NZ_JAJEPT010000037.1:0-1154 GCF_020686995.1 Blautia fusiformis
ACTGGTACCTCGCTTGTACCGGGCTTTCCATTCCCGGCTCCCGCTCTCCTTACGTGTCCCCACAGTTCTGTCATACTGCAGTACAGGAATATCAACCTGTTGTCCATCGGCTACGGCTCTCGCCCTCACCTTAGGTCCCGACTCACCCAGGGCAGATCAGCTTTACCCTGGAAACCTTGGATATTCGGCCTAGAGGATTCCCACCTCTATCTCGCTACTCATTCCGGCATTCTCTCTTCCATGCAGTCCACAGCTCCTTCCGGTACTGCTTCTTCCCGCATGCAATGCTCCTCTACCAATCTTTTCAGATTCCTTAGTTTCGGTGGCGCGTTTCAGCCCCGGACATTTTCGGCGCAGGACCTCTCGACCAGTGAGCTATTACGCACTCTTTGAATGTATGGCTGCTTCTGAGCCAACATCCTGGTTGTCTTCGAAATCCCACATCCTTTTCCACTTAACGCGCACTTTGGGACCTTAACTGTAGGTCTGGGCTCTTTCCCTTTTGACCGCCCAACTTATCTCGTGCAGTCTGACTCCCGGTGATATCTACACGGCATTCGGAGTTTGATATTCTTCGGTAGGCTTTGACGCCCCCTAGGAAATTCAGTGCTCTACCTCCGCAAGACTCACACCGAGGCTAGCCCTAAAGCTATTTCGAGGAGAACCAGCTATCTCCGGGTTCGATTGGAATTTCTCCCCTATCCACACCTCATCCCCACCCTTTTCAACGGATGTGGGTTCGGTCCTCCACTACCTCTTACGGCAGCTTCAACCTGGACATGGATAGATCACCCGGTTTCGGGTCTACTCCTACTGACTCTGGCCCTATTAAGACTTGGTTTCCCTACGGCTCCACACCTGAAGTGCTTAACCTTGCCAGTAAGCGTAACTCGCCGGACCGTTCTACAAAAAGTACGCGGTCGTACATATAAAGTACTTCCACAGCTTGTAGACACAGGGTTTCAGGTTCTCTTTCACTCCCCTCCCGGGGTCCTTTTCACCTTTCCTTCACAGTACTATGCGCTATCGGTCACTAAGTAGTATTTAGCCTTAGGGGGTGGTCCCCCTTACTTCCCACAAGGTTCCTCGTGTCTCGTGGTACTCCGGATCCTGCTCAGTCAGCTCTGCTTTCACGTACGGGGCTTTCACCCTCT
>NZ_JAJEPT010000038.1:0-1092 GCF_020686995.1 Blautia fusiformis
AGGGAACGCTGCTTCGTTGCACAAGAGATCAGTGAATGGAGAGTGGACGAACTAGAAGATTGGCAGCGAGATCTTATTGAAAAAATAAGAGTCGGTGTTGAGCTGAAAGACGATGATATTGTTAAAGCAATGGGTTGTTAAAATCTAAATGATGGTTCTTATAAAACATCTTTAGGCGAATTATGACTTCTCGTTCTTTACGAAGTTTAGCAAGAGATTCTTCATCAGATGAAACATGAGCCTCTTTAATCGAGGAATCCAACGATTTATGATAACAACAACAAGCAGAATATACAACCAGGTGATTATTTAATAGCCATTGTTCATCTATTAAATTTGAGTCTAAATAGTCAACACATTTTGATGTGGCTTTTTTGCATTCTGGTTGTTCGTAACAGCTTTGATTTAGCTCAAAAAGATAATTTGTCAAAGCATTACGTATGATAGAGTGAAAATCTTTGTTATCCATATTCTCAAAGCTCCTTTCTAAATACTCACCTATGGCGGTAGGCTGTATATATAGTATAGGGGCTGAATGAGAATAAGACAACAATAATAGTGCTTTCTCACTTCACAGTAACAAAATCTAAATAAAATTCTGGTTTTATTTAGACTACTAATCGTCTGAAACAAGCAAATATTGCTTAAAACAGAGGATAACGATTTTTACGAAAAACAGAAAAATCATGTTTGCGAAAGGATAAGAATTGTACAGAAGTAACTAGCATTTTTCTATAATTTGTAAAAACAATTATTCTGTAGCAAACCAACCAACAAAACGAAGCGTATTACTGGCAAAACCGGTGATACGCTTTTTTAATGGAGGCAATTGGAAATATCAGGGAAAAAGAAGATGTGGAGGAAATATAATTATAAATAACGAAATACCTAAAACAATTCCGGTCGCAGACTATGCCGGATATATTATGAAAAATTTTAAACCGGATGTCATAAAATTCAAAAAGCCTGAATCGGAATGGACAGAAGAAGAACATACAGAATATACAAAATGGAGTCTTAAACTGTCTATGGCACATAGATTCAAGCAACAAATACAGGAGAATAAGCCCTTAACAAATAGGGACAAAAGGA
>NZ_JAJEPT010000039.1:0-1083 GCF_020686995.1 Blautia fusiformis
CCCGCAGCCCAAGTAGTAATCACCCCTCCTCCGCAGCAGCCCGGCCCGATGCCACCTTCCTCTGGCTGACACTTCCAGCCGACAGAAAAAAACATGCGGGGGACGGAAGCGGACTGGGCGTCCTGTCCTGAAATGCCAGATTGGTACAGAATATTCCTATAAGTACCGAAGAATCCCCGGGACCAGATTGGCGAAGTGTACCACTGTAAGCACCGAAGAATACAGAAATGAGATCGGCCCAGCGTATCACTATAAATATCGAAGAATCCAGGACCGGAATCGGCCCAGCGTTCCACTATAAATATCGAAGAATACAGGATCGGAATCAGCCCAGCGTTCCACTATAAATATCGAAGAATACAGGGACCAGATCGGCATAGCGTATCACTATAAATATCGAAGAATACAGGACCGGATCGGCCCAGCGTACCACTATAAATATCGAAGAATACAGGAACCAGATCGGCATAGCGTTGCACCATAAATATCAAAGAATACAGGAACCAGATCGGCACAACGTTCCACTCTGAGTACCGCAGCATACAGAAAAAAGTCAACAACGCAGCACACACAACAACGAAGAACTCCTTCCGTGCCCAACGGGGTGGGAGCGCGAGGGAGGGCGTTCGGGCTACGGAACTCTGAGATCGCCTTCCCTCGCACTTACCGCATTGAAAATGCGACCGGCATAGCGCACTCAGCGAAGAGACTTATAAAAAACATATATATAATAAATAATAAACAGGGAGATAATAGGATAATAAAAGAAAAGAAATTGTCCCTTTAAGATAAACTTCCAGGAAAATCTAAAAAAATTGAATTTTATGGTTGACAAGCATAAAACCCTATGGTAATATAACTAAGCTGTCGCAAATAATTGTTCTTAAAAAGCAAACAATTAAAAAGAATTTCAGAAAAATGAAATTCGCAGTTGACAAAAGACAGAAGATATGATAAAGTATCCAAGTCGTCAACAAAACGACAACAAAATCTTAACTCAAAAATGTTTGAAAAAAACTTAAAAAAGTGCTTGACAAACAAAAAGAGATGAGATAAAATAAACGAGCTGTCTGAGAGACAGAC
>NZ_JAJEPT010000003.1:0-244710 GCF_020686995.1 Blautia fusiformis
GGGCTCTGCCCCGCGCCCCGAAGCTCTGGAGATATAAATTATTCCCCGTCGCCAGTTATTCCGTAGCATAGCCGGGAAAATCAGTCAAGGGCAGCGCCGCCGCAGGCGGTGCCAGAGGCACCCTTGACGGATTTCTCCCGGTTATGCTTTTTCCCGGTCAAGCGACGGGGATATAAATTCTCCAGAGCCGTTCCCCTTCCCGGGGGAAGGGGCGGAGGGGTTGGGCGAACTCTTGCTTTTCCCTAAACCAAAACAGAAATGGAGGCTCAACCAATGAAACGACCTTTAGCATACCTGACCGCCGCATGGAGCGGCGAGCCGGATGTTGATATGGAGCTGGCGGCCCACTACTGCCGCCTTGCTTATGAGGCGGGCTTTTCCCCAATCTGCCCGCTCTTGTACCTGCCGCTGTTTTTGAATGACAGCGTTCCCGAGGAACATAAGGCCGGGATTGATATGCGCCGGGATATGCTGCGGCGCTCCCATACCCTGATCGTCTGTGGCAGCGTTGTGGACGAGGATGTAAAAAACGATATTGCGGTTGCCGGGCGGCTGGGCATTGCGGCGACCACACTGGAAGGGGTGCTTGCCGTGAAGGGACATGGTACCCCGGGCCATGCCGGACATTAAGCTGGGAAGCCTTTTCGACGGGATTGGCGTGTTCCCTCTGGCTGCTTCCCGGTGCGGTATCCGTCCGGTATGGGCCAGTGAGATTGAAAAAGCGCCCATCTCCATAACCAAAAGGCACTTTCCCGACATGGTGCATTTGGGGGATATTACGAAGGTGGACGGCGGGAAAATCCCACCTGTCCATATAATTACCTTCGGTTCCCCCTGTCAGAACCTTTCTCTGATCGGCAACCGCTCCGGCCTTGCCGGGGCAAAATCAAGCCTGTTCTATCAGGCGTTTCGTATCATACAGGAAATGAGGGATGCTACTGATAACCTATATCCAGCTATCGCTGTTTGGGAAAACGTCATGGGAGCGTTTTCTACAAATGACCGGATGGACTTTAGAGCCGTCCTATCCGCCTTCTCGGACACCGAAGTTCCAATGCCTCCTTCGGGAAGATGGGGAAACGCCGGAATGGTGCGAGGGGGAACGCCTGATGTGTGCTGGCGGCTCATGGACGCCCAGTATTGGGCAGGCTCCCGAAGGCTGGCACGAAGGCAGCGGATTTTCGTCGTGGCGGATTTTGGAGGCAGACGTGCCGCAGACATACTATTTAAGCCCCGTCCAATGCTCCCACTTCCTCCGCCTTGCGGAGAGGGCGGGCCGCCGCCGAAGGAGATCGAACAGCTTCTTTTGAAACAGGGCGGCAGATACCAGTCATCCACCCCTTTCAGTGCTTTCGTATGCGGGGAGCGGCAAAAAGGCAGGAAGAAACGGCCTTCCGAAACAGCTTCGGATTACCAACTGACCCTTTTCCCACTCTTTTAGCCAGTGATGTAACGCCCTTTGCCTTCTGGTATGAGGGCGGCTGTATCCGTTTTCTGACGGAAACGGAAAGCGAACGGCTGATGGGGCTGCCGGAGGGCTGGACAAAGTACGGGGCGGACGGCGTGGAGATCCGGCCTCTGCAACGCTACAAGGCGCTGGGAAACGCGATTGCCCTCCCTTGCGCCGATTACATTATGGCCGGGATTTATGAGGTGCTGGCTGACCGGGCCGAAAAGGAGGAATGAGCCCATGTTTGAAGCCTATATAACCAATACAGCCCTGTACCCCTTGATGGGGATCGAGGTAGGGACAACGGTACATTTCCCCATGACGACACAGGAGTTGCAGGCCGCCCTTGCCAAAATCGGGATAGACGGGAAACGGTACAGCGAAGTGTTCTTTACCAGCTTTGACAGTGATGTGCTGGGGCTCTACGATCATCTCTACGAATGTGAGAACATCGACGAGCTGAACGAGCTGGGCCACGCCCTGCTGGAAGTACGGGATAAGGGCGGACTGGAAACCTTTGAAGCCGCTCTTGTCTTGGGAAACCACATACGGAGCGTGAAGGATTTGATAAACCTGACCCAGAACCTTGACCTGTACCGCTTTTACCCGGATATTTCTGATGATGAAGGGCTGGGCCGTCTTTACGCCGACGAGCTTGGGACCATCGACATACCGGAGCACATTCAGAACTACTTCGATTATGAGGCATACGGGCGGGATGTGCGTATCAACGAGGGCGGCGTATTCGCTCCCGGTGGGTACGTGTCGGCAGTCCCGGAGGGCTTCAAGGAGTATTACCACGGGCCGCAGGACATTCCGCCGGAACACCGGATATTTGCCTATCCTGAAAAGGCCGAGCCTGTCCACTCCATTCTCGCTGCACTCAAACGGTTTCAAGAAGCCCCGCCCGCTCCGAAAAAGGACAAGGCGGGGCCTTCCCATGAAGAACGGTAAGACTTCGGGCCAGCATGGCCCGAAGCATGAAGGAGGTGCATACCATCAACTATTACACTATCAATGAAGGAGCCGCCCGCCGGGCAAAGGAAATGAACAGCTTTTCCGACTACAAGGAAGGGAGCGCAACGGCGGAATACCGGGCAATGGTGGACAAGGCCGCCGCCATAGCGGAACAGCAGAAATCCCGGGTGGACCCCATGTACCATGAGAAGATTGACCATCTGTTAGACACCTACGCCCGCAAGCTGGCCGAAAACATGAACCAGGGCTTTGCCATTGACGCAAGGGTTCCCTCTGTGATGATCGCCGGACCTGCCAATTTCCCGGTGGGAAAGAAGGAAAAACAGAACCGGGCCCGGGACAGCAACATGGAGGAATGGCGGTATATTCAAGGGCTGCTGGATAAGATACGCAGTACCGGCATGGGCGGGATCAGCGCCGATGACCCGGCAGCGATTGAAAAGCTCCAGAAGAAGCTGGACGGGCTGGAACGCTCCCAGCTCATTATGAAGGAGGTCAACGCCTATTACCGCAAGCATGGCAAGCTGGACGGCTGTGCGCTGCTGTCGCCGGATCAGATCGAAAAGCTGAAAGCAAGCATGGCGTCAAGCTGGCGGAGCGATCCGAGGCCCTTTGAAAGCTACCAGCTTACCAACAACAATGCGGAAATCCGCCGGGTAAAGGCCCGTATCGAACAGCTTTCCAAACAGGCACAGCAGGAATTTTCCGGCTGGGAGTTCGATGGGGGCCGTGTGGAAATGAACCGGGAGGACAACCGCTTGCAGGTGTTCTTTGACGGAAAGCCTGACGCGGACACCCGGGCCGAGCTGAAAAGCAACGGTTTCCGCTGGGCTCCCAGCGTGGGCGCATGGCAGAGGCAGCTCACGGACAACGCCATCCGGGCGGCTGACCGCTTGGAATGTATCAAGCCGCTGTCCAGCGAAAAGCCCTCCCAGCTTCAAAAGAGGCCCTCTATCTTGCAAACCATGCGGGAACAGGGCGAAAAAGTCCAGACGGAGCCGGAAAAGAAAGCTCCGTCCGGCAGGGATGCCGAGCGGTAAGCCTCGGGCCACATTGGCCCGAGGTTTTCTGTTCCCCGAGACTGTACGGGGGCCTCCCGGATAGCGGGAACCCCGACGGAAAGGAGGTTTTATGCAGGAAGAAGTAAACCAAAAAACGGTTGCCCTTTCAATCAGGACAACGAAGCTCACAGGAAAAGTGCTGGCTGCCGCTCTTGGCAAGGTGGTTCGGGCGCTGCAAAAGCACCACCGGAAGGCGCTGACCCCGCAGGGACGCCAGAGCGTGAAAAAGCTGATGAACCACTATGGCGGCAAAAGTGCCATGCCCTATGTGGGAGCTCCAAAGGATTTTGACCGGATCGCGAAGGAGTTCCATGTGGACTACGCTTTCCATAAAGTGAGCCCCGGTCATTACCTGCTGTTTTTCAAAGCCAATCAGGCGGACGCTATCACGGCGGCCTTCCAGAAGTACAGCGCAAAGGTGCTGAATAAAGAGCAGGACAAGGCTTCCATCCTCGGCCAGCTTCGGAAATTCACGGAGCAGATCAGGACACAGGCAAAGGAAAAGCAGCGAACCAGAGAGGCGGTGAAGGACGGACGTTGAGTGACAAAATCAGAAAATATGTACTCCCAAACCTGCCGTACCTCTTTGTGTTCTGGTTCTTCTCCAAAATCGGGACGGCCTACCGGATCGCCCCCGGCACAGACTTCGGGACAAAGCTCATGGGGATGCTCGATACCTTCCCCAAAGCCTTTGAAACCTACTGGCCGGGGCTGGGAGGTATTGACCTGCTGGTGGGCCTTGCCGGTGCGGCTGGGGTGTATCTGCTGATACAGTCAAAGATCAGGCAGGCGAAAAAATTCCGGCGGGATGCGGAATACGGCACCGCCCGCTTTGGAACAAAGGAGGATATAAAGCCGTTTGTTGACCCAAAATTTCAGAACAATGTCATTCTGACCGGGACGGAGTTCCTTACCATGAACACCCGTCCGAAGATACCCGCCAATGCCCGGAACCTAAACGCCTGTGTCATCGGCTCGTCCGGCTCGGGAAAGACAAGGTTCTGGCTGACCCCGCAGCTCCTTCAAGCCCATTCCTCGTATGTGGTGGTAGACCCGAAGGGCGGCACCCTCGACCAGTGCGGGCGGTTTCTGCAACGGGAGAAATACAGGGTGCGGGTGTTCAACAGTATCGACTTTTCAAAATCCATGCACTACAATCCGCTGGCCTATATCAAGACGGAAAGCGATGTTTTGAAATTCGTTACCGCCTTGATTGCCAACACCAAAGGCGACGGCAAGGAGGGCGACGAGTTCTGGACCAAAGCCGAAACCCTCTTGTACTGCGCCCTTGTGGCCTACATCGTCTTTGAGGGGCCGGAAGAAGAACGCAACATGAATACGCTGGTGGAAATGATAAACAGCATGGAAGTCCGGGAGGATGACGAAACCTTCAAAAATGCGGTGGACTATATGTTTGACGGGCTGGAACGCCGCAGCCCCCAGCACTTCGCCGTGAGGCAGTATAAGAAATACAAGCTCGCCAGCGGCAAGACAGCCAAAAGCATTTTGATTTCCTGCGGTGCAAGACTGGCTCCCTTTGATATTCCCCAGCTTCGGGAGATCATGTCTTATGACGAGCTGGAGCTTGATAAGCTGGGGGACGAAAAATCGGCGCTGTTCTTCCTTATCAGCGACACGGACACCACCTACAACTTTTTGGTTGCCCTTGCTTTCTCGCAGATGTTCAACCTTCTGTGTGAACGGGCTGATAACACCTATGGCGGGCGTCTGCCCTACCATGTGCGGGTGCTATGGGACGAGGCTGCCAACACCGGGCAGGTGCCGGGGCTGGAAAAGATTGTGGCCGTCATTCGTTCCCGGGAGATCAGCCTGACGCTCTTTTATCAGGCTATGAGCCAGTGCAAGGCATTGTACAAAGACCATTCCGAAACCATCATGGGAAACATGGACAGTATCGTGTTCCTCGGAGGCCGGGAGGCTTCCACCCTAAAGGATATTTCGGAAAACTGGCTGGGCAAGGCCACCATCTCTATGCAGACCGAGGGCCGAAGCCGGGGACAGTCTGAAAGTTACAGCCAAAATATGCAGCGGCTTGGCCGGGAACTGATGACCACCAGCGAGATCACCACCATGCCCGGGGATAAATGTATCTTGCAGCTTCGGGGGCTCCCGCCCTTCCTGTCCCCGAAGTATGACTTGAAAAAGCACCCGAATTACAAGTACACAGCCGAATTTGATAAAAAGAAAAACGCCTTCCGCTTGGAAAGCCTGTTCCGCCACCGGCCATTGAGACTAAAGCCGGAGGACGAATACACGGTGTACAAAGTGGACGGCTCCGACACGGACGAAGAAGCTGACCTGTTGAATTTCGATGATCTGGACAGCGACGAGTTTGTGTAACTTCGGGCCATGATGACCCGAAGCGCCGCCGATGTGGGCGGCTTTTTTTGTACCCAAAACCATCAAACAAACAAAATGGAGGAACGTATATGGAATTTTTCAATCAGGCAATCGACATTCTTAAAATTCTGGTCATGGCTCTTGGCGCTGGTCTGGCGGTATGGGGCGTCATCAACCTTCTGGAAGGTTACGGGTCGGACAACCCTGCGGCAAATGCTCATGTACAGTAAAGAAGCAAACAACCGAAAACAAGAGATAGACCGCCAGCACCACACTATTCCGAACCAAAGAGCAAACGACAAGCACCATGGAAATGTGTATAACTTGCTATTCCGTTATGGAAAAGTCCGTTCACAGAACATGGAAAAGCTAAAGAGCAGCTTTCCCACATTCTGCAAACGGACTTTCCCACAACTCCATAAGATAGCAAGTTATGCACATTACGCACAGTGCCGACTGCTGCGGAAGCCCTCTCATTTCATTATCTATTCAAGAAAATAAATTATGAATTTTTTCTTAACACTACTGCGGTAGTGTTGACAACCGATTAAGAAAGGTGTAATGTGTAATCAAGCAGAAACTACTGCGGTCTTGTGGAAAGGAGGAAACAAATGGATATTAAACTTTTCGATTCAGAATTGAAAGTAATGTGTGTGCTTTGGAACGAGGGCGACACCACTGCAAAACACATATCCGACGTTCTGAAAAAAGAAATTGGCTGGAACATGAATACTACCTACACACTGATAAAAAGGTGTATCAAAAAAGGGGCGATTGAACGTTCCGAGCCTAATTTCATGTGCCATGCCCTTATTCCCAAAGAAGAAGTACAGGAAGCGGAAACAAAAGAATTGGTTGACAAGATTTATGACGGTTCAGTTGACAAACTGTTTGCAGCCCTGTTAGGCAGAAAAAAGCTTTCCGCTGAACAGATTCAGAAGCTCAAGCAGATTGTGGAAGATTTGGAATGAGGTGGTGTAAATGAATTTACTGCAAATGAGCTTTTCGGGGGCTGCTTTCATTACTGCGGTAGTGATTATCCGTGCGGTGGCAATCAATAAACTGCCGAAAAAGACTTTTCTTGTTTTATGGGAATTGGTGATATTAAGACTGCTTATCCCGTTTTCGATTCCGTCAATGTTTAGTGTTTATACGTTGGTAACTCATAGCATATCTTCTACAACATTGCCGGAAGCTGGAACAGATTACAACATTCCCACTATGCAAGGGCTGTTTGTTACGACACAGGGAGCAGAACAGCCGCCAGAGAATATTTTATCATCTGTTTCCATGTGGTTTATTGTATGGTGTGCAGGAATAATACTTATCGCATTGTTTTTTGTAATATCCTATTTGCGTTGTCTGATTGAATTTCGGACAGCTTTACCCGTCCACAACCATTATGTAGAAAAGTGGCTGGCGGAACGCCCATTGAAACGTCCAATTTTGGTAAAGCAATCTGATAGGATTTCCGCCCCATTAACTTATGGCATTTTCCGTCCTGTTATTTTGGTGCCGAAAAAAATGGACTGGAAAAATGAAAAACAACTGCAATATGTCCTCTCACATGAATATGTGCATATTTATCGCTATGATACTGTAACAAAGCTGATTGCGACACTTGCCCTTTGTATTCATTGGTTCAACCCCTTTGTGTGGGTGATGTATATTCTTTTTAACCGTGATATAGAACTGGCTTGTGATGAAAGCGTCATACGACAATTTGGAGAAAAATCAAAATCTGCCTATTCGCTAATGCTTATCAACATGGAAGCAACGAAAAGTGGGCTATTGCCATTTTGTAACAGCTTTAGTAAAAATGCTATCGAAGAAAGGATAACTGCTATTATGAAAACAAAAAAAACAACTATTTTTTCGCTGGTACTGGCGTGTCTGATTGTTGTCGGGGTAGCTACAGCATTTGCAACTTCCGCCCAAGCTAATAATAATCCAATTTTTGAAGAACAGGAGTACAAACCAATACATGCTTCCGAGAATGCTTCAGATTACGATACGGCGGCAGAACTGCCCGGCGGTAATATTGACTATGGGATATATGAAGAATATGGATTGATTTATGATAAGAATAGCAAGTGCTACACTTACAAGGGAAATGTTGTCCGATTTTTTAATGACCCAGTGGGCGGCGCAAGTTTTACCAATTTCTTTACGGGAACAGTGGATATTGAAGCGGAACGGGATACAAACGATAAACTTATTGGTATTCGGGAATGCACAAAAGAAGTTTATGACAGGCATACAGAAAAGTATGAAAATTCAGGACTTAAATCAATGCCCGCTGGCACTTCTACAGAAAATGGAGATATGATTAGAAATCATGAATCTTACAGCATGGAATCTGGAGATAAGACAGAAAACATGAATACGCTCCAAGATTATGAATCCTATGGCATAGTTTATCACCCAAAAGATGGGTATTGGTACTACAACGACCAGATAATTGGTATATTCATTGATACTAAAAAACCCATCATCTATTTTAATAACAGTGGCAGTATATATCTTTCCATTGCTGAAAATAGTGAAAATGGAGTTATGGAGATTAAGGAAATTTCCGAAGCGGAAGCACAAAAACTTTTACGGGATAATAATTCGGGCAATTCTGCTTCATTCACAGTAGAAACCTTGAAATAACAAGTGTCTTATAAACCATACGCCGTATTATGTGGGAGAAAGGGGGAACTATTTATGCCTTGCACAGAAGCATATAAGGAGCATATCGAGTACACCTTTAATGCCTTTTGCAGAGTTGTCATACACTATGCAGCAATCAACGCATGGCGTGACAGGGATAAACGGCGGCAAAGGGAAATATCCTTTGAATATCTCACAGAAGAAAAGTTTTATCCATTTTGTACGTCAGACACATATTTCATAGACCCTTACAAGCAATACCCTGTTACGATATGCGGTCAGAGGGTTATCCTCACAAATGGAAATCTTGCCGAAGCCCTGTCCTCTCTGCCAGAGAAAAAGAGGGAAATCATTTACCTTTATTTTTTCGGGCGTTACACACAGCAGGAAATCGGGGAACTGTACGGACGCTGCCGGAGTACGGCGTGGCATCACATACACAGTGCCTTGCAAATGCTGCATGAAGAAATGGAGGTGCTTTTCCATGAGGAATCCTAAACTTGTACCGTATGAAACCATTGTCCGGGCGACCAGCGGAGAGCCGGAAGCCATTGACGAGGTTTTGCGGCATTACAGCAAGCGAATCCGGCTTGCTTCCCTTGAAAACGGACAGGTCAACAAGGACACAGAGGACAACATTAAACGGCGGCTTATCGCTGCCCTGTTCCAGTTCCGCTTTGACGGACAGCCTACCTAACAGGAGGTGAGATTTGTCGCAAAAATAGTCATGCTTATATTTAACGACACAGAAGAAAAAGCGGTTGAGAAAGCCATAGCCGCCCTTGCTGATATGATACCGCTGGAAGCCATGCAGCCGCCCCACTCCCCCGTACTTACTTTTCCGGGATTGGAAATAAAATTGCACCAACGCCGGGTATTAAAAAACGGCACAGACATTCCCCTCACACGTTTAGAGTACGGCGCACTCTGCTGCCTTGCCACCAGTCCGGGGAGGGTATTCACAAAGGCGCAAATCTTTGAAGCCGTGTGGAGCCTGGAAAGCGAAAGCTGCCAGTCAAACGTGGCAAATGTGATATGCAATCTACGGAAAAAGATAGAGCCGGACAGCGGCAAGCCCACTTACATAAAGACCGTTTTAGGCGTGGGCTACAAGTTTGCTTCCGGGGAATGATAACAGAATAACCGCCGCCCATCAGCGGCAGCCAAAGACAGGAAATCAAGAAAAGGTTTCCTGTTTTTTTGCGCCCAAAACCAAGCCGGATTTTGCACCGCAATAAAATAATTCAAATACTTTTGGAAAACATTGCCTAAATTTTCTTTTTTCCCGTAGTAGGTAGTAAGGGGAAAAATAATTGCCGGAAAGTTTGGCATTTTTTGAAACCGTCCGTATATCACTGCAAAACGGAACTGATTCTTCCGTTTTTGTCAAATTCTGTTACGAAAACACGAAAAGAAATTCCGGGGAACTTTGCCAGATTTGCCTTGCCGTGCGTAGTAAGTAATAGAGGGAGAAATCCCGCCGCATAGCTGGCAGAATCCACGCCCCGCCCACCGGAGGTATCAGCAAAAGCCCACACAGAGGAAGCCGTCACTTTCTTAGAGCAAGATTCTACCGAGGTGCCAAAATTCGCTCTCCGCTTATTTTTGCCCCTGCGGGAATCTTGTTGGGGAGTGCCTTCCCCAAACCCTGCTATGCGCCCTGTCGGGCGAGAAAGGAGGTCACAGACCATGCGAAAGAAATACAATACGCCCCACCGCCGTCATGTGGTAAAGACCCGCATGACCGATGAAGAATACGCCGACTTCACCGGGCGGCTGGCGGCTTATGAAATCAGCCAGTCCGAGTTTATCCGGCAAGCCATACGGAAAGCGACCATACGCCCCATTGTCACCGTTTCCCCGGTCAATGACGGGCTGCTTGCCGCCCTCTCCAAGCTCACGGCAGAGTACGGGAAAATCGGCGGCAACTTAAACCAGATTGCCCGGAGCCTGAACGAATACGGAAGCCCCTACCGGGGGCTGGAAAAGGAAGTGCGGGGAGCCGCCGCCGACCTTGCCGCCTTGAAGTTTGAAGTCTTGCAGAAAGTAGGTGAAGCCGTTGGCGATACTCAAACATATCAGCTCTAAAAATGCCAACTACGGGGACGCTGAAAAATACCTCACATTCGAGCATGACGAGTTTACCATGAAGCCCACCCTTGACGCAGACGGGCGGCTCATACCGAGGGTAGACTACCGCATATCCTCTCTGAATTGTGGCGGGGAGGATTTTGCCGTTGCCTGTATGCGCTCCAATCTCCGCTACGGCAAGAACCAGAAACGGGAGGACGTAAAGAGCCACCACTACATCATCAGCTTTGACCCACGGGACGGCCCGGACAACGGCTTGACCGTTGATCGGGCGCAGGAGCTGGGCGAGAAGTTCTGCGCCGAGCATTTCCCCGGACACCAGGCCCTTGTCTGCACCCACCCGGACGGACACAGCCACACCGAAAATATCCATGTGCATATCGTCATTAACAGTCTGCGGATTGCGGAGGTTCCCATGCTGCCCCACATGGACAGGCCAGCGGACAGGAAAGCAGGCTGCAAGCACCGCTGTACGGACGCAGCTATGAACTATCTGAAAGCCGAAGTCATGGAGATGTGCCACAGCGAGGGGCTTTACCAGATAGACCTTTTGAACGGCAGCAAAGAACGCATTACCGAGCGTGAGTATTGGGCGCAGAAGAAAGGACAGGCTGCCCTTGACAGAGCCAACGCCCCTATTGCTGCGGACGGTATCGCGCCCCGGCAGACCAAGTTTGAAACGGATAAGGCGAAGCTGCGCCGGACTATCCGGGAAGCCCTTGCCGCTGCTTCCGGCTTTGATGAGTTTGCCGCCCTGCTTCTCCGGCATGGTGTGACCGTCAAGGAGAGCCGGGGGCGGCTAAGTTACCTCACGCCGGACAGGACGAAGCCAATTACCGCCCGGAAGCTGGGGGACGATTTTGACCGGGCTGCTGTCCTCTCCGTTTTGGAGCAGAACGCCGCCAGAGCCGCCGAAAAACCCGCAGCCATAGCGGAATACCCCGGCAGTATCAAAGACCGCTTACGGACGAAAAAAGAAGCGAAAAACGCCCCGAACAATGACGCTGTACAGCGCATGGTAGACATAGCCGCCAAGCGAGCCGAGGGGAAAGGACGGGGCTATGAGAAGTGGGCGACCATGCACAACCTCAAACAGATGTCGGCTACCCTCATGCTCTACCAGCAGTATGGCTTTTCTTCCCCGGACGAGCTGGACGCTGCCATTTCCGCAGCCAACACCGCCACGCAGGAGAGCCTTGCCGGACTGAAAGGGCTGGAAGCCGCTATCCGGGAGAAAAAGGAATTGCAGCGCAACCTTTTGGGCTATATCGGCACGAAGCCCGCCCGTGACGGTCTGAAAGCGCAGAAATCGGAGAAAGCCCGGAGAGCCTACCGGGAACAGCACGAAAGCGATTTTATCATAGCGGACACAGCCGCCCGTTATTTCCGGGAGCATGGAATAACCAAGCTGCCAGCCAGCAAAGCCCTGCAAAGGGAGATTGAGCAGCTTACCGTCCAGAAGAACGCCGGATATAACGACTACCGGGAGAAACGCCAGCGGGCGCAGGAGCTTCAGACAGTCAGACGCAATATCGACCAGATTTTAAGGGGCGCACCGAGCCAGCAGAAAAAGCGTGAACAGGAGCGTTAAAGACCGCCCCGAAATGATACCGAAACCCTACAAAAATACAGGTATGATATGAACCCTTACCGCAATACTCCCCGACTTCCAAACGGGGCTTACAGGGCAGAAAAAGCCCGAAAATGATACCGAGAACATACAGAAAATGCCCCCTATCCCGCTACACCGATAGGAACGGCAGAAAGGAGCTTACCATTGCCGAGAATGAGCAAGAAGCGGCGGCTGGAATGGTCTTTCTTCCTCAACCACCGCAACCGTATCACTTACAACGACCTATGCCGGGGCTGCACCCGTGACTGCAAACAGAGCTTCCGGGCGGTTATCATACTATGCCCTCGCTATTATTCCAAACGCTGGAAAAAGGAGGACGCAGCCTATGGCAGATAACCGCAAATATTACTACCTCAAGCTGAAAGAGAGCTATTTTGACGATGATGCAATCGTTCTGCTGGAAAGTATGCAGGACGGCGTTATCTATTCCAACATTCTCTTGAAGCTGTACTTGAAATCGCTGAAAAACGGCGGGAAATTGCAGCTTGACGAGAATATCCCCTACACCGCCCAGATGATTGCGACCATTACCCGCCAGCAGGTAGGTACCGTAGAGAGAGCTTTGAAAATCTTTATGAAGCTGGGGCTTGTGGAGCCTTTGCCAAGCGGCGCACTCTACATGAGCAACATTGAGCTTTTAATCGGCCAGTCCTCTACCGAGGGGGAGCGCAAGCGCAGGGCGCGGCTGGCTTTGCAGGAACAAAAAGCCCTGCCGCAGACAGGGGCGGACAAATGTCCACCATATCGAGCGGACATTTGTCCACCAGAGATAGAGATAGAGAAAGAGATAGATATAGAAATAGAAAAAGAGAGAGAGTTAGAAACGGGACACCCCGCCCCCGCCGCCTATGGCAGATACCACAATGTCATTCTTTCCGATACGGAGCTTGACGGGCTGAAAACAGAGCTTCCCGGCAAGTGGGAGTATTACATTGACCGCCTATCCTGCCATATCGCTTCCAGCGGGAGGAAATACAAGAGCCATGCAGCCACGATTTTCAAGTGGGCGCAGGAGGACGCAGCCAAGAAAGCCCCGAAAAAGGGCATACCCGATTATACCTGTAAGGAGGGCGAGAGCTTATGACGAATGGATTTGATGAAATGATTTTGAATATGACCGACACCACGCCGGAGCCGGAGGACTACACCGGCGAGGACGGGCTTTTATACTGCGGGAAGTGCCACAAGCCCAAAGAGGGCTATTTCCCCAAAGAAACCGCCGCATGGCTGGGGCGTGACCGCCACCCGGCAGAATGTGACTGCCAGCGGGCAGAGCGTGAGGAACGGGAAGCCGCAGAGAAACAGCGCAGTCACCTTGAAACTGTCGAGCGGTTGAAGCGGCGGGGCTTTACAGACCCGGCTATGCAGGGCTGGACGTTTGAGAACGACAACGGCAAGTGCCCGCAAATGGAACACGCCCATTTCTATGTGGAGAACTGGGAAACCATGAAAGAGCGCAACATTGGCTATCTGCTATGGGGCGGCGTTGGCACAGGCAAGAGCTATTTTGCGGGCTGTATCGCAAATGCCCTTATGGAGCGTGAAATCCCCGTGTGCATGACAAACTTTGCATTGATATTGGGTGACCTTGCCGCCAGCTTTGAGGGCAGGAATGAATATATCTCCCGACTTTGCAGCTTCCCGCTGCTTATCCTTGACGATTTTGGAATGGAACGGGGAACGGAATACGGCTTAGAGCAGGTCTACAACGTGATTGACAGCCGTTACCGCAGCGGCAGGCCGCTGATCGTCACGACTAATCTCACGCTGGAGGACTTGCAGCACCCGGAGGACACCGCCCACGCCCGCATTTATGACCGTCTGATTGAAATGTGTTCTCCTGTCCGCTTTACCGGGAGCAACTTCCGAAAAGCCACGGCGCAGGAGAAAATGGGACAACTGAAAAAGCTGATGAACAGAAAGGAGAGCCGCCTATGACCAACACCCCAAAGAATGACCGCAGCACCCGCCGCCCGGATTGCGTGACGGAAATCCGCATAGGTAATTCTGTCCTTGTCGTTTCCGGCTATTTCAAGCAGGACACCACCGCCACCGCCGCCGATAAAATGCTGAAAGTGCTGGAAGCGGAAGCTGCTACACAAAAATCGGCAATTTGACGGGACGTAAAGAAGCAGAAAGGACTGTACAGCCAGCCCCGGCGTGTGGTATGATAGTCATACGGAATAGTGGGGCTGGCTGTCGGAAATGGAGGACACTATGTTAAGACAGACCACCCGAAACCTTATTACCGCCCTTTATCCGAGATTATCCCACGAGGACGAGCTGCAAGGTGAGAGCAATTCTATTTCAAACCAGAAGCGTATTCTTGAAACCTATGCGAAGCAGAACGGCTTTTCCAATCTGCAATGGTACACAGATGACGGTTATTCTGGGGCGAACTTCCAAAGACCCGGTTTTCAAGCCATGCTTGCGGACATTGAAGCCGGAAAAGTCGGCACCGTTATCGTCAAGGATATGTCACGGTTAGGGCGAAACTATCTGCAAGTGGGAATGTATACGGAAATGATTTTCCCACAGAAAGGCGTCCGCTTTATCGCTATCAATGACGGAGTGGACAGCGCACAGGGCGACAATGATTTTGCCCCTCTGCGGAACATTTTTAACGAATGGCTGGTGAGAGATACGAGCAAGAAAATCAAAGCAGTAAAACGGTCTAAGGGTATGAGCGGGAAGCCCGTCACGAGCAAACCCGTATACGGCTACTTTATGGACGAGGACGAAAATTTTATCATTGACGGGGAAGCCGCCCCTGTTGTGCGGCAGATTTACAGCTTGTGCCTTGCCGGGAACGGGCCGACCAAGATAGCCCGTATGCTCACAGAGCAGGAGATCCCCACGCCGGGAACGCTGGAATACCGTCGGACGGGAAGCACCCGCCGCTACCACCCCGGCTATGAGTGCAAGTGGGCGACCAATACCGTGGTACATATCCTTGAAAACAGGGAGTACACGGGCTGTCTGGTAAACTTCAAGACGGAGAAGCCGTCCTACAAGACCAAGCACAGCGTAGAGAACCCCATTGAGAAACAGGCGATTTTCGAGAACCACCATGAGCCTATCATTGACACCCAGATGTGGGAGCGTGTGCAGGAGTTACGCAAGCAGCGCAAACGCCCGAACCGCTATGATGAAGTGGGCTTATTCTCCGGCATACTCTTTTGTGCCGACTGCGGCAGCGTCCTTTACCAGCAGCGTTACCAGAACGCCACCCGCAAGCAGGATTGTTATATCTGCGGGAGCTACAAGAAGCGTACCCGTGACTGTACGGCGCACTTTATCCGCACCGACCTGTTGACCGCCGGAGTGACCGACAATCTGCGGAAAGTCACCAGCTATGCAGCGAAGCACGAAGCCCGGTTTATGAAGCTGCTGATCGAGCAGAACGAGGACGGGGGCAAGCGCAGGAACGCCGCAAGGAAAAAGGAGCTGGAAGCCGCCGAGAAGCGTATCAGCGAGTTATCCGCTATCTTCAAGCGGCTGTATGAGGACAGCGTGACCGGGCGCATTTCAGACGAGCGTTTCACGGAGCTGTCGGCAGACTATGAAGCCGAGCAGAAAGAACTGAAAGAGAGAGCCGCCGCTATCCGGGCAGAGCTTTCCAAAGCGCAGGAAGCCACGGTAAACGCAGAAAAGTTTATGAATGTTGTCCGCAAGTACACCAGCTTTGAAGAACTTACCCCTACCCTTTTGCGTGAGTTTGTGGAGAAAATCGTTGTGCATGAGTGCAGCTATGACGAGAACGGCACACGCAGACAGGACATTGATATTTATTACTCTTTCGTTGGCAAGGTAGACCTGCCCGAATGACCGCCCGACCTATCCGGCGCAATGCGCAAACGCCGGATAGGAACGGCAAAATTTTTTACACTTCTACTACTTCTTTATCACACATCAGCAAAAAGCCAGGGCATTAAGCAGTTCATGGCTAATTAAAGGGAACAAAAAAGAAAGGAAAACCAATCCAGACGGTATCAGCGGCAGGATACAAGAATAAATTTTGATTTCACAAGATTGGTGCTATAATAAGAGAAAAGTTCCTGCCGGGGCAGCCGCCCCGGTGGTATGGATAGAAAGGCAGGAAAACAATATGCACATCAGCTATAAACCACTCTGGCACACACTGTTAGAGCGTGATATGAGGAAAGAGGATTTAAGGCTTGCTGCTGGTATGACAACAAATATGATTGCCAACATGAGCAAAGAGGGAAAGCACATCAGCATGGATACATTAGCCCGTATCTGCGAAACGCTGAATTGTGAGATTACCGATGTGATTGAGTTAGTACCAGACGAGCCTGCTTCCACAGGAGGTAAGGAACATGAGAGAATTGAAACCAAGAATAACGGAAAACGGAATTGATTATATCCTTGTCGGAGATTACTACATCCCGGACTTGAAACTGCCGGAGGAACACCGCCCTATCGGAAAGTACGGACGGATGCACCGGGAATATTTAAGGGAAGTCCACCCAGCCAGATTGAATACATTGATACTGACCGGAGAATTGTGGACATATCTTGCAGACCTGAACGAACAGGCACAGGAACGGTTAGACACTATCATGGAGCAGATGAAAGCCACCGAGGGCGTGACAGAGGAATTGAAGCGAACTCAACAAATGGAATGGGTGCAGCGTTGTAATAACATTCACAACCGGGCAGAAGAAATTGTTTTGCATGATATAATTTATTCATACGGGAGTAATTAAATCGGAGGTATATAAGATGATTGAAATTGTATTTGGTGAAAGTGCCTGTGGAAGTTTGAAAATTGCCCAAACTTACGGTAAGGGAAAGTATAGAGGAAGTGCAGTTTCGGTCTTTATGAGGCACGAAGATGGGAGTGTTCCATCTTCAGATGAAATGAAAGAAGCACAAATTCAAGCACAGGAACAAGAACATATTGCTTGGGAGAATGCTATTCCATTGGGAGGCAAGAGCAGTGATGTTTATTGTTTTGATATGGCTCTTAGTGTGGGAGATATTTCTGATAATGGAATTGGCGAACAGCGGAAAAATGTTCTCAAGAAAATGCTGTCTGTCTGGTTTGTAGAGGATTTAGACTATCAGGTTGAAGAAAAAATACAGAAAATTAAAACTACATTGTCTTCGGTTATTGAACGATATGTAGCTGGGGAAGAAGTTCGTATTTGGTATAGCTATAATCCGGATGAACTTTGCGGTATGTACTGGCTTATGAAACAACTTCGACCATTAAACTGTCAGACAACAATTTATTTGGTTAAGTTACCTGCCTGGGAATATGGAAAAGAAAATACTATGACATCCAAAATAGCATGGGGTGAGGTTTCTCCTGGCGAATGGGGAAAATATATAACTCTACAAGAAAAAGCTAAGCCTGTATTTCTTTCAGCTTGTGCTATGAAATGGAATCAACTTCAAAATGAAAATGCACCTTTGCGTGCAATGCTAAATGGTAAATTGCAAAGTGTTTCAGAAGATATATATGATAGTTTCATTCTTCGTGAAATTGCGGAACAGCCAGAGCAATTCAAAATGGCTATTGTTATAGGTAATGTTTTAGGAAAATATCAACTTGGAATTAGTGATGTATGGATTTCTAATCGCATTGATAAAATGCTTGAAGATGGTGTGTTGGAAATTATACAGGACGCACCAAAGGGAGAAACAAATTATCGCCGGATATTAAGAAAACGAATGAAATAATAACCACAGCAAGAACCGCTGCTACATGGAAGGCACCCCAACCATGCAACAGCGGTTTTTTTTACCGTTTTTTCCTCTGGCTGATAGGCGTTCCCATTTTCTTTGATTTTTTGAGAATCCGAATCAGCCAGCGAAATTCTTCGTCTGACAGATTTTTATAGTTGATACCGAGCTGCTTGCAGTAAAGGACAACCAGCTTTTCATCCCGGCTGCCCTTGAAATTTTCGACTGCTTCGAGATTTTCTTTCAATTCATCGGCAACGGTGGTCTGGGGCGCACTCTCACTGTCCTTTTTGTGGGCTTCCCGAATATCCCGGATAATCAGGTTGAGGTCATCCAGAACCATGTGACTGAAATACTCATCATCACTGATATGGGCGGCTTGCAGCACTTTCAAATGCGGGTCATCTTCGCCTGGGCGATACCGTTCAATGATTTCATGCCGGACGGTATCGACAAGTGCATTGAGGTTTTGAATCTGCATGGTAGCAATCCCGTCCACATAAATCTCAATATCTGCAAGAAACTTGATAAAATCTTTATGTGTAGCAAGCTCACAGAGCAGACGGTTGTTAATCCGACCGCTTTTCAGCAGTGCCACCATCTCATCATTCAAATGCAACTCCGTCAATGGTGTGTTGATCTGCTCCCTGTTCTCTATCCGGCACAGTAGATAATCAACAGAGACCCCATAGAAGTCTGCCAGCGTGATAAGGTTGCCATGATTGATTTCCTTAAAATCCTCTTTTTCATAACTTCCAAGAGCTGATTTGGAAATGCCTGTCAGCTTTGATAGTTCTTCCAGATTTAAGCCTTTGTCCTTGCGGAGTTCCCAAAGGCGTTCCTGTATGCTTGTTGCTCCTTTCATGGGCGCACGCTCCTTTCCAATGGTTTCATTGCTGCCGCTTATCTGGATTATATCACACTTTCCGCAATCGTGGAAATTTCTGATTTTTACCCCTAATTCCTACTTTGTGGACATACGGCACAGGGCACAAAAATGTTCTATGATACAGGTAGTTCATCGATGGATTATTCCAATCGAATGACCAGCCTGTGTGGGATATGCTTCCCCGGCGATGTAGCGCCATGACTTTTGGCAGGGATGTGGAGGAACCCTGACCGAAACGAGCGTACCAAAGGGAGCGATACGCCGCTGTGAGATTCAGGGGAGGAACGACACCGGGGAGAACTGGCGAACTGACACCGAAATGATACCGAAACACGACAATCTGATAGGGGGATAGTCTACCCTATCGCTGATACTTCGGGAGATTTTAATCGGCTCTATGACCGTAATTTTGCCGAAAATCGCCCCGAAACCATACACTAAAACGGGAGGAAATACAATATGCCGAGAATGAGCAAAAAGAGGAAGCATGAGCTTTCCTTTTACCTCAATGACCGGGGGCGTGTCACTTACAACGAATTATGCCGGAAATGCCAGCATGGGTGCAAGCAGAGCTTCCGGGCGGTTGTGATTGACTGCCCCCGTTATTTATCCAAACGATCAAAGAAAAAGGAGGAACACACCGAATGAATTTTGAATTTATGACGATAGACACACCATTGCCGCCCTGTATGCCATTTCCCAGAGCGTTGACAGGATTTCCAGTCAGCAGCACCGCAAAGGTCATGTACTGCCGGATGCTGGACGCTATGCTATCCAAAGAGCAGGAGGACGAGAACGGAATCCTGTTTGTCTGCTTCCCTGTCACAGCCATTGCCGCAGTCCTGTCCCGCAGTCCCATGACGGTCAAGCGTTCTCTGAATGAACTGGAAAACGCCGGACTTATCATGCGGGTGCGTCAGGGCGTGGGAGAACCGAATAGGATTTATGTGCTGATACCGGGAAAGGAGGACGCTGCCCTTGCCTGATACCTCGAAGCTGGAAAAGCTCAACCGGGAGCTGGAGAAAAGCGAAAAGAAACTGCGGAAAGCCATCAATGATGAAAAGGCATTGCAGCACCAGTTAAAGCAGCTTACCCGAAAGGAACGGACGCACCGGCTCTGCACTCGTGGCGGTATGCTGGAAAGTTTTCTGCAAGAGCCGGAACGCCTAACAGATGATGATGTCATGCTGTTGTTGAAACTCATTTTTCACAGGCAGGACACGCAGGAACTATTGAAAAAAATGCTGGAACGGGAGAAGCCGGAAACCCCTTAGTTTACTAAGGGCGCAATTATACACCACCCAGAGGTTGGTGCATTGCGTTCTCCGAAGGCTCCTCGCCGGAGGGCTGTGATTTTCCGCAGTCATGGTCTGCTCCAAATCAAACAGGGGACGCTACGCTTCCCCTGCGCTGGCTGCCGCCAGCTACCCTTTTGTGGACTTGCCATCTGGGGACACCTTGCGTTGCAAGCTGTTCCCAGCCGACAAGTTTCATAAAATATGCTATCTTTTCGATAAGCAATAAAGTATAATGAAGTCAGTAATAAATTTAGAAATTGAGGTAAAGTTATGGCATCCAGCAAAGAATATTTAGAATTTATTTTAGGTCAGTTATCTGACTTGAATGAAATTACCTATCGAGCTATGATGGGCGAATTTGTCATTTATTATTGTGGTAAGATTGTAGGCGGTATCTATGATGATAGATTACTTGTCAAACCAGTAAAATCAGCAATAAGTTATATGCCAACGGTTTCGTATGAGTTACCTTACGAGGGAGCAAAAGAAATGTTGTTGGTAGATGAAGTTGATAATAAAGAGTTTTTGACAGGATTGTTTAATGCTATGTATGAAGAATTGCCTACCCCTAAATCGAAAAAGAAGAAATAATAAAATAATAATTTGAGAGGAAGTATTACTGATGGAAAAGTTTAAGCCGTTTATTATACCTGTGGCATTATTGGTTCTAATTGACCAGATGGTTAAAATAGTAATTTCAAAAGTATTTATGAAATACGAATTTGATATAATAGCCAAAGTTTTAAGATTTAATCCAGAACTAAATACTCGTTTATCTTATGCTGGCAATTTCTTCGAATTATTATCAAGTCCGTTTGTTACCATTTTATTGAATGTGTTTGTTTTGTTCCTCTTTTTATCAGGATATATGCTATATCAGGCAAAAAGAGCACATACAAGTTTTTGGGTAAAAATGATAATGATTTGTGGCATATCGGGATGTTTATGTAGCTTGATTGATAAGGTGTTTTGGGGTGGAAGTTTAGATTTTTTGCAGATACCTACCCTTTTTATTTTTGATTTGAAAGACTGCTATCTTACAGTTGCAGAAGTTATATTTGTTGTTATTGGAATTTTGAATAGCAAAGAAATATCGGTTAAAGAGTATTTACATTTTTGTTGTAACAAATTTAGCTTGTAAACTTCTGGTTTATTATTTCTTATACATCGGGTCAACTTGTCCCGAACTTTCACAACTAAATACCCGCCACCTACAAAGCGGCACACCGAGCAGGAAATCTAAAAAAGATCTCCTGCTTTTTTTCTGCCAAAAATGAGGTGGTAAAACTCCACCCCATCCACCAAGCATAGAAAGGAGGGACACAAAATGCCATGTCCACACAACGAAATCACGATTGTACAGCGAAGCCAACAGCAGTCTGCGGTTGCCGCCGCTGCCTACCAGAGCGGCGAAAAGCTGTTCTGTGAATACGACCAGGAAGTGAAGCACTACCCGGAAAAGCGTGGTATCGTCCACAATGAAATCCTTCTTCCGGCAAATGCCACACAGAAATATGCAGACCGCAATACCCTATGGAACGCCGCCGAAGCGGTGGAGAAACAATGGAACTCCCAGCTTGCAAGGCGGTGGGTGCTTACCATCCCCAGAGAGATACCGCCTGACCAGTACGCTGTCCTTGTACGGGAGTTTTGTGAGCAGCAGTTTGTTTCCAAAGGCATGATTGCTGATTTTGCAATCCATGACCCCCATCCGCCGGGACACAATCCCCACGCCCATGTCCTGCTCACTATGAGGGCAATGGACGAACATGGGAAATGGCTTCCCAAGAGCCGCAAGGTTTATGACCTTGACGAGAATGGGGAACGGATCAAACTTCCGTCCGGAAGATGGAAAAGCCACAAGGAGGATACGGTTGACTGGAACGACCAGAAGTATTGTGAAATCTGGCGGCATGAATGGGAGGTCATCCAGAACCGCTATCTGGAAGCCAATGACCGCCCGGAGCGTGTGGACTTGCGTTCCTATGCCAGACAGGGGCTTGATATAGTCCCTACTGTCCATGAGGGAGCTGCTGTCCGGCAGATGGAAAAGCGGGGTATCCAGACGAATATCGGAAACCTGAACCGGGAAATCAGAGCTGCCAACAATCTGATGAAGTCCATCCGGCAGCTTATCCAAAACCTCAAAGGCTGGATTACCGAGCTGGGCGAAAAACGGAAAGAGCTGCTTGCACAAAAGGCGGCGGAGGAAGCAACACTTCTTCCCAATCTGCTGATGAAGTATATGGCGATACGAAAAGAAGAACGGAAGGACTGGACAAGGGCTGGACAGAACCGGGGGACTTCACAGGACTTAAAGGCAGTCAGCGAAGCCCTGTCCTATCTCCGGCAAAAGGGGCTTTCCACTGTGGAGGACTTAGAAGCATTTCTGGAATCCTCCGGGAAATCAGCCGCAGATTACCGCAATCAGATGAAGCCAAAGGAAGCCCGAAGCAAAGTGATTGACGGGATTCTTGCCAGCCGGACAGACTGCAAAGAATGTAAGGCTGTCTATGAGAAGTACCAGAAGATATTTTTTAAGAAAACAAAGGAAAAATTCAAACAGGAACACCCGGAGGTTGCCCGGTATGCGAAAGCCACCGCCTACCTTGCCAAGCACCCGGACGATAAGGACAGCACCCAAAAGGAACTGCAAGAGGAGCAGGAAACGCTTCTGGAAGAAATTGCAGCCCTGAAAATACCGTTGACCGAGGTACAGGAGGATTTGAAGAAGCTGCGGGACATCCGCTACTGGGTACGGAAAGCCACCCCCGGCACAGAAGAAAGCAAAGAGCCGCCCAAGAAGCAGCCCCTCAAAGAAGTCTTGCAGGATAAGGCGGACGAGAAAAAAGCACAAAGAACTGCCCCGGTGCAGACAAAACACAAACAACAGGATATGGAACTTTAACAGGCACTTGCCATTTTCAGATTGAGAATGTCAGGTGCTTTTCTTTTTTTCAAGGAGGGATAGATTTGAATGTATTTGAAGCTGTGAAGCAGTCCGTCACAACAAGACAGGCTGCGGAGCATTATGGAATCCGTGTAGGCCGGAACGGGATGGCTTGTTGCCCGTTCCATAACGATAAAACCCCAAGCATGAAGCTGGATCGGCGTTACCACTGCTTCGGCTGCGGTGCGGATGGGGATGTGATTGATTTTGCCGCCGCTCTGTATGGGCTGGGAAAGAAAGAAGCCGCCGTACAACTGGCACAGGACTTCGGGCTTTCCTATGAGGACTGGAAGCCGCCGGGAAAGGCGAAAAAGCCCAAGCCCCGGCAGAAATCCCAGGAGGAACAGTTTCAGGAAGCAAAGAGCCGCTGCTTCCGTATTCTTGCCGATTATCTCCACCTACTTCGAGTGTGGAGAAAGGAATATGCCCCGCACTCCCCGGAGGAAGCCTTTCATCCCCGGTTTGTGGAAGCCTTACAGAAGCAAGCCCAAGTGGAATATCTGCTGGATGTGCTTCTGTTCGGGGAAACAGAGGAAAAAGCGGCTTTGATTACGGACTACGGAAAGGATGTGATACAGCTTGAACAGCGAATGGCAGAGCTTGCAGCCGCAGACGCAGCAAGAACTAAAAAACACCATGAACGCCATGCAGCCGCCCCAGAGCATTGAGGAAATCAAGGCGGGGCTGGAAACTACCGAGAAAGGCGGTGTGCGTCAGAGCATACGGAACTGCCTGACCGTATTCCAGCGTGACCCGCTGCTCTCCAGGGCTATCGCATACAACATCCTGACTGACCGCAAGGACATCATAAAGCCCATTGGCTTCCACAGAGAAAGCACCGCCTTAAACGATACGGATATGAA
This sequence comes from Blautia fusiformis, assembly GCF_020686995.1. Lineage (NCBI taxonomy): Bacteria > Bacillati > Bacillota > Clostridia > Lachnospirales > Lachnospiraceae > Blautia > Blautia fusiformis. Next base: position 23,943 of record NZ_JAJEPT010000003.1, read on the forward strand.
GTATCTGCTTCTCTATCTGGAAGAAACCTATGGGCTTACCAATGAGAAAAAGATTGATAACGCCATCGGGATTGTGGCGAATGAAAACAAGTACCATCCCATCCGGGACTATCTCAATACCCTTGTGTGGGACGGGACAGAGCGAATCCGTTTCTGCCTGCGGCACTTTCTGGGGGCTGACGCAGACGATTACACCTATGAAGCGTTGAAGCTGTTCCTGCTGGGTGCAATCTCACGAGCCTTTCAGCCGGGGTGTAAGTTTGAAATCATGCTCTGTCTGGTAGGCGGTCAGGGGGCTGGCAAGTCCACCTTCTTCCGTCTGCTGGCAGTCCGGGACGAGTGGTTCTCCGATGATTTGCGGAAGCTGGACGATGACAATGTGTACCGCAAGCTGCAAGGTCACTGGATTATCGAAATGTCGGAAATGATGGCAACCGCCAACGCCAAGAGCATTGAGGAAATCAAGTCATTTTTAAGCCGACAGAAAGAGGTCTACAAGATACCTTATGAAACCCACCCGGCAGACCGCCCCCGTCAGTGCGTGTTTGGCGGCACTTCCAATGCCCTTGACTTCCTGCCTCTTGACCGTTCCGGCAACCGCCGCTTTATCCCGGTCATGGTGTACCCGGAGCAAGCCGAGGTTCACATTTTGGAGGACGAAGCTGCTTCCAGAGCCTATATCGAGCAGATGTGGGCAGAAGCTATGGAGATTTACCGAAGCGGCAGGTTCAAGCTGGCTTTCAGCCCCACCATGCAACGGTATCTCAAAGAACACCAGCGGGATTTTATGCCGGAGGACACCAAAGCCGGAATGATACAGGCGTATCTTGATAAGTACACCGGGAGCATGGTCTGTTCCAAGCAGCTTTACAAGGAAGCCTTGAACCATACCTTTGACGAGCCGAAGCAATGGGAAATCCGGGAAATCAACGAGATTATGAACCAGTGCATTACCGGCTGGCGGTACTTCCCGAACCCAAGAATGTTTTCCGAATATGGCAGACAAAAGGGCTGGGAGCGTGAAAACCCGGCAACGGACTTATGCAACCCGTCTGAAAAAACGATGGATGGTTTTGTGGAGGTCACAGAACAGATGGAGCTTCCATTCTGAAAATGACCGCCCGTTGCACCCCCTGTTGCTATCCCGTTGCCGAGCCGGTTGCCGGGGAAAACCCCTTATTTCCGGGCTTTTCTCCCCTATGACAACCAAAACAACAGAAAAATAAAAGAAAAGTATAAATAGTAACCATCGCCAGATTGAGATTGTTTGCAAGGTCTTTTGAAGCCCGTTGCCGGACTTCGTTGCCGACACCCTCTGTCTGGCTATTTTCATGTATGGAGGATAACTGCCTATGGCAAAAAACAAAACAGAGATTCATGTGACTACTGTGTTTGACGGGGAACTGGACGCAACCGATGTGTTCGTCAGCCTGATTTCCCAGAAATACGGCAAAACAAATACGAAAGAATATCTTGCTAAAAAGAAAGATATGAAGTATAATGAAGATGAGGTTCAAAAGAGCCAGATACCGTCTGGATTGTGTGGGTAAATGGCTATGATGAACGAAATGGAATACAGAACAATCGGTTCGGCACTTGCCGGAGGGTATCGTGCAGCGGTCTATTGCAGGCTGTCAAAGGACGATGACCTGCAAGGCGAAAGTGCCAGTATCGCAAACCAGCGTGATATGCTGGAAAAATACTGCGAAAAGCAGGGATGGGAGGTTGTGGCAGTCTATCAGGATGATGGCTTCACAGGTCTTAACATGGAGCGTCCTGATTTACAGAGAATGTTGAGAGCCATTGAGCGCAGGCAGATCAACCTTGTCATCACGAAAGACCTCAGCCGACTGGGGCGTAACTATCTGCAAACCGGGCATTTGATTGAGGACTTTTTCCCAAGAAACGGTGTCCGCTATATCGCCATGAATGACGGTATCGACACCCTGCGGGATAACAACGATATTGCCCCGTTCAAGAATATCCTGAACGAGATGTACAGCAAGGATATTTCCAAGAAAGTCCATTCCTCTTATCTTCTGAAAGCGCAGAAAGGACAGTTTACCGGGTGTCTTGCCCCGTTTGGATATCGGAAAGACCCAGAGGACAAAAACCATCTGCTCATTGACGAGGAAACCGCCCCGATTGTGCGGCTGATTTTCGGATATGCCCTGAACGGTCATGGTCCGAACTATATCCGCAGACGGCTGGAGGAAGAAAAAATCCCCTGCCCCACATGGTGGAACCGGGAACGGGGGCTTCGCAATACCCGCACCAAATGGGAAAAGAAAGACCCGGAAAACGGGCGGTATATGTGGGACTTCTCCGTTATCAAAGACCTTTTGATGAATCCCGTCTACACCGGGGCGATTGCTTCCCAGAAAAAAGACTACCGTTTCAAAATCGGCACGATTGGGGAAAAGAAGCCGGAGGACTGGATTGTGGTGGAGGGACAGCATGAACCGCTGATTGACCGCATGAGCTTTGACATTGTGCAGAACAAGCTGAAATCTCGCCAGCGTCCGGGGCAGACCAATGAAATCAGCCTGTTTGCCGGATTGATAAAATGCGGCGAGTGTGGGAAGTCACTGACGATACGCTACACAAACGCAAAACATCCCCAGCAGATTTATTCCTGCAAGACCTACAATGCCTTTGGAAAGAACCACTGCACCCAGCACCGGATTGACTATGACACCCTTTGCAGCCATGTGCTGCGGAAAATCAGGGAATGTGCCAGAGCTGCCCTGATGGACGGGGAAGCGGTTGCCGACCGCCTGACCAATACCTGTGAAACCGAGCAGCGGGAACAGCGGGAAGCAATGGAACGCTCCCTCACAAGGGACGAGGAACGGATTGAGGTTCTGGACAAAATGGTAATGCGGCTTTATGAGGATATGATTGCAGGGCGTATCAGTGAACAGAATTTCAACACCATGCTGGAAAAGACACAGACCGAGCAAGCGGAGCTTAAAGCAAAAGTGTCCGAGGGCAGGAAGCGGCTGTCCGATGAAGTCCAGCTTGCCAATGACGCAAAACAATGGGTGGAAGCCATTCAGGAATACGCCAATATCACAGAGCTGGACGCAGCCACCCTCAACCGCTTAATCAAAGAAATCGTCGTGCATGAGCGCATTGACGAAGATAAAACAAGACACATTTCTATCGAAATTCATTTTAATCTCAAACCCATCCCGGAGGTGGAACAGGTCACTGCCTGACCTGTCCCGCCGGGACGGTTCTCTTAAAAAATACCATATAGATTTTTTGTACGCCGCCGCCCGCCATCGAGCAGAGTTTTACACCTAATTGGGGATAAAACAGCTCATGGCGGGCGGCGGTGTCGTTCTGATCGGCCTTCAGCTTATCCCTCTGCTGTCCGGCCTGTTCAGCTAAGTGTCACCCGTTGTCCCTTTTTCCAGAAAAGGAGCTGATGTATGGACTTTATCATCGACGCAATCGTTGAATGGCTGAAAGGTCTGCTCGTCGATGGTATCATGGGAAATCTGGATGGCCTTTTCGATAACGTCAATCAGAGCGTTGGCGAGATCGCCACACAGGTAGGCACGACCCCGGCGGACTGGAACGCCGGGGTCTTTTCCATGATACGACAGATCTCCGAAACTGCCATTCTGCCAATCGCCGGGGTCATCCTCACTTTTGTTATGACCTATGAACTGATACAGATGCTCATAGAACGCAACAACCTCCATGAAGTTGACACATGGATGTTTTTTAAGTGGGTGTTCAAAACCTTTGTGGCTGTGATGATCCTGACGAATACCTTCAATATCGTGCTGGCGGTCTTTGATGTGAGCCAGCATGTGATCCAGCAGTCAGCGGGCATTATCCAGAACGGGACAGAGATCACGCCGGATGTGCTGGACAGTCTGCGGACAGAGCTTGAGGCGATGGAGTTAGGCCCTCTGTTCGGACTCTGGCTCCAGTCCTTCCTGATCCAGCTTACCATGATTGCCTTAAACATCGTGATTTTCGTCATCGTATATGGCCGTATGATTGAAATTTATTTACTCACAAGTTTAGCGCCTATCCCGTTTGCCACAGTCCCCAACAGGGAAACCGGACACATGGGGCAGAACTATTTCCGCTCCCTCTTTGCGGTGGGCTTTCAAGGTCTATTGATCTTAGTCTGTGTCGCCATCTATGCGGTGCTGATCCAGAGTATCGCCACCGACGGCGACCCCATCGGGGCGATCTGGGGCTGCGTGGGATATACGGTGCTGCTGTGTTTTACCTTATTCAAAACAGGCAGTCTTGCAAAATCCATCTTCGGCTGCCATTAAGAGACTTCGGGCCATGCTGACCCGAAGCGGAAAGGAGGCGGTATGCCTCGGCGTTACAAACAGGGTGCGGACGGACAGCCGCACCCGGCTTTCTATGGAAAGCTCCCCGAAGAATTTTCTAAAGCAGACACCATGCGCTTTATGGTGGAAACCGATCTGAAACTGTCCGGGTGCGTATCGGCGGACACGCTGGCGGCACTCCGGGCGGAAGGCTATGACTACAAGGACGGGAACCTTGTTCCCGCCGGAAAGGAGGAAACCATGCAGGAAAAGGTTGCAAACACCACCCCGGCCGCACCGTTGAAGCTGGATGTAAGCGTGCGGGTCATCGAACCTGTGAAAAATCTCATGGGCTTTGCCAGCGTGAAATTCAATGACTGTTTTGTGGTGGAAAATCTGAAAATCGTACAGGGCAGCAAGGGCCTCTTTCTTGGGATGCCCAGCCAGCCGGACGGCAAAGGCGGCTATCGGGATATGGCCTACCCTGTCACAAAGGAGTTCCGGGAACAGCTCAATACCGCTGTTCTGCAAGCCTATGAGGCAAAGCTGGAACAGATGGCGGAGCGCGGCTCTGTGGGGCGTGCGTCCATCAGCGACCAGCTCAAAGCCGGAAAAGCGGCTGCCGAACAGGCAAAGGCAGAGCGGCCTCCGAAGGAAAAGCCCAGCCGCAGTGCAGAGCGTTGACCTCGGGCCATGCTGGCACGAAGCAGAAAGGAGGCGGGAACCATGCCACGCAAACGGACGGGCTATGACGCGGCCTGCTATTACGACGGAAAACTGCTGGGCCGCTGTACCAAAGCGGACAGCGACGCCTATACCCTGTTGATGAACGCCTGCGACGGGGAGGCTGCCCGTGTTCTTCGGGAATATGCCTATTTTTCCCCAGAACTGAAAGCCATCTTGGAAAAGGCGGCGCTCATGCAGGCGGACCGGAGCCGGACGGGCGGAATGTTCCATGCGCCGAAAAGCTCCCCGTGGGGCGAGGTGCAGAATTGTGAAACCCTCTGTCCGGGGGTGTTTTTGGTATCTACCGCCAGCCACGGCGGAACGATGGTGGCAAACGAGGTAGCCGCCGTTCTCTCCCCAGCGGCCAAAAAATGCGGCTTCAAGGACAAGGGCTATATCTGCTATGAGGAGGACGCACAGGAAAGCGTAGTGCTCCGGGAGCTGCTGGACAAAAAGCTGTGGAAAATCCCTGACCGCATTAAGGACAAAGGACAGTTTGAAGAAAAACTCAATCAGTCCATCCGGCAGCATAATCCCGAATACTGGCGGGCAAGGCAGAGCGGACGAGAGGCCGCCGAAGCTGCCCGCAGCACAGCCCCGGCCAAAGAGGCCGCAAGATAACCTCGGGTCATGCTGGCCCGAAGCAATTAAGGAGGTGTACTTAAATGGCCTATGTGCCAGTACCAAAAGACCTTTCCAAAATCAAGACAAAGCTGGCCTTCAATCTGACGAAGCGCCAGCTTGTTTGTTTTTCCGGTGCGGCGGCGGTGGGCCTCCCGGCTTACCTGTTTTCCCGTGGCAGTATCGGGAACAGTGCCGCCATGTTCCTGATGATTGGCCTCATGCTCCCGTTCTTCTTTCTGGCTATGTATGAGCGGGACGGCCTGCCGCTGGAAAAGGTGCTGAAAAACATCATCCGCACCCGGTTCCTCTATCCCCGGGTGCGGCCTTACAAAACCGAAAACTTCTATGCGCTGCTTGGCGCCAGAAAGGAGGCGCAGCCGATTGCAAAACAACAGAAGGGCCGGAAAGCCCGCAGGCAGAAAGCCTGAAAAACATGGCCTTACCGGCCTGTTCACGAAAGGAAAGAACATTCCCACCACCGCCCAGCAGACCCTCCCTTACCGGGAAATGTACCGGGACGGGGTGTGCCGGGTAGCGGACCGCTATTACACCAAAACCATTGAATACGAGGACATCAACTATCAGCTCGCACAGTCCGAAGATCAGGCGGCCATCTTTGACGGGTGGAGCGCCTGCCTCAACTACTTTGACAGCAGCCTTCCGTTCCAGCTTTCCTTCCTCAACCACCGGAGCCGCCCGGGCAGCCGGTACAGCGTGAACATCCCCATGCAGGATGACGATTACAACAGCGTCCGGTGTGAGTATGTGGAAATGCTGGAAAACCAGATCGCCAAAAGCAACAACGGCATTGTTCGCACAAAGCTCCTGACCTTCGGCGTGAACGTGGACGACCTTTCCACCGCCAGGGCAAGGCTGGAACGTGTAGAGGCGGACATTTGCGGGAACTTCAAAAAGCTGGGCGTCAAGTGCCGCTCCCTTTCGGGGCTGGAACGGCTGGAGCTTCTTCACGGGCAGCTCCACCCCGGCAGCGGCTCCCCCTTCCGGTTTTCATGGGATATGATCCCCAAAACCGGGCTTTCCACCAAAGACTTTATCGCCCCGGACAGCTTCGATTTTCGTTTCAGCCGTCTGTTCCGGGTGGGGACGACTTGGGGCGCTGCCTCCTACTTGCAGATTTTGGCCTCGGAGCTCTCGGACAAGCTGCTGGCGGAGCTTTTGGAAATGGACGCGGAAATGACCATCACTCTCCATATCCAAACCGTCGATCAGGCCGCCGCCGTGAAATCTATCAAGGCCAAAGTCTCCGACATTGACAAGATGAAGGTGGAGGAACAAAAGAAGGCAGCCCGGTCAGGGTACGACATGGACATACTTCCGCCCGACCTTGTAACGTACAGCAACGACGCAAAGACCCTTCTGGAAGATTTACAGAGCCGGAATGAAAGAATGTTCCTGCTGACCTTCCTTGTGGTAAACATGGCCCCGACCCGCCGGGAGCTGGACAATGACCTGTTCACGGTGTCGGGTATCGTCCAGAAATACAACTGCACCTTGAAGCGGCTGGACTTCCAGCAGGAGGATGGTTTTCTTTCCAGCCTTCCGCTGGGCCATAACGGCATTGAGATCAAGCGTGGCATGACGACCAGCTCCACGGCCATTTTCGTTCCCTTTATGACGCAGGAGCTCCGCATGGATGGCGAAGCCGTCTATTACGGGCTCAACGCACTTTCCCATAACGTCATCATGGCAAACCGGAAGAAGCTCAAAAACCCCAACGGCCTGTTCCTCGGTGTGCCGGGTTCCGGCAAATCCTTTGCCGCAAAGCGGGAGCTTGTGAACGTGTTCCTTGCCACCCGTGACCGGATCATTGTGGTGGACCCGATGGGCGAATACTCGCCCCTTATCAAGCGGCTGGGCGGACAGGTCATCGAGATCGCCCCGGACAGCCCCCACCACATCAATCCGATGGACATTGATTTGAGCTTTGACGAGGAAAACCCGATGGCGCTGAAAGCCGACTTTATCCTGTCGCTGATGGAGCTGATCGTTGGCGGCAAGGACGGCTTGCAGCCGGTGGAGCGGACCGTCATTGACCGCTGTGTGCGCCAGATGTACCGGGAACATTTGCAGGACCCGGAAACAAGCAAAATGCCGACCCTCCAAACCCTGTATGACCTGCTCTGTTGCCAGCCGGAGGGCGAGGCGGTACGGCTGGCAACTGCCCTTGAAATCTATGTGTCGGGTTCCCTTAACGTGTTCAACCATGAAACCAATGTGGATCTGAACCGCCGTCTGGTATGCCTTGACTTAAAAAAGCTGGGGGCCGGACTTCGGACGATTGCCATGCTCATTATGCAGGACTTGGTAAACTCGCAGGTGTCCATGAATTTCCTGCGCGGTATCGCTACATGGTGCTACTTCGACGAATTTCATGTGCTGCTCCGTGACCGACTGACGGCAAGCTACTGTGTGGCGATCTGGAAAATGCTCCGTAAGAAGGGCTGCGTACCCAGCGCCTTAACGCAGAACGTGAAGGATTTCCTTGCCAGCCCGGAGATTGAGAACATCTTTGAAAACTCGGACTTCCTTGTGCTGCTCTCGCAGGCACAGGGGGACCGGCAGATTTTAGCCAAACAGCTTGGGATCAGCCCCCACCAGCTTTCCTATGTGACCCATACCAATTCCGGCGAAGGGCTGCTGTTCTTCGGGAACACCACCATCCCGTTTGTTGACCGCTTCCCGCAGAACACAGAGCTGTACGCCATTATGACCACCCGCCCGGAGGACAAAAAACAGGAAATGAACTGGGCATAACACACTTCGGGCCATGATGGCCCGAGGTTTGGAAAGGAGGGATACATCATCGGAAAGAAACCGGATAAACGGAATTTTCAAAGGCCGGGGCCGACGGAGGATACCGGGAGCAATCGCCCCGGACCGGCTGAACGGGAAGGGCCTTCCCCCGCACCATCCCGACGCCTGCGGTTTAAGGACGAGGATACCGGGCAGGACAGTCCTTCGGGCCATGATGGCCCGAAGTCCAAAAGCGGCAAGTTTCAAGAGGACAGACGGAAAAGCCGTCCCTCTGACCGCATGAGGCAGGAAGATGAAGCGGACGGGCCGCAGGATACCGGCAAGGCACAGGAGCCGGAGGGCTCCGCCGAGAAGGCCGGGAGCAAAAAGGACAAGTACCAGAAAGCACAGGCAAAAGCGGAACACGCCGGGGAAAAGCTGGGAAAGGCCCGGGAGAAACTGGACAAGACCGAGGCAAAACGGGCAGCGAAGAAGCCGCCGGGGCTTGCGAAGAAAGCTGTCCGGGGAGCCCGCACCGAAGCATGGTTTTATCTCCACAACAAAATCCACGAAGTTGAGCATGAAAATGTGGGTGTGGAAGGAGCCCATAAGTCGGAACTTGTGGCCGAGGCCGGAGCCCGGAAACTGACCCGGTATGCCAAACGGAGATACCGGGAACACCCGGCCCGGAAGGTGGCAAAGTGGGAACGGAAGGACATAAAAGCCCGGGCCAATGTGGATTTTCAAAAGATGGCCTCCGAGCACCCGGAGCTTGCCAGCAATCCGCTTTCCCGTGTGCAGCAGAAATGGAAACTGAAACGCCGGTATTCCAAAGAAGCAAAGGCGGCTGCAAAACAGGGCGCAAAGGCCGCAAAGAAAACCGCTGCCGCTTCGGGAACTGCGACCCGTCGGGCGGCGCAGTTTGTGACCCGTCATCCCGTGGCGGTGCTGGTCCTGCTCCTGCTGTTGCTGCTCTGTTTTCTTGTGTCGGCGGTAAGCTCCATCTTTCCCACGCTTGGCAGCGGCCTTGCCAATGCGTTATCCGGCACCTCCTACGCCTCGGAGGATACGGACCTGCTGGGCGTGGACGAGGACTACACGGCACTGGAAAACGAGCTGGCGCAGACGGTAGCGAACATCGAAAGCACCCATCCCGGCTATGACGAGTACCGCTATTCCGTGGACGAGATCGGCCATAACCCCTATGAGCTGGCATCCTATCTCTCGGCAAAGTACCATGTGTATTTCCGGGAACAGGTGCAGGACGAACTGCGGGAGATCTTCGAGGCACAGTATGAGCTGACCTTGACGGAGGAAGTCGAGATACGCTACCGCACCGAAACCAGCACCGACCCGGAGACCGGGGAAACCACCACCGAGGAAGTCCCCTATGAGTATTACATTCTCAATGTGACCCTCACAAACAAGACGCTGCCCGCCGTGATCCTGCCGAGGCTTAACGAACAGCAGCGGGAAATCTACACCGTTATGCAGCAGCTCAAAGGCAACAAACCCTATCTGTGGGAAGGGATTTACAACGGTGGCGAAGATACCGGCCCCAGCTATGAGATACCCGGCGAGGCGCTGGATGACCCGGCTTTTGCGGCGCTCATGGAAGAAGCCACAAAGTACATCGGCTGGCCCTATGTGTGGGGCGGCTCCAGCCCGTCCACCTCTTTTGACTGTTCGGGCTTTGTCTGCTGGGTGTACACGGCCAGCGGCGTCCACAACCTGCCCCGTACCACGGCGCAGGGCATTTATAACCAGTGCGCTATCATTTCCCCCTCCGAGGCAAAGCCCGGCGACATTATCTTTTTCACGGGAACCTATGACAGCCCCGGCCCTGTGTCCCATGTGGGGATTTATGTGGGCGACGGGATGATGCTCCATTGTGGTTCGCCCATCCAATACGCAAACATCAATTCAAGCTACTGGCAGACACATTTCTATGCCTTCGGGCGTTTGTGAGCCAGAGGAAAGGAGTCCTTGCATGAACAAGATCGACAAGCTCGATAAGGAACTGGAAAAAGCCCGGGAGAAGGCTGCCGAGTGGCAGGCCAAAATCCGGGAGCTGGAAAAGCAGAAACAGGAGGAAGAAAACAGCCAGATCGTGCAGGCGGTGCGCTCCCTCAAACTGACGCCCGCCCAGCTTATGGCTTTTCTGAATGACCCCAAAAACAGCCTTACCGCTTCGGGCCATACTGACCCGAAGCCGGAGGCACCCGAAAAGGAGGACACAGCCCATGAAGAAAATTAAATACCGCAGGCTGGCGGCGATGGCTGCCAGCCTTTTGTGTTGCCTGATCTTTACGGTCCCGGCCTACGCCCAGAGCAGCGAGCCGCAGCCGGAGACAGCTCCCGCCCCGGCGGAAACCGAAGCGGAGCCGGAAACACAGAACCCCTTTACCCCGGACGGGACGGGAACCGTGGTGGACAACGCCACCGACGAGGACGGTAAAGAGTTTTACACCATTACCACAGCAGACGAGAGCGTGTTTTATCTGGTGATCGACAAACAGAAAACCAGCGAGAACGTCTATTTCCTCAATACCGTTACCACAGACGACCTTCTGCCTCTTGCCGAACAAGGTAAGGAACCGCCCAAAGAAGTGACCCCGGAGCCAGAGCCAAAGCCCACCGAACCGGTGGAGGAAGTACCGGAACCCGAGCCGGAGAAAAAGGACAGCCCCCTTCTCTCTCTGCTCCTGATCGGTGCGGTGGTGCTGGCCGGCGGTGGGATTGGTTACTATTTCAAGATTTACAAGCCGAAGCATGAAGCCCCGGATTTGGAAGATGATTACTGCGAATATGAGGACGGGGAGCTGGAGGAGATCGCAGAGGAACCCGAGGACGAAGATACCCCGCCGTGGGAGGAAGATACGGAGGAATGAGAATGAATTTTACAAGCAGCCCTTTTGAACGAATGATGAAGGAAGTACCGCACCCCGGCTGGGACAATGACAACCCTTGTAAGGGATGCCGTTACTACACGGAGTGCAAAGGAAAGAAAAAACAGTGCCGGAAGAAGTTCCGGGCGCTGATCGTGGAGCCCTGCCCTTCGGGCCATCGTGGCCCGAAGTCCTGAATGGACTCCCGGGAGCTGACCCGTGACGAGAAGAAGAAAATCCGTTCCCTTGTCACGGGAATGTGCGCCAACTATGACCGGGAAACGGGCCTGTGCCTGCCGCTGGACTGTGCCTGCTATATGCTGCACAAATGCTGGACAGGGGCGTACTGCCGTTACTTCCGTGAGGCTGTCCTGCCCCTTGACCCGGAGCTTCAAGCGGCGCTGACAACGGAAGGCATCTCCCCGGAGCTTCGGGCCTGTGCAGTCTGCGGAAAGGCATTTTTGCCCGAGGGGCGTCAAGCCTACTGCTCCGACGCCTGCAAGACCGAAGGGAACCGACGGAAAAGCCGGGAACGCATGAGGAAAATGCGGGAGAAAAGGCCGGGCGGCTGTTACGATTTGCCGCCTCCAAAGGCTTGACATTCCGGGCTTTTTGGAGGGTGTTTCCGGGGTGGGAATATCTTATTACATTCCTCCCCGGTCTGCCCTCTTATTTCGTAACATCCAGCACTTCGGGTCATGTTGGCCCGAGGCACAGAAAGGAGGGATCTCTTGGAGACAGTACAAGGATATGTGATTTTGAAAGCTGCCACCTTTGAAACCGGACACGGCTTTGCGCTGGGGCATAATCCGGGAGCGCCGAGCCCTTTTGTGACCTGGCAGTTTACCGAGGGGGAAAACGGCCATCGGGATTACTACTGGGGCCGCTATGGAACCAGTCAGGCGTGGGCGCAGAGGGACTTTGACCGCCGGGTGGACGACTATCAGCAGCTTTACCATGCGGCGGTCAAGCATACCGAGCTGGGACCGGAGGGCGTTTACCGCTATTATTCCACCCAGCGGCCCGTGGACATAGGAACTTACCCGAAGCCGCCGGATAACCAGCCCCTTTCCATCGTCAACTATGATGACGACAGGCGGCGTCCGGTGGCAGACGGCAGGCTGATGGCATGGGGCGAACTGACCTACGCAAAGTCGCTGACCGAAAAGCAGATGGAGGATTATGAACTGAAACCAGCACCGGGCAATCCTGACCGGGTGCGCCCATCCATTACCGCCCGGCTCAAAGAAGGAACCAGAGGGCAGGAACCCCAAAAGGAGCCCGGCCAGAAGCGGAGCCATAAAAACCATGAGGAACGATAAAGGAGGAACGCCATGCACGAAAAAGACAACTATCTGAAAACCGCCGAGCTCTCCACGGAGCAGAACTGCAACATGATCGACGGCGTACCCAACAACACGCCCATCCAACCCACGCCCCCGGAGCTGGACGCAAAGCCGCTGGATAAGGTAAAGGAACCCAAAGAGCGCCGGAAAGGCCGGGAGCTGGAACGCTGATGGAGAACCGCAAGCGGAATGTCCATCTGCACGTCATGGTAACGCCGGACGAGCTGGCGGCTATCCATGAACGGATGGCCGAGGCGGGCATTTCCAATGCCGGGGCTTATGTGCGGAAGATGGCTCTGAACGGGTATATCCTGCACGTTGACCTTGCGCCCATAAAAGAGCTGATCTCTCTGCAAAGACGCTGTTCCAACAATCTCAATCAGGTCGCCGTACACGCGCATACCTACGGCGTGTACCCGGAGGAAATCGACGGATTGAAGCGGGACTATGAAAAGCTGTGGGGCGAGGTGTCAAAGGTGCTGCGGGAGCTTTCCGAGCTGGTGGCAAAGTAAGACGAGGGCGGCAGGCTTCCGTTGCGGGGCTTGCCGCCCTGCTCTTTTTTTACCACTTCGGGCCAGTATGACCCAAAAGTTTGGGACAGGATTTACTAATCTTTCGCAACATTTATGTCCCCGGGCAAGCATGATAAAATAGAGGTAGGAAGGATAGATAAAGGAGGTTTTGAAGATGAAGATACTGCTGAAAATATTGGTTGCTCCCTTTGCTTTAGCGTTGTCCCTTCTGGCGGCTCTGCTGGTGTTCCTATTTGATATTTGTGCCGTCCTGCTGACGATTGCCTCTGTGATCCTGGCGGTGCTGGGTGTCGCTCTTTTTTTCACGCCGACGCCCATAGGCGGGATTGTATTTCTGTTTCTTGCCTTCCTTCTTTCGCCGTATGGACTGCAAGCGGCGGTGGGCTCCCTTCTTTGGGCGCTGGACGGAGGCAAATCCGCTCTGTACCGGTTTCTTGCAAGTTAAGCAGCCTCGGGCCATACTGACCCGAAGTCGGGGCGGTCTGAATGGGCCGCCCCTTTCTCATGGAAAGGAGGAATGATTTTTGGCTACCACAACTTTGTTGCAGCGCCATGCGGGCGAAGGCGAAACGATTGCTGAGGCTATCCGGGATTGTCTGGACTATGGCAAGAACCCGGAAAAAACAGAAAGCGGAAAGTACATCTCCGCTTATGAATGTGATCCGGTCACTGTGGCGGACGAGTTCCTTTTGGCAAAGGCCAGCTATGCCGCCATGACAGGCCGGGAACAGAAAAAGGCCAATGATGTGCTGTGCTATCAGATACGACAATCCTTCTATCCGGGCGAGATCACCCCGAAGGAGGCGAACCGTATCGGCTATGAGCTGGCTATGCGCTGGACAAAGGGGCGGCACGCTTTTATCGTTACCACGCACACCGATAAGCAGCACATCCATTGTCACATTTATTACAACTCCACCACCCTTGACTGCACCCGGAAATTCCGAAATTTTTGGGGCTCCAGCTTCGCCCTTCGGCGGCTCTCTGACAGGCTGTGCCTTGAAAACGGGCTGTCCATCGTGGAGAACCCGAAGCCCCGGAGCAAGAGCAAGTATCGGAACTATGGGGAGTGGCAGAAAGACCGGAAAGGGCCGCTTTCCTATCAGGACCGACTGCGCCTTGCCATTGATACTGCGCTGGCGGAACGCCCCGCTGATCTGGACGAATTTCTCAATTTGATGAAGCGGGCCGGGTATGAGGTCAAGACGGTTCGGGGCGGCGGTATCAGCTTCCGGCTGACCGGGCAGGGACAGGAACGCTTCACCCGTCTGCGTGCCTCCACGCTGGGGGACGGCTACGACTTGCAAGATGTTCTGTCCGCCATTGAGGGCAAAGAAAAACACCCCGGGCGCTCGGAGCGGAAAATCAGTCTGGCGGTGGATATTCAAGCAAAGCTGGCTGCCGGTAAGGGGCCGGGATATGAACGCTGGGCGAAGGTATTTAACATTAAGCAGATGGCCGCCGCTCTTGCCTATATACAGGACAATAACCTGACCGATTATGAGCAGTTGGCGAAGAAAGCCACCGAGGCGGCAGACCGTTTCCATGTTATTTCCGAACAGGTCAAGCAGACGGAACAGGCCATGAAAACCAATGCCGGGCTAAAGGCCGCAACGGTTCAGTATGCCAAAACCCGCCCAGTCTTTGAGCAGTATAAGGCGACGAAGTACAGCCGGAAATTCCTTGCGGAGCATGAGGCCGACCTTGAACTGTACCGGGCTGCACAAGCGGAAATGCGCTCTCTGCTGGGCGGGGCGAAGCTCCCTAAAATGGATGTGCTGAAGGAGGAAGGCCGCAAGCTCACAGCAAAGAAAAAACAGCTCTATGGAGAATACCAGAAGGCACGACGGGATATGCAGGAGATCGTCACGATCAAGGCGAACATTGACACTCTGATGGGCTACACCGAACCGGGAAGAAAGCAGGAAAAGGAGCGTTAAGGTTATGAAAACAAGGTGCAAAGCGACGCTGACACTTCGGGCCATGTTGGCCCGAAGATACGGGTTTGGGGCGAGCCCCAACAAGCCGCCTTTGTGCCACTTGTGGCCACAGAGGCATTGCTTGCCATTTAGCGGAACCCCCGAAAAGTACTCCAAAAACAAGAAAAACGAAGGCCCTTTTACATGACCTCCGTTTCTCTGGCTTTTTGTAGTCCCTCTGCTGTGGCCTCCATGACCGTCAATTCCTTTTCGTCCATTGAGTTGAGCAGTCTATCAATGTGCTGGCGGCAGTCGCTTTCGCTATTTTGCCTGTCAGGATAAAAGAATTGGTCTACGGAAATATCCAGCAAGGTGACGATTTGGTAAAAGGTATTCAGGCTTGGATGCTGACCCCGGTTTTCAAAATACATGATAGAGCGTGGGGTACGGTCTACAAGCTGTGCAAGATATTCCTGCGTCCAACCTTTTGCCTCTCTCTTGCGCTTGATCTCCCGGCCTAATGCGTGGAAGTCAAGCCGTCTGGTGTCTTGGTACATTCTCATATCACCCCTATATTATTTTACATTTCGGGTTTGACTATGAGAACGAAACACGATTTTATGTTTTAGTAGTATTTTATTGCCCGTCGGCAAGGTTGCCGATGTTACACGGACAAGGTATAATAACAGAAAGAAAATTTGAAAACTACACTTTAATCACAAAAATCTATGATACGCTATCTTTGGAGGTGTTATTATGCAAAGGATTTTAGTCGTTGAGGACGATTTTGATATTCAAGAACTTTTACAGAATTTTTTACAAGAAGCAGGATATGAAGTAGCTGTTGCAAATGATGGTGTCGAGGCACTATCTTTATTTGCGGGAGAACGATATGACTTGATTGTGTTGGACATTATGCTCCCCAAAATTGACGGTTACGGTGTCTGTGAATTGATACGCAAGCAATCTGATGTTCCTATCATTATGCTAACCGCATTAAGCGGAGAAGAAGATCAGATTAAAGGATTGGATTTGCAGGTGGATGACTACATCACAAAACCGTTTTCTATGCCTGTCCTGCTCCGCAAAATTGCGGCTGTACTTCGGCGCAGTAACCGGGAAACAGATGAAAAGTATCAAATCATTACTTATGGCAATTTGCTTTTGAACTGTGACAGCTACACCGCCACCGTGGACGGAGCTAATTTTGAACTGACACAAAAGGAATTTGAAATACTGCGGGAACTGCTGACCCATCAGGGCCGGATATTGACCCGGCAGAACTTGTTGGATAAGCTGTGGCGATATGATTTTTATGGGGACGAGCGTGTTGTTGATACCCATATCAAAAATCTACGAAAAAAATTGGGAATAGATTTCATTCAAACAATCAGAGGGGTGGGATATAAAGTTGATAAAGAGAATTAAAGGCAGTCTGTTTGCTAAAGTCTTTATTCTGACTGTGGCAGTTTTGCTCTGCGTGAGCTTTCTTGTCTATGGCGTTTTGGCTTGGTATATGCCTCAAACCTATTCTAACAATCTCAATGCGGCATTAGATGAACAGACAAGCGACTTTATTTATGAATTAGAACATATCCGTATGCAGGATAGCGGCGGACTTTTTGATCAGTTTCTTCAAAACACGACAATTAGCATGGTGGAGCTTTATACTGCTGATGGTGTTCTGGTGGAAACACCGTCTAACCAAAATAGCTTTAACGATGGGATCACCGGGGAGGCTCTTGGCGGAGCATCTTATGAAAGTGCGCCGATTATATCCAACAGCTATTACTTCTCATTTGCAGATGATAATAGCCAATATATTTTAACAGTTTATGGAGAAGCCTCTCAAATCGCAGAACTGCGGCAATCATTTGTAAGCGTATTACCGATTTTGTTTTGCGTTATTCTCCTTGTATCGTTGGCAACTGCTTGGGTGTATTCTCGTATCATTACAAACCCGGTATTAAAAATCAGTCGGATTTCTAAAGAGATGTCTGATATGCGGCTGGAATGGCAACTTGAGGAACGCCGTTCTGACGAGCTGGGTGTACTGGAGAATAGCTTGAATACGCTGTCCCGGAAACTATCTGCTACCTTGGAGGAGTTGCAAAGTGCAAATCTCCAGCTCCAAAAGGATATTGAACATCAAAAGGCGCTGGAACGGGCACAACAGGATTTCTTTTCTTCCGCTTCCCATGAACTGAAAACCCCTATCACTATTATCAAGGGTCAATTAGAGGGGATGCTATTGGGTATAGGGGCATATAAAGACCACGAAAAGTATCTTGCCCGATCCTTGGAAGTTGCAGCTACGCTTGAAACGATGGTGCAGGAAATATTAACGATTTCAAGGCTGGAAACCAATGTCGATTTCAAAATGGAGCATTTTGATTGCGCTCCCATGATACATGGCTATTTGAGGGAGATTGATGATTTAGTGGCAACAAAAGAGCTACAAATACATCTTGCTATACAGTCTCCCGCTTTTATCAATGGGAACAAATTACTGATTGAAAAGGTGTTCTCCAATTTGATTTCAAATGCTGTAAAGTATTCGCCGCATGGAGCAAGCGTTGATATTATTTTACAAAATACCAACGGACGCTTTTTGTTCTCCGTAGAGAACACAGGTACACATATACCAGAAGATGATATTCCCAAATTGTTTGACGCTTTTTATCGTATGGAGCAATCCCGCAGTAGAAGAACAGGCGGCAGCGGCTTAGGGCTTTATATGGTTCAAAGAATTTTACAACAACATAACAGCTATTGTGAGGCTTGCAACACAGAAAACGGTGTTAAATTCTTCTTCACGATTTAGCGGACAATCAGCGGCAGGTGAACAACCTGCCGCTTTTTTTAACTACACATAAATCACAAACTAATCCCAAAGGTATCCCAAAATGCTTTGCTATACTTGGGGTACATTCAAAGAAAGGATTGGTAAACACTATGAGAAGAATGGCATTATGCGCTGCGTCCATGCTCTTGTTAGGCTGTTTGGCTGGATGCAGTACGACACCACAGAACAGCCAGGAACAAGGTAATCCCGTTATCAAGGAAGAAATCAGTCAACCTCTTGGCGGTTCTGAGGCGCTGGGAAACAGCGAGGACAGCTCGGCACTCTCCGCCGCAGACAAAGAAAAAATGTTTGCACCTTATGAACAATACGGGATGACCTATGACGCGGTCAAAGATGAACTTACCTATAACGGGAATTTGGTTCGCTGGTTTGAGGACTATTATCCCATCAGTAACAACGAAACCGCCGGTATTGATTTTCTAAATGAGAACGGCACAGTAGATGTGTATGCTGTACGGGATTTAGAGAGCTTTTCAAAAGCGGCTGACGGCTCCGTTGATCCGGCGGGTAAACTGATTGGCTTAAAAGAGTTTACCCAGCAGGAATTTGACGCACGGGATATTGAGGCGTTGAAAAACAGCACATCCGTTGCTATGGCAGGAACGCCGCTTGAAGATAGCGAAACTGCAAAGCTCGTTGCAGAGTATGAGGCATTTGGAGTAACCTATGATGCCGAAAAAGATCAGTGGTATTTCAATGGTGAGGAAGTCCGCTATTTCCGGGATGTTCTCACTTCTAATGGTGAAAGCCTCACCAGCGGAAAATTCCAAGGCGAAATGAGAACGCTTGGAAGTGGTGTTGGCACAATAGACATTTATACCGTTCGTGATTACGGCCACTTGAACAGCGAACATCACGGAACATTAACTGGCATCGAGAAATACAGTCAAGAGGAATTTGACGAGCATACACAGGCCGGAATGTCTGGAAATCAGCCCATAGGTAATGCAAGCCATAACTAAATAAACCATCTATCTGCCGCACGACGGCAAAAGAAAAAAAGCCGTCGTACAGCAGCCTATCAATACGTCTATTTGAAACGGCGGCTCAATTTTCAGAGCCGCCGTTTCTCTTTGGATATTCAGTAACCCCACGGCGGCCCATAGGAGGGTGTCGCCGTGTCCATCTTACTTTCTCACAATTCCCATGACCTTCACCAGCTAAAAAAAGCGTAGCTCCCCCTCCGGGACAGTCTGGCTATGAAGGTACAATATATCAGTACAATTATGATAATGTAATTTCATGCGTCTGCATAGTGTCTTGCTGTGCGGGCGCATTTCTTTTGCTTTGCCCCGGGCCAACTTGGCCCGAAGTCCAACCCCGGTGTCGCTCTCCGCCGCCCTCCGCTTCGGTCGCTCGTCAACCAACAACCGAAACGGAGGTCAATATGGCTATTATCAATTTGCGGGACTATTACCCATTCTATACATCAGATTGCTTCATGGAAGTATCGGAAGAAGTTGCAGAAATGTTCAAAGAGTTTGATCGTAAAGAGGCTGCCTACCGGCTGCGTACATACCGCCACAAAGCCTACTATTCCCTTGATCGGGATGACGGGCTGGAGCATGAAGCTGTCTTTGTCGCCTTATCTCCCCATGAACTGTATGAGCGGAAAGTGACCATGCAGGAGCTTCATGCGGCGATTGCCAGTCTGCCGAACAAACAGGCAAAACGGATTTACGCTCATTTCATTCTCGGCATGACCAAACAGGATATTGCCCGGGCAGAGGGCGTCCATGAAAAAGTGGTTCGTGTCGCAATCGAGCGAGGTCTGCGGCACTTAGAAAAAATTTTGAAAAATTCTTTGTAAGGCGTACCGATTTAGGCCGGAAAATGAAATGGCTTATGAGAGGCAAAACACTTCGGGTCACAATGGCCCGAGGTTCAGACAAGCCTCATGCAGATTGAAAATTGAATAAAAAGACACCCGGATACGAAGGGAAACGCGCTGTGTGACAGACCCGCCATGACCTCGGATTTCAGAGAATACAGTCTTTGTAAAACTGAGCGAGCGAACAGGTCCATGCCATAGGTGGGGCAAGGCTGGCTCCACCGGAACAGGCGCAGAACCCGGATACTTGCGTTTAGTCACAGTCCGAGCGTTGAAGCGGCCTTGTAAGCCGTGAGCCGTCGCAGGCAATGAGAACGCCTTGCCATCAGAATGGGGAGAGTTGAAATACTATGGGGCATGAAGCCTATGCCCGTCCGGTGTGTCTGAAATGAAGTGAAAACCTATGGGGAGCCCCCGGCAATGCTGTCTGATGATAGGCCAACCAATCCGGCGTGGCTCCCCATCTTTTCAAAAAAAGGAGCACTTTATGGGAAATGCGTTTGGAATGATCCCCGGCTTGGAACCGGACGAATGGAGCAATGACGCCTGCCGTGGTTATGTCATTATGGCAATGGAGGACTGCGGATTTTCAAAGAAGGATATACGGCGTGTTGTGGGGCAGCTTTATGAAGTATTTGACCTCAACAGCGTGGAGGATGCCAAAGAAAAGTACCATTCCAGTCCTTACTGACCTCGGGTCACATCGACCCGAAGTGGAGAAAGCTCAAAGGGCGGCACCTGCTGGGTGCCGTCTTTTGACATTTCCCCACGGGACAAGTGGGAAAGGCAGGCATATACACGCACTTTCGCAAAGGAGGTTTTCAATGACGCAAGCTGTCACTTATGAACGAGAAACAAAGTCTGTCGCATTTCAAGGGAAGATCATTGTGCTGGAAAGCCTCACGCCGGTACTTCCCCCGAAGGAGAAAGCACAGCGCAAAAAAGAAATTGAGCGTTGTCTTTATGAGGTGTTCCGCAAATATGGAGACAGATTTCCCTAATCATTCGCAACATTGTTGTCCGGGGCTGCTGATGGTATAATATAGTTGTAAGGTTGGTAGCTCCATTCCAACAAGGAAAGGAGCCCAATATGGAATTTATCAGAGAAGATTGTATTTACGCAAGACAGTCAGTAGACCGCAAGGACAGTATCAGCATTGAAAGTCAGATTGACTTTTGCAAGTATGAATTGAAAGGTGGGAGCTGCCGGGTATTCAAGGACAAAGGCTATTCCGGTAAAAATACGGATAGGCCGGAGTTTCAAAAGCTGTTGGGCGAGATCCGCAAGGGAAAGGTCAGGCGGGTCATCGTGTATAAACTGGACCGTATAAGCCGCTCTATTCTGGACTTTGCAACGATGATGGAGCTGTTTCAAGAGTATGATGTGGAGTTTGTATCATCCACAGAAAAGTTTGATACTTCGACCCCGATGGGCCGGGCCATGCTGAATATCTGCATTGTATTCGCCCAGCTTGAACGGGAGACAATTCAGAAGCGTGTCACAGACGCCTACTATTCCCGGTGTCTGAAAGGTTTCCACATGAGCGGACAGGCACCATACGGTTATCAGTTAGAGCCTACTGTGGTAGAGGGTATCCGTACAAAGAAAATGGTTGCCGACCCCGTAGCCGCCGACCATGTTCGGCTGATGTTTGAAATGTACGCTGAACCGGAAACCTCCTTCGGAGATATTACCCGATACTTCGAGGAACATGACATAAAAATTTATGGAAAATCCATGTTCCGTACATTTCTTTCCCAGCTTTTAAGAAACCCCGTTTACGCACAGGCCGATTTGGAGCTGTACGAATTTTTCAAGAGTCAGGGTGCAGCGATTGTCAATGACGCTTCTGACTTTGCCGGAACAAACGGCTGCTATCTCTATCAGGGGCGGGATGTGAAGGAGGACAAGGACAGGTGCTTAAAAGACCAGATACTTGTTATCGCTCCCCATGAAGCACTCATTTCCTCTGACACATGGCTGAAATGCCGGAAAAAACTTATGGCAAATACCACCTTCCAGCAGGGACGGAAACCGAAGAACACTTGGCTGGCCGGAAAAATCAAATGCGGGCATTGTGGGTATGCTCTGAAAGCCACCCATGTACCAAACAGCACCGGATATTTCCGCTGTACCAAACGGACGGAAAACAAAGGCTGTCCGGGCTGTGGGAAAATCCGCAAAGAAGAATTTGAGCAATTCATTTTCTCGGCCATGCAGGAGAAATTCAAAGACTTTCAGATACTCCACGGCAGGGAGGAAAAAGTCAATCCGAAACTGACAGCCTATCAAGTGGAACTGGCACAGGTGGAGGCAGAAATTGAAAAGCTGCTGGACACGCTGACCGGAGCCAATGCGACCTTGCTTGCCTACGCTAACAAAAAAATTGAAGAACTGGACACCCGACGCCAGACCATTTCAAAGGCAATCGCCGAATTGAGTGTTGAAACCATATCGCCCCAGCAGATAAAGAAGTTATCCTATTATCTCGACAACTGGGACAGCATAGATTTTGACGACAAAAGAAAAGCCGCCGATGGTTTGATCTCTACGATCAAGGCCACCAGCGACCGTGTTCAGATAGAGTGGAAAATCTGACATTTCCGCTCTATCGCCCCTCATTTCTATTTTATCTTGTTTGTACCCCTTGTACACCGATGTTTCCATATTTAAATAAACTTCTTTATAAATTTCGTATTGAAAAAGTAAAATCTGTAGTTCCTGGAGGGGAAACAGGTCAATTATCCATATACAATGGTCTTAAATCTGCAAAACAGATTGCAAAAGATGAAAAAAGCATTGTTTTAATTCATGATGGCGTTAGACCATTGATTAATGAGAAAGTAATTAGTGATAATATTCAATCGGTGATTAAATATGGTTCTGCAATCACAACAGCTAAAGTAAAAGAGACAATACTTGTTGTTAATGAGGGAACAGCAACAATTGATTATGTCCCAAGTCGGAACAATTCAAGAGTTGCCAAAGCTCCACAAAGTTTTTGGCTAGATGATATTTTGAAAGCTCATGAAAAAGCACTTTCAGAAGGTGAAAAGAATTGTATTGATTCTTGCACAATGATGCAAAGATATGGATATGATCTTTATCTGATTGATGGACCAGGAGAAAATATTAAAATTACAACACCAGAAGATTTTTATACTATGCGAGCTATTCTTGAAGCAAAAGAAAATGAGCAAATATATGGGCTTGAATAAGGATAATAAAAAGCTTATAAAGAAAAATAAATTAAAGGAGGAGATGCTGGATGAGAAAAGGACCGCTAGAGGATGATTTGCAATATATCGCAAAATATCCGTTACAGTATGAGCAGCTGAAGGAAACCACTGTTCTGGTAACTGGGGCAACTGGGCTTATCGGAGCTTCAATAGTAAGAGCACTTATAGCAGTAGAAGGTATTCATATTATTGCATTAGTGAGAAATATTGAAAAAGCAAATAAATTATATAGTAGACATGAGTTGGACAATATTGAGCTTATTGTTGGTGATATCACATTTCCTATTAATGTTAATAAAAAAGTTGACTGGATCTTTCATTGTGCTGCTGTAACAACATCTAAATTAATGATTGAAAAACCAGTAGAGACATTATCTACAGCAATAGAAGGTACAAAAAATATTTTAGAACTTGCTTGTAAAAATGAATGTAAATCAATGGTATATATTTCATCAATGGAAATGTATGGAACATTTAATAATTCTGATACAGAGATAACAGAAGATAAGATTGGTTACATTAATCCATTGAAAGTACGTAGTAATTATCCTGAAAGTAAGCGGTTATGCGAAAATATGTGTGTTGCATATATGAGAGAATACGGAGTTAAAGTCAAGATTGCTAGGTTAGCACAAACGTTTGGCGCAGGAATTTTGCCAGGGGAGAATCGTGTATTTGCTCAATTTGCTAAAAGCGTAATTTCAGGAAGAGATATAGTATTGCATACGAGAGGATTATCGGAAGGAAATTATTGTTATACTCGAGATTGTGTTTTAGGATTATTTATAATTTTACTTTACGGAGAAAATGGTGAAGCATATAATGTGGCAAATCCAAAATCACATACTACAATTGCAGAAATGGCGCATATGGTTGCGGATAAAATTTCAAATGGGAAAATTAAAGTAATATACGATATTCCTAAAGATAATGTATTTGGTTATGCAGAAGATACGAAAATGAAGTTAAATTCTGATAAATTACAAGCTTTAGGGTGGACACCAGAAATAGGCTTAGAGGATGCATATAAGAGAATGATTGAACAGATGAAGATTGAGGAAATATAGAGTAAGTACGAAAATCTTATAAGTAAGAGAGTAGAAAAAATAAATGAAAAAGAAATCAATAAAACTAAATTTTGTTATGAATATAATTCTGACAATGTCTTCTTTCATTTTTCCATTGATAACTTTTCCGTATGTATCAAGAGTTTTATTGCCAGTTGGAACAGGAAAAGTGTCGATGGCAACATCTGTTATTACATATTTTTCTATGTTTGCTCAATTAGGTATTCCTACATATGGAATTCGGGCGTGTGCAAAAGTTAGGGATAATCGTGAGAAACTTTCCAAGGTGGCACAGGAACTTTTGATCATTAATATAATCATGAGTATGATTTCTTATATGGTATTGATTATATTGTTGTTTTATGTACCTAAATTTAGATGTGAAAAAGAATTGTATGTAATATTGAGTTTTAACATTATTTTGACATCTATCGGCATGGAATGGTTATATAAAGCCTTGGAACAGTATACTTATATCACAGTACGATCAGTTATTTTCAAATTTATCGCACTGATTTTTATGTTCTTTCTCGTACATAAACAGACGGATTATGTTATTTATGGTGGAATAACAATTTTTGCAGCTTCTGCATCGAATATTTTAAATTTGATTAATGCACATAAATTTATAAATCCGAAGCCTGTTGGAAATTACAATTTTGGACGACATCTAAAACCAGTATTGATATTCTTTGCTATGTCATGTGCAACAACAATATATACAAATCTTGATACGGTAATGTTGGGATTTATGACAACAGATACAGATGTGGGATATTATAATGCAGCAGTAAAAATTAAAGTAATCCTTGTGAGTGTTGTAACATCATTAGGGACAGTATTGTTGCCTAGAGCATCTTATTATATACAAAGAGGAGAATTGAAAGAGTTTCATAGAATTACAAGAAAGGCATTGAATTTTGTCTTTTTAATGGCAACACCTTTGTTTGTATATTTTATTTATTTTGCAAAAGAAGGGATTTTCTTTTTGTCAGGTAATAATTATGTTGGCTCTATTATACCCATGCAGGTGATTATGCCAACTCTTTTATTAATTGGTATTACAAATATACTTGGAATTCAGATACTTGTACCAACAGGACGAGAGAAAATTGTATTATATTCTGAGATTGTTGGTGCTGTCGTGGATGTCATTATCAATGCACTATTGATCCCGGTTTATGCGTCAACGGGAGCTGCAATAGGTACATTGGTTGCTGAGTTTGCAGTTTTTGTTGTCCAGTTTTATGCGTTAAAAGATGAAATTTTGAATACTTTTCGACAGATACATTATATAAAAATATTAATTGCATTGTCTGTCGGTAGTATTGTATCTTTGTGGGTGAAAATATTAAATTTAGAATGTTTTTTTTCATTAGTAATATCATCACTTCTTTTTTTTGGTGCATATGGATTTGTATTACTGATTTTGAAAGAAGAACTGTTTCTTGAAATTTTTAATACAATAAAAAATAAAATAATATAATATCTGTTGCATTAAATGATGAAAGGGAGAGATTAAATAAAAAGAATGGAAAATGTAAACAAAAACAACATATATCGGCAAGAAGATAAGGATATATTAAGAATTATATTGGTAGCTTTGGTAGTTATAGGTCACGGGACATATTATAATATAACTACAAAATTTGGAGGCATTAATTACGGAACTATGATGTCAGATGCGTCTATATCTGATACAATGTTTCATAAAATTACAAGCATTTTAACAAATTTTATTTATACATTTCATATGCCAGCATTTATAGCGCTATCTGGAAGTCTTTTTTCATTGAAAAAGAATATTAATACCAGGGGAACTATTATAAAAAAGACAAAAAGGTTACTGGTTCCATTTATTGCTGTATGGATTTTCTGGAATTTACCTGTTAAATATTTTTCGGGTTATTACCATGGTGTTAGTATAAAGGGAATGCTATTGCAGTTGATTTTTCCTTCATGTGTATATTTATGGTATTTAGAATGTTTGTTTTTTGTGTTTGTCATTGCAAGTTTTGTTTGTAAATTAGAAACAAAAAAGCAAATAGTTATAGTTAGCTTTTGTTGGTGCATAGGAGTAATCTTATATAAAGGATTGGATCAATATCACGTTTTGGGAGATCCTTTATATTATCTTTTATGGTTTTATCTGGGATATAGATTGGAAAATATGATTGAGTGGTTGAAAAAACATAATATTTGGAAAGATTCATCGATATTATGTTTGTTTGGGCTGGTATGTTTATCTTTTATTGTCGATAAAATAGTAAAGATTCATTTTTTCCATTTTTTGAGTTCGTATATTGTATGTCCATTTTTTATGTTGATAGTTTTAAACTATATAGTAAGGCATATAAAAATAAATGGTAGAGCAATAAAGTCATTGAGTGACTATGGAATGGGAATATATTTGTATGCAGAACCATTAAATTATTTATTTTTATTTTGGTTTTATCGTTTTTGTGGAATTGAATTTTTTGGTTCAGAGTTCGGGGCAGCAATAATATATTTTTCAAGAATTGTTATAACACCAATAATAGCAATAGGTATTACATGGATATTAAAAAAATTTAATTTGAAATATTTATATTAATAAGGCAGATAGAAAGTTAAAGATGTAACTAAAGAAATTGATAACAGGGAGAAATTAAAATGATGTACAATTATTTAGTAGTAGGTTCCGGCTTATACGGAGCAATCTTCGCGCACGAAGCAAAAAAATCAGGAAAGACAGTTCTTGTAGTAGACAAGCGACCGAATATTGCTGGAAATGTTTACACAGAGAAAACAGAAGGTATTAACGTACATAAATATGGAGCACATATTTTCCATACTAACAACAAGAAAGTATGGAATTATATCACTCAGTTTGCAGAGTTCAACAGGTTTACAAACAGCCCGGTCGCTAATTATAAAGGGGAACTTTACAGTCTTCCTTTTAATATGTATACATTTAATAAAATGTGGGGTGTGGTAACACCGGAGGAAGCTGCAGCGAAGATTGAGGAGCAGAGAAAAGAAGCTGGAATTACAGAACCAAAGAATCTGGAAGAGCAGGCAATTTCACTGGTCGGACGTGACATTTATGAAAAGTTGATCAAGGGTTATACCGAGAAACAGTGGGGACGTGACTGTAAGGATCTTCCTTCGTTTATTATTAAACGTCTGCCGGTTCGTCTGACATTTGATAATAACTATTTTAATGCTTTGTATCAGGGTATCCCAGTTGGAGGTTACACGAAGATGGTAGCAAATCTTCTGGAAGGTATTGAGGTTCGTTTGAGTACAGATTATCTGGAAAACAAAGATGAATTAGATGCGATGGCTGAAAAAGTAGTTTACACAGGTCCGATCGATGCATATTTTGATTATAAGCTTGGTACACTGGAATATCGTTCCGTGCGTTTTGAAACAGAAACTCTGGATAAACCGAATTTCCAGGGAAATGCAGCTGTGAATTATACGGATCGGGAAACTCCATGGACGCGTATCATTGAGCATAAATGGTTTGAATTTGGTAAGGATGAGGAAGGTAACGATCTTCCTAAGACAGTGATCAGCCGAGAATTCAGTTCTGAGTGGAAGCCGGGGGATGAGCCGTATTATCCTGTTAACGATGAAAAGAATGGAGCTCTTTACGCAGAGTATAAAAAGCTGGCAGAAGCTGAGACAAATGTGATTTTTGGCGGACGTCTTGGTGAATATAAATATTATGACATGGATCAGGTTATTGCGGCTGCATTAGACCGCTGTGAAAAAGAATTGCATTAAGATCAGGAAATGAGGGGAAATTAAATGCAAACAACATTACTTATCATGGCTGCTGGTATCGGTTCCCGTTTTGGCGGTGGTATCAAACAGCTGGAGCCGGTTGATGAACAGGGCCATATCATCATGGATTATTCGATTCATGACGCAATCGAAGCAGGTTTTAACAAGGTGGTTTTTATTATCCGAAAGGATATTGAAAATGAATTTAAGGATGTGATCGGGAATCGGATCGAGGCGGTCTGCAAGGCGCATTCTGTTACTGTGGAGTATGTTTTCCAGGATATCAACGATATTCCGGGAGAACTTCCGGAAGGCCGTACGAAGCCTTGGGGTACCGGACAGGCGGTTCTGGCTGCAAAGGATGTTTTGACAACGCCTTTTGTTGTGATCAATGCAGATGATTATTATGGAAAAGAAGGATTCCGTGAGATTCATGATTATCTTGTAAAAGGAGGCCAGTCCTGCATGGCTGGTTTTGTGTTGAAGAATACGTTGTCTGATAATGGTGGTGTGACACGTGGTATCTGCAAAATGGATGAGTATAATAATCTGACGGAGATTGTGGAGACTTCCAATATTGTAAAGAATGCAGAAGGTGCCGAGGCGGACGGCGTAAAGCTGGATACAGAATCACTTGTTTCTATGAATATGTGGGGATTGGCACCGGAGTTCCTGAAAACGCTGGAAAGTGGTTTTCAATATTTTTTTGAAAAAGTGGTCCCGGAGAATCTTATAAAGGAGGAATTTTTGATTCCAACATTTATTGGAGAACTTCTGGCAGAAGGAAGGATATCCGTAAAGGTTCTTCGTACCAATGATACTTGGTATGGTATGACTTATAAAGAGGATGTTGCTGCAGTGAAGGATAGTTTCAGAGAGATGTTGGAAAAAGGAATTTACAGAGAAGAGCTTTTTGCTGATTTATAAGAGTTTTTTTGTATAAAAGCGAGGCCGTCAGTAAATGGGGATAATGTTACTATTATTTTATATAGAAGGCATATAAGAATATAGAATCATTTGCAAATGGCCCCAATATATAAAGAAATAAAGGAACATTGTGATGAATATATCGGTGATGAATTCGAAGGATAATTGGAATATATTTAGCAAAAATCGTAATGCAATTTATGGTGTGGCGATAATTTCAATTATGATATTTCATTTTTTTGAAGATATAGCAAATTCAAATTTATCCGGAGGGGGATTGGGATTTTTAGGCAAGTTGTATAACACATTCATTGGTAGTGTTGGAGTTGAGTTCTTTGTTTTTCTGTCCGGCGTTGGATTATATTTTTCGATGTCAAAAGATTCCAATATTTTGCATTTTTTTCAGAAGAGAATAAAGAGAATTTTGCCAGTTTATCTTATGGTTGCTATTCCATATTGGATTGTGATTGATCTTATTATCATGCAAAAAGGTGTCAAGATGTTTGCATTTGATTTTGGCTTTGTTACATTTTTTACACAAGGGACAAGAACCTTTTGGTATGTGTTATTTATTGTTTTTGCATATTTAATTTATCCATTTGTTTATAAGATATTGCATGTAAAGTGGTCAGATTGGGGGCAACTGTTAATTCTTCTTATTATAGCTTTAGTTATTCAATTTTTACCGAGAATTGTAGATCCTGTATTGAATTTAAATATAGAAATTCTATTGGGAAGATTTCTTGTTTTTTTCATAGGGTGTTGGTGTGGAAAAAAAGTTTACCAGAATGCTTGTATTAATAATATAGATAAAATGGGAATTTTATTTGGAGTAATGATAATGCTGTGCGGCTTTTTACCGGTAACCAAAATAGTTGTGTCAAAACTAGGATTTAGGATTTTGATGTGTTTTTGGGGGATTTTTTTGCTGTATTGTATTGCTGTAAGTATGCGAAAGATGCCTAAAAGAATTGTAAAGATATTGGAGCAGTTTGGAAAAATGTCTTATGAATTATATTTGACTCATGTTGCAATTAGAGCACTTATGAATGTTATAGGGATAAAGACATTTTATTTTCAAAATTATGTTTTTTGTATTTTGATAAGTTTGTTTTTGACATACACAATTGTAAAATTACAAAAAAAGCTGATTTAGGGTAATAGATAACAATCGGCTTCTGCCTTGGTCAGAAGAATAGCAAAATGCTCAGATCCTCTGTAAAGGATCTGAGCATTTCCAATACGAACTATTTCTTCTGTAATTTCAGCACGTCCTCAAGAGAAAGTCCTGAAAATCTGGAGATGTCTTCAGGGGAGAATCTTGGATCCTGAAGCATACGCTGTGCTGTCAGCATAGCTTGTTCCTGATGGCCTTCGGCACGCGCATTATCGCACATTTCCTGAACAGCCTGACACATATTAACACTCCCTTCTGTTTCTGTGAAACGTAAGTTGATACCAGTTATGGAGTCAATGACCCGGGCTGCTTTGAGCTCGAGTGAGCGGAAGCCGGGGGTCTGTGAGGTAAGCTCCTGAAGCTTCCGTTTATCTTTGGAATATTTGATGAAGAGCATGACTTCTTTGAGATTGCTCTGGAGTTTGTCAAGTTCTTCATCCTTTATCTCGGCAGGTGAGAAGAGATTGATCCGGTAATCCGGGACCATGGAAAGAATTTCGGGGGCCTGGACAGAGAGCATTTCGTGGAGGCTCCTGGGAGCGTTCCAGGTGTCGGAACCGAAGTACACGACCGTGGTTATGACCGGGATGAGCCGGTCATCCTTGTAGAAGCCGGTAAGATATTCTCCGGATGTGGAAGGCCATTGCTTTGCTTCTCTGTGTGATCTGGCGGAATTTTCTACCTGCCCTGCGTATTCTAATGCATCATAGACCATGTTTTTGACCGGCATTGCATAGTGTGTTTCCGATTGATTTTCAATCCCCAGGAGAAGATAGATCCTTGAATCATCGTGCATAACATTAAGAGATTTGAATTCGTCCCGGAATTTCTGGACGGGAACTTCTGAAGTGCCGGATCCGTAGGGGACAGCGAGAGCTGTAGTATCCAGTGGATGAAGAGTGTCAGGGTCTATGATGTTTTTTCCTTTGTACAGCATATGGTTGAACACATCCGCAAAAACGCGGTTGTCAGCCATGTAATCTTTGGTGATGGTATCCTTTGTACCCATAGGTTTCACCACCTTCGATCTGTTTATGTGATCAGAGTAGTTTATTATCTGATCCAGTTACAGGGTATCATACATTTTGGTGTTTGAGAAGCGGATATCTGATATTTTATCGGGATTTTACAGTGGCTTCTTGCCAGCTACCCTTTTCCGGTGTTAAAATAACAGCATCAATGAAAGAACAGGGAGAATGAAATCAATGTACGATTATCTTATCGTAGGTGCCGGTCTTTACGGTGCGGTTTTTGCACAGGAGGCGAAGCGTGCCGGGAAGTCAGTGCTTGTGATCGACAAGCGTCCGCATATTGCGGGAAATGTATATACAGAGAAGGTGGAAGGAATCAACGTGCATAAATACGGTGCACATATTTTCCATACCAATAATAAGAAGGTCTGGGATTATATCACCCGGTTTGCCACCTTCAATCGTTTTACCAACAGTCCGGTTGCCAATTATCACGGGGAGCTGTACAGTCTTCCGTTTAATATGTATACCTTTAACAGGATGTGGGGCGTGGTGACTCCGGAGGAGGCTGCGGCAAAGATCGAGGAGCAGCGGCAGGCTGCAGGGATTACGGAACCTTCGAATCTGGAGGAACAGGCTATCAGCCTTGTAGGTACGGATATTTATGAGAAGCTGATCAAGGGCTATACGGAGAAGCAGTGGGGACGTCCATGTACGGAGCTTCCTGCTTTTATCATCAAGAGGCTTCCGGTGCGTCTGACCTTTGACAATAACTATTTCAATGCGTTGTACCAGGGAATCCCGGTGGGTGGTTATACGAAGATGGTTGCCAATCTGCTGGACGGTATCGAGGTACGGCTGAATGAGGATTATCTGGAGAAAAAAGAGCAGTACGATGCAATGGCGGAGAAGGTGATCTACACAGGTGCCATCGACGCGTATTTTGACTATAAGCTGGGAACTCTGGAGTATCGTTCTGTGCGTTTTGAGAATGAAACACTGGATAAACCCAATTTCCAGGGAAATGCAGCAGTGAATTATACGGATGTGGAGACTCCATGGACCCGTATCATCGAGCATAAATGGTTTGAGTTCGGAAAGGATGAGGAGGGTAATGATCTTCCGAAAACGGTGATCAGCCGGGAATACAGTTCCGAGTGGAAGCCTGGAGATGAGCCGTATTATCCGGTCAATGATGAGAAGAACGGAGCGCTTTACGGACAATATAAGGAGCTTGCAGAGAAGGAACCGAAGGTGATCTTCGGCGGCCGTCTTGGTGAATATAAATATTATGACATGGATGCGGTGATCGCTTCTGCGCTGGATATGTGTGAGCGGGAGCTTGCATAAAAAAGATACTGGATATAACTAATGATAAGATCCTCTTATATTTCGGAGCCAAGGCAAAAGAGAAATATAAGGGGATTTTATGCATAGAATGGCAGTGAGATTTTTTGAGGGAGGAAAGAGCAATGAAAAGGTGCAAAGGTGTGCTTCTGGCAGGAATGCTGGTGCTGAGTATGAGTGTTCCGGTGTATGCGGACAAGTCGGTTGTGGTGAAGGTGGAAGCTCCGGCAGATACCACAGATTATTATATGACTGTGGATTCCGGTGGAGTTGGTGTGGATATCTATCCGTCCACCGACGGAAAAGGTGAAAAGCTCAATGATAAGACGGTAAGGGATGGGACTGTCCTGCATATCGAAGGGGAGACAGAGAAGAATGGTGAGACCTGGGGATATACAAAGTATAATGGCAGATACGGTTATGTGCCGCTGGAGGAGCTGCGGCCTTCAAAGGATGCGGAGCTGGCGAAGGCCGGAATCGCAGGGGGCACGGAGAAAGAGACTTCTGCAGTGAATCAGGGAGACGCATCCGATACGCAGGATTCCGCAGCCGGCGAAGGACAGGGAACGTCTGCAGGGACGGCCAGCACAGGCAGTTCTCAGGCTCAGAATGACGAAGGACAGGGAGCGTCTGCAGGGACGGCCAGCACAGGCAGCTCTCAGGCTCAGAATGGCGAAGGACAGGGAACGTCTGCAGGGACGGCCAGCACAGATGAATCTCAGACTCAGAGAGGCGAGGTTCAGGGGCCACCTGCAGGGACGGCCAGCACAGGTAGTTCTCAGGCTCAGAGCGGCGAGGTCCAGGGACCGCCTGCAGCGGATGGAACAACAGAAGGTGGGGAATCTGCGGATGAAGCTGTCACCAAGCCGGTCAATGGCACAGCTGCGACATCCTTTAAAGAAGAAAATTCCTGGTATAAAAGTCCGTTTATCTGGATCGGGATCGCAACAGTACTTGCAGTAATCGGAATTCTGGGTTATCATTTGAAGAAACGTTAACAGATAAACCAGATCAATATAAGAAAAGTGGAGAATTTTGTGAAGAGATTACAGCTTGTCAGGAAGAAATTACTGCCGCTTCTTCTGTGTGTGGCAGTTGCGGGCAGCCAGGTTCCGGTCATGGCAGCCGATGTGGAAGGTTTCAGTGATTCTGCGGAAGGCTTCAATGAAGAATGGTCAGAAGATACACAGACGCAGTCGTCGGAAGCAGAGGATACAACGGAGACCGCAGAAGGGAATACCACAGAGAACACCGGTATCCCGGATGAACAGACAGAGGATATAGCCTTGCAGAGTTCCGAGGAGGATACAGAGACTCCCGAAACATCAGAAGGATTGTCTTCTGATTCCCAGGAGGATACCTTTGGCGATGGTGAGGAGAGCTTCGGGGATGCCTCAGACAGTGGTGAGTCCGGCATCGAATATATCAAGGGCCGCCCGCTTACGGAGGAAGAGGAGCAGGAACAGCTGGCACCCTTTGATAATCTGACCTCTTATTCCACCGCCGTGGAGATCGGAAATGATGTGGATGAGGTACCGATGGGAAGAGCTGCGGCCTATCCGTCCTATTATAATGCAGCGGATCAGGGATATGTTACTTCCGTAAAGAATCAGGAGCCCTACGGTATGTGCTGGGCATTTGGAATGGCCTCTCTTCTGGAAACTTCGTTTCTGACCCAGGGCTTTGGAACTTATGATCTGTCGGAAGAGCATCTGGCGTATTTTTTTGCAAACAGAAAGAATGACCCGCTTGGAAATACCTACGGGGATGTCAATAAGCATATGGGGACAGATGATAAAGGAAACGCAGATTATCATGAGGGCGGAAATGATCTTCTGGCTTCCATGTTTCTGAGTACCTGGTCCGGAATGACAACAGAAGGGGATGTGCCGCTGGCAACAGATTCCACGCATACACAGAAAACCGGTGTGACTCCGGCGGCATCCAAGGCGTACAATGCAGCTGCTTATCTGAAAAATGCCTATTTTTCCGATTATTCCGTAAATGCCATGAAGAAGCTTCTGGTTGCAAATAATTCGGTCACTGTGATGTATAATGCACAGAATGCCTATTACAATGCAAGTACAGCGGCCTATTCCTATCCTACTAGCACCAAGAACGTGAATCATGTAGTTACAGTGGTGGGGTGGGATGACAATTATTCTGCGAAGAATTTCCGGGCATCTTCCAAGGTAAAGGGAGACGGAGCCTGGATCGTCAAGAACAGCTGGGGTACAGGCTGGGGAAAATCCGGATATTTTTATATGTCTTATGAGGATAAGTCTGTCAGTGAGCTGGTTGCGGCTACGGCTGTCAATACACCGAAATATAGCAACAATTATTTTTATGACGGAACGTCAGGGCTTGGCTCCATCCGCATGTATGCGGGAGAACAGCTGTCCACGGTTTTTCGTGCCAGTGCAGGAAACGGAAAAGCGGAATCGCTTGGTGAGGTGACTCTTAGCTCCATGTCTGCCAATAATTCCTATACTGTGCAGGTATACACAAATCTGAAGGATGCCAGTGATCCTACCAGTGGAACACCGGCATATTCAACACCGGTTTCCTGCAGTCAGCCGATGGCTGGGGTTATGACCTTTCAGATCCCGGAGGTCCTGCTCAGCCAGAACGGTCTGTATTCTATTGTGGTGACAAATGCAGGAAGCACATATATAAAATACTGTGTGGAGGCAGAGGTCAGTTATGGCTGGTGTAGCTTTTCTCCGTCTATCGTATCCGGTCAGAGCTTTCTGCGATATAACGCGGAGGATACCTGGATGGATGCGGTTGAATTTAATCCATCGGTAACTCCGAGGATCAAGGCGCATACCAGGACTCTGAGCAGTGCGGCCAGGATGCAGCTTTCTTCCTCTGAGATAAGTCTATATTCCGGAGATCAGAAAACACTGAATGCTTCAGCTACCAGATCCGAGATGGATGCTTCCGGCATTGTCTGGGAAAGCTCAGATACCAGTGTGGCTGCTGTAAATGGAAGCGGCATTGTTACTGCAAAAAATCCGGGAACAGCAACCATAACCTGCTACGGAAAAAATGCCAGGGGAATCCGAGCTACCTGTAAGGTTACGGTGAAGCTTCGTCAGACCACAGGTGTAAAACTGGTTTCCAAGGCATTTAACAGGATACGGATCTCCTGGAAAGCAGTTCCCGGCTGCAATCGTTATGCTATCTATCGCTGGGATGAAAGCGGAAATTCAAAAAAAATGGCAACCGTGACAGCAGATGTAGTAACCTGGCAGGATACTGCAGTGAAAACAGGAAGCACTTATACGTATCGGATCCGGGCTTCTTATGTACGTTCCGGAAAGAAGACTGTTTATGGAGCCGCATCTTCGTCGTTATCAGCAAAAGCGGAGCTGGGGAAGGCCCGTGCAGTGGCTGAAGCTGTCAGCGGACCATGTAACAGGGTATCCTGGAAGAAAGTTTCCGGAGCAAGTGGCTATCATATCTACCGGAAACTCCAGGGGAAAAGCTGGGTTCGGATTGGAACCGTGAACAACAAAGTATTGTCTTGGCAGGACACGAAGATTGAGGGAATCACCTCCTACGCTTATGCTGTGAGGCCCTATAAGAATGTAGACGGGAAAAAAGTTTTAGGAGGATATCAGGCAAGCAGCTATATCCTGTCCTATCCGGAACTTCAGAAGATATCCAGTGTTAGGAAGACCTCCAGGGGGCTGAAGATCTGCTGGAAAGCGCAGAAGAAAGCAGATTGCTATCAGATCTACCGTAAGACTGGAAAGGGTTCATGGAAAAAGATCAGTACAGTTTCCGGAGGCAGCCGTTCCTCCTTTGAGGATAAGACCGCAAAGAAGGGAACAACGTATTACTATGCGGTGCGTGCAGGGATAAAAACCTCCGGTGGAAAAGTACTCTGCGGAGGATACGCCGCAAAAGCAGCAAAGAGATAAAAGTGTTAAAATATAAAACGCCCGGATCTGGCTTGAAACATTCCAGATCCGGGCGTTTTATGTTTTGGTTGAATATGTGTATTATATATGATTATATCAGGCAGTTCAAAAGAAAGATCAGTCGTTGTTGATCACAACGCCTTTCTGAAGCATGATGTTGGCATAAAGTGCTTTCTCACTTGTGGAGATGATGCAGTATGCAGTTTTTGCTTCGTCATAGAATGCGAAACGCTCGATGTTTCCGACGGCTTTTTCGCCACGCTCGTCATGCTTGGAAACGATTTCTTTATATGTATCCCAGATCGGTGTCTCCACATTATCGCCAGGCATTACTTCCATCAGGTTTACCGGATGCTCTACATAGGTATCCAGCGGGAAGAGCTTCAGGATGGCATCCAGGATCTCCGGAACGCCATGTCCGTCACAACGGATGGTGATGGCATTTTTTCCCATGGATTCTACAGGGAAGTTTCCGTCAGCGATAACAAGACGGTCACTGTGTCCCATCTCACATAAAACCTTCAGTAATTCTGGTGATAAGATTTCTGGAATTCCTTTTAACATAGTTTATATCCTCCTAAGATCATTGTGTACTTACAGTATTTTCGGAAATTACAGCATCAGGCTCAGGTGATCAGAACAGGATACATGGATTTCCGAAACTGTTATGACGCCGGTAGTATCAGACAGACCTGCCCGGCCACAGGCTTTAGAACTCTTATTAATTAATCTAACGGTATTTGGTCTCCTTTTCAAGGGAATATTTTCCTGTAAATGATGAAAATTTTATGGTTGACAGAAAAGGTATGGAGCGCTATGATGAACTCAAACGGAAACGTTTCGGTTTCTGAACCAAATGAGAAAATAATACAAAACAAACACAATGATTATGATTCCAAGGAGGAGAAGATTATGCCACTGGTTACATCGAAGGAAATGCTGTTAAAGGCACAGAAGGGCGGATATGCAGTAGGAGCATTCAACGCAGAGAATATGGAGATGGTGAAGGCGATCATCCAGGCAGCTGAGGAGCTGAAAGCACCGGTTATGATCCAGACAACACCTTCTACTGTTAAATATGGTACGGTTGAGACTTACGCTGCGATCGTAGCAGCAGAGGCAGCCAAGGCTTCCGTTCCGGTATGCCTTCATCTTGACCACGGCAGCAGCTTTGAGCTTGCGATGCAGGCAATGCATGCAGGCTATACCTCTGTGATGATCGATGGTTCCAAGCTGGATTTCGAGGATAATATCAGAGAGACCAGGAGAGTTGCGGATGTGGCAGCAGCCCTGGATATCCCATGTGAGGCTGAGCTCGGTAAGGTCGGTGGTAAAGAGGATGATCTTGAGGCTGAGGCAGACACTAATACCGACCCGCAGGAGGCGAAGGAATTCGTGGAGCGTACAGGTGTTACTTCCCTGGCAGTTGCCATCGGAACCGCACATGGTTTCTATGTGGGAACACCGGTTCTTGACAAGGAACGCTTAAGCGAGATCCGTGAAGTCGTAGATATCCCACTTGTTCTTCACGGGGCATCCGGACTCAGTGATGAGGATGTCAGCGACTGTGTAAAACGTGGTATCTGCAAGGTTAACTTTGCAACAGAGCTTCGTGCTGCATATTCCAGGGCAGTGAAGGAGACCTTTGCAGAGAATGAGAACACCATCGATCCGAAGGCCTACGGAAAGAAAGCAATCCAGGCAGTGAAGGAGCTGGTTGAGGCGCGTATGAAGGTTTGCGGCTGTGATGGAAAGGCAGAATGATCTTCTGTAAAAAAACAGAAACGGAGTGATCAGTATGGCAGCAACCATGAAAGATATTGCCAGGCGGACCGGACTTGGGCTCGCAACGATTTCTTCTTATTTTAACGGCGGAAACGTAAGAGAAAAAAACAGAGTAAAGATCGAGGAGGCCATTCAGGAGCTGCATTATGAGGTCAATGAGGTGGCCAGAGGGCTTAAGACCAATGCTACCAAGACCATCGGCGTGGTGATCCCGGAGCTTAACAATACCTTTTGCGCGGAGATCATCACAGGAATGGAGGATGTCTTAAGGAGTCACGGATATGCGACTATTGTCTGTGACTGCCGTACTGATAAGAAGCTGGAGCGGGATGCAGTGGAGTTTTTGAGCCGGAAGCGTGTGGACGGGATCATCAGCATGCCGGTGGATGCGGAAGGTAATCATCTGAAAAAATTTCAGAAAACCGGAAAGCCCATCGTACTCATTGACCGCAGGATCAGGGAGCTTTTCTGTGACAGTGTTCTTGTAGACAACGAGAAGGCGGCTGAGGACGCAATGAGAGTTTTTTTTCAGGCAGGACACCGTAAGATCGGGATCATTGGCGGACCGGAGGAAATTTCCACAGCTCAGGAACGTCTCCAGGGGTACCGCAATGCATATGAAAAAGAAAATATACCGGTACGGGAATCTCTGATCTATCACGGCGATTATACCATTCAGGGCGGTGTGCAGGGAATTGAGAAGCTTGTTGCGGACAATCCGGATATGACGGCTGTGTTTGTTACCAACTATGAGATGACCATGGGGGCGGTGATCGGGATGAATGAGCTGGGTCTTAAGATCCCGGAACAGCTGTCTATGATTGGTTTTGACAATCTGCAGTTTGCCAGAGCATGCAATCCCAAGCTTACCATTGTGGCACAGCCTACACAGGGGATTGCCGGAGAAGTGGCGGGAATCATGCTGAAACGGCTGGAAGGGGCTGCAAGTGAAGAAACAGAACCGATCACGGAGAAGCTTGGCGCAGAGATCATCATGGGAAAATCCGTCCGTGTGCTGGACGAGAAGGAGAAGCTATAATGAAACCATATTTATTAGGTATTGATATCGGCACCAGTGCCTGTAAGGTTGCGGTTTTTGAAAAATCGGGAACGGTTGTGGCTGCGGCCAACGGCGATTATCCGGTTTACTATCCGAAGGAGGGCTGGGCAGAACAGAATCCGGAAGAATGGTGGAGTGCTGTCTGTCAGGCGGTAAAGAAGGCCATCCAAAAAGCGGGGATAGCACCTGAGGAGATCGCAGGCATCGGTATTGACGGCCAGAGCTGGTCAGCCATTGCCATGGATAAGGACGGAAATGTACTGACAAACACTCCGATCTGGATGGATACCAGAGCACAGTCTATCTGTGACAGATTGAATGAAGAGATCGGGGCAGAGCAGATTTTTGAAGTATCCGGTAATTCCCTTCAGCCGTCCTACACAACTGCAAAGATCCTCTGGTATAAAGAAAATCTCCCGGAGGTGTACCAAAGGATCCACAAGATCCTGCAGTCTAACAGCTACATTGCATATAAGCTGACGGGTGTGATGAGCCAGGATGTTTCCCAGGGCTATGGCCTGCATTGCTTTGACATGAGAAAGGCAACCTGGGATGAGGATATGTGCAGAAAGCTTGGGATTCCCATGGAATTTCTTCCTGAGATCTGTGCCTGTGATCATGTTGTGGGAACAGTTACAGAGAAGGCGGCGAAGGAATCCGGCCTTGCTGTGGGAACACCGGTTGTTGCCGGTGGTCTGGATGCAGCATGCGGAACACTGGGGGCTGGAGTGATCCATCCGGGTGAGACACAGGAGCAGGGAGGACAGGCCGGCGGAATGAGCATCTGCATGGATGCGTACAAGGCAGATCCCAGACTGATCCTTGGCTATCACGTGGTTCCGGGACAGTGGCTCCTTCAGGGAGGAACCACCGGAGGTGGTGGTGTCATGCGCTGGTTTGAACGTGAGTTTGCAGATTATGAGCGCTCTGTAGCAAGGGAAAAAGGCTCTTCTCTGAACCAGCTCAATGAGATCGCGGAAAGGGTCGCACCAGGCAGTGACGGAGTGGTATTTCTTCCATATATGTCCGGTGAGCGTTCCCCGATCTGGAATCCCAATGCGAAGGGCGTATTCTACGGACTGGATTTTGCCAAGACCAAGGGACATATGGTACGTGCCTGTATGGAAGGCGTAGCACTTTCTCTGAAACACAACCTTGAGGTGGCAAAGGAAGCAGGAGCAGATGTGGAAGTTCTCCGTGCAATGGGAGGCTCTGCAAATTCTCTTCTCTGGACACAGATCAAATCCGATATCACAGGAAAACCCATCGTAGTGCCGTCCTCTGATACGGCAACAACACTTGGTGCAGCGATTCTGGCAGGTGTTGGTGTTGGAATGTATCAGGATTATGATGAGGCCATCCGTCTTACGGTAAAGGAAACAAGAAGACATGAACCGAACCCGGAAACCCGGGACGTTTATGAGAAAACCTATAAAACCTATTTAAATCTCTATAAATCTCTTGAACCTATGATGAGAAATGAGGAGGAAAAGTGATCATGAAAGCAGCAGTAGTAGTAGCAAATGAGGATGTTCAGTATCAGGAAGTGGAAGAACCTCAGGTAACACCGGGCCATGTGAAGATCAAGGTAAGATATTCCGGGATCTGCGGATCTGATATCCCGCGTGTATTAAATCACGGCGTACATTTTTATCCCATCGTGCTTGGACATGAATTTTCCGGCGATGTGGTGGAAGTGGGAGAAGGCGTTACCAAGGTGAAGGTCGGCGACCGTGTATCCGGTGCACCACTTCTTCCCTGTATGAAATGTGACGACTGTCAGAAGGGTAATTTCTCTCTCTGCAAGCATTACAGCTTCATCGGTTCCAGAGAGCAGGGAGCAAACTCAGATTATGTAGTGGTTCCTGAGCAGAATGCAGTACCATTCGCAGACAATGTTCCATATGAGCAGGGAGCCATGTTTGAGCCTGCAACCGTAGCTATCCACGGTGTATTCCAGAACGATTACCACGGCGGTGAGTATGTGGCGATCCTTGGCGGCGGTACAGTTGGTATGTTCACCATGCAGTGGACAAAGATCTTCGGCTCCAAGAAGGTAGTGGTCTTTGATATCAGCGATGAGAGACTTGCTCTTGCAAAGCGTCTCGGCGCAGATGAGATCATCAACACAAAGGAAGAGGGATATATGGAAAAAGCCATGGCCATTACAGGTGGAAAGGGCTACGGCTTCGTATTTGAGACAGCCGGACAGGTTCCCACCATGCATAT
Source organism: Blautia fusiformis (assembly GCF_020686995.1). Classification (NCBI taxonomy): domain Bacteria; kingdom Bacillati; phylum Bacillota; class Clostridia; order Lachnospirales; family Lachnospiraceae; genus Blautia; species Blautia fusiformis. Next base: position 65,237 of record NZ_JAJEPT010000003.1, read on the forward strand.
GGCATTTGAGCTTGCGGCAAACAAGGCACATGTATGCTTCATTGGTACTCCTCATGAAAACCTTACCTTTACACCGAAGGAGTGGGAGAACATGAACCGTAAGGAGTTCAAGCTTACCGGTTCCTGGATGTCCTACAGTGCCCCGTATCCGGGACGTGAGTGGGAGCTGACGGCGCATTATTTTGCAACCGGCCAGCTGAAGTTTGACCCGGGCTTCATCTATAAGAAAATCCCGATGAGCCAGGCACAGGAGGCATTCCAGCTGTTCAAGACGCCGGGCCTTGTAAAAGGAAAGATCCTTCTTTCCAATGAGGAAGACTGATATGATCCTGACAGTAACCTTAAACGCTGCCATTGACAAGCGTTATGTAGTGGATGATTTTAAAGTGGGCGAAGTGAACCGTGTGCGTGAATGTACCTACGTTCCCGGCGGAAAGGGACTGAATGTTTCCAAGCCGGCGTCCATTTATGGTGCTGAAGTGGTTGCCACCGGCTTTGTAGGCGGCCACGCAGGCAATTATATAGAAGCTGCCCTGAAGCCTTTTGGCATTAAGAGTGCTTTTTACCATGTGGATGCGGAGAGCCGCTCCTGTATCAACATCTGGGATGAGGTGAATCATGTACAGACCGAATTCCTGGAGCCGGGATTTACACTGACAGAGGCAGATTTTGAGGGCTTTGAGAAAAAATTCCGCCAGCTTGTAAAAGACGCTTCTGTTGTGGCGATGTCCGGCAGCGTGCCGAAGGGACTTGACGGAAGTGCCTACCAGCGCCTCGTGAAGATTGTGAAAGACGCCGGAAAACCGGTGATCCTGGATACCAGCGGCAAGCTTCTGGAAGAGGGGATCAAGGCAGCACCGACACTGATTAAGCCTAATATTGATGAGATCCGTATGCTGACAGGCAAGCATTGTGACGATATCAACGATATCATTGAAGCAGCGAAAGCCATCCATGCCGGTGGTGTGGAGATCGTGGCGGTCTCGCTTGGTGCAGATGGTTCCCTGGCAGTCGGAGAGGAAGGGATTTTCCGTGCGGTGGTTCCGAAGATCGATGCGGTAAATACCGTAGGCTGCGGAGATTCCATGATCGCAGGCTTTGCCCTTGGATTAAGTGAGGGACTTTCCCTGGAAGAGACTCTGCAAAGAGCCAGTGCGATCTCAGCGGCGGCAGCCATGCGTGAGGAAACGGGATTCTTTGTGATGGAGGATATGGAGGCTCTTCTTCCGAAGATCGAAATCAGGCGTTTATAAGATAAGCTTATAATAAAAAAATTTTTATAAAAAAGGAGATGTAAAGATGGCAGAAGTTATCAATCCGGCAATTGTGCCGAAAGTGACACTTCCTTCCGGCGAGCAGGTTCCGTGTGTCGGAATGGGAACATTCGGTTCCGACCGTGTATCCGCAGAGGATGTATCTGCAGCTGTTGCAGGCGCGATCCGCAGTGGCTACCGTATGTTTGACTGTGCCGCATGTTACGGAAACGAGCATGAGATTGGCCAGGTATTTAAGGACGCTTTTGACGAAGGTGTTGTAGAGCGTAAGGATCTTTTTATCATGACAAAGGTATGGAACGACATGCACAGAAGAGTAGAGGAAGCCTGTGATAAGAGCATTAAGGATCTTCAGTGCGATTATGTGGATATGTATTTCATCCACTGGCCATTCCCGAATTATCATGCACCGGGATGTGATGTGGATTCCAGAAATCCGGATTCCAAACCCTTCAGTGTGGAGGAGTTTATGGATACATACCGCCAGTGTGAGGCGTTGGTAGAAAAAGGAAAGATCCGTTACATTGGTATTTCCAATATGACCATTCCGAAGCTTGAGGCAGTTCTTCCGCTTATGAAGATCAAACCTGCAACCTGTGAGCTTGAGCTTCATGTATGCTTCCAGCAGCAGGAGCTTTATGATTATCTGGTAGAGCATAACATCCAGCCGGTAGGCTATATGCCAATCGGTTCTCCACGCAGACCGGAGAGAGATATCTGCCCGGAGGATGTTGCAGATCTGGAAGTACCGGAAATGCAGGCAATCGCAAAAGCACATGGTGTTCATCCGGCTCTGATCGCTCTGAAATGGGCACATCAGAGAGGAGAAATCTCCATTCCGTTCTCTGTGCACAACTATGCAAGCAACCTGAAATGTGTCACAGAGGATCCCCTTACAGAGAAAGAAATGGCAACCATCGCAACTCTGGAAAAAGGCAATCGTCTTGTAAAAGGACAGGTATTTCTGTGGCATGGTGCCAGGGACTGGCATGACCTCTGGGACGAGGATGGCGTTATCGTAAAATAATAAAAATATGTAGGAAAATCCCGTGTCCCATATATTGGATGCGGGATTTCTTTGTATTTAATTTGGACTAAGAAACTCCGTTGTAAATTTTAACCAAACATGTTAACATATAAAAAGAATTAACAGTTATTGTTCACAGAAAGGACAGTAATCTTACCAATGAAAATGACAGAGACGGGGGGAAGGATCTGTCAGGGGGATGTGCAATAAAAACAACAGAAACTGATCAGAGGGGGACAACAGAAATTATGTATCGTATTTTACTGGTAGATGATGAGATACTTGTTCGAGATGCGATCCGGGAGAATATTGACTGGAAAGCAATGGACTGTGAGCTGGTAGGAGACTGTGATAACGGGAAAGCAGCAGCGGAATTTGTACAGAACCATCCGGTGGATATCGTGCTTACAGATATCCTTATGCCATATATGGATGGTATGGAACTGAGCCGTTTTCTCCATGATAATTATCCGGACATCGTGATCGTGATCTTCAGCGGATTCGGAGAATTCGAGTATGCCAAGAAGGCGATCCAGTATGGTGTCAGTGAATATATGCTGAAGCCGGTGACAGCCATGGAACTCAGAAATGTTATCGGAAAAATGAAGGAGAAGGTGGACCAGCAAAGAAAAGAAAAAGAGAAGCTGGAACGTCTGACACAGACTTCCGAGAATTATCAGAAAAACGCCATTGTGATCCGTTCCAGAGCGCTGCAGGGCTTTGTGGATAATATCAAGACACGGCAGGAAAGTCTGGAAGAGCTTGCAGCACTGGGAATCGATCTTGAGGCAGCATGCTATCGTGTGGCTGTCTTTGATCTGGATCTGTATTCGGACGGCAGTCAGCTTACTGCGGAGAAACGCCAGGAGAGTGCACTGATGTCTTTTGTCCTTTTTAATATCAGTGATGAGATCATCAGCAAAGAAAAAGCAGGAGTGGCATATCAGGCCGGAAATAACAAGGTCGGTGCTCTTTTCATGGGAAACCGTACCAGAGAGTTTGAACACAAGATCATGGAGATCTGCAGGACGATCCAGGATAAGCTGAAGGAACTGATGTCGCTGGATATTTCTATTGGTGTGGGAAGCTGGGCCAGAACTCAGCAGGAGCTTCGTGCATCCCATGAACTTGCAGAGAAAGCTATTGAATATCGTTATCTTCTTGGCGGAAGCCTTCTTATTGATATGGAAGAACAGCCGGAGGAAAAAAATCTTTCCATTAAAGTTTATGTAGAGAAGCTGCCAGCTGCTCTGAAAGCGGGTAAAAAGGAAAACGCAGAGCATATTCTGGAACAGATCTCTTCTGAGATCAAGGAAGCGCGGGTGGATAAGAGTCGTGCCTGCGTGTATCTTCAGCAGATCATCCGTGCAGCAGATGAGACCTGTGAGGATATGGTTCCGGACAACAGGCTTTTTTCCAAAAGAGAAGCACTTCTGCAGCAGGTTACGGAGCAGAATTCTTTTGACAGTGCTGTTGAACTGGTCAGGAATCATATCGGAGAGATTTTCCAGACACTTTCCGATGCAAACAGCTCCAGCGGACAGCGTCAGGCCAGACTTGCCCTGGATTATATCCAGAAGAATTATGTGGATCCGGATTTAAGCCTGAACAGTATCTGTTCCTATCTGAATATCAGTACAAGCTATTTCAGTACGATCTTTAAGGATCTTACGGGAGAGACTTTTACAGAGGTTCTGATCCGTACCCGCATGGAGAAAGCGAAGGAACTTCTGGAGAATACAACTATGAAGAATTATGAAATTGCCGAGAAAGTCGGATTTGCAGATCCCCATTATTTTGGGATCTCCTTCAAAAAAATGACCGGCTGCACACCAACAGAATATGCAAGGGAGAAACGTAAATGAGAGATATCCGGTTTGCGGCAAAGATCATAGGAAAATTTAAGAGTATCCAGAGTGCGATCTTTGCGGTAGTGACGGTGCTGCTTTTAAGTGCGGTGCTGGTCATAACAGGTGTTTCCATGAGATATACCCGCAATTCTATTTTTGAAAATTCTGCTGTCTACACCCAGAATATCGTGCAGCAGATGAATCAGAATATTGATTCCTATATTGATTACATGGAAAATATAGCCTATATGATCTCCAGTAACGAGGATGTACAGCAATATCTTTTTGGTGAAAATGTGGACAATGGAACAAGAGAGCGTCTGATCAATCAGTTCAAGACTATTCTGGATGGACGAAGTGATATCCGAAATCTTGGGATCATTGGAAGTAATGGACGGAAGCTGATCAACGACGGCAAACAGTCTGTGAATCCGGATCTGAAGCTTTCCACCCAGGAGTGGTATCTGGAAGCTTTACAGAAGCCGGAAGGCCCGCTTCTTACATCTTCTCATGTACAGCACATCATCAGCGGAGAGCGTCCGTGGGTGATCACTTTAAGCAGGGGAATCCGTAATTTTTCCAACAGCGGTGAGAAAGAGGGAGTCTTTTTTATTGATCTGAATTACAGTGCCATCAGTGAACTTTGTGATCAGAATACGATCGGGAAAAAGGGATACGCATTCATTCTGGATGAAAGCGGAAATATTGTATACCATCCCCAACAGCAGCAGCTTTATAATGAATTGCAGACTGAGAATATCGACCTGATCGTGAAATCAAAAGAAGATACGGTGCGTACCGAAAAGGGAAACAGAGGAAAGCTGTATTCCATTTCCAGATCAAATAAAACCGGATGGACCGTTGTGGGCTGTATGAGCGTCAGCGAACTCCTGCGCAAAAGCAATCAGGCACAGAGTATTTATGTGCTTATTTCCGCACTTCTGATGATCGTGGCACTGCTTTTTTCCAGATTTCTGGCAAAGAGTCTTACATATCCTCTTCAGCGTCTCAGAGATTCCATGTCCAGAGTACAGGAAGGGCATTTTGACGGAGCAGATGTGGAAATCGATTCAGAGAATGAGATCGGAAGCCTGACGAAATCTTTCAATGTGATGACACATAGGATACAGGATCTTATGGAGCAGAATGTGAAGGAACAGGAAGCAAAGAGAAAAAGTGAGCTTAAGGCCCTTCAGTCCCAGATCAATCCTCATTTTCTCTACAATACCCTGGATTCGATCATCTGGATGGCAGAGGGCAGAAAGTACGAAGAGGTTGTTCTGATGACAGCATCCCTGGCACGTCTTCTTCGTCAGAGCATCAGTAATGAAGATGAAGTGGTTCCTCTTGCAAGGGAAGTGGAGTATGCCAAGGGTTATCTTACAATCCAGAAGATGCGTTACAAGGACAAGCTGGAATTCGAGATTGATGTAGAACCTTCTATATTAAATATCCCTCTGATCAAGCTGGTTCTCCAGCCGATCATTGAAAATGCCATCTATCATGGACTGAAATATAAAGAGAGTAAGGGACTTTTGCAGGTAAAAGGCTTTATGAAGGACGGAAATGCAGTTCTTCAGGTGATCGACAATGGTGTAGGTATGGATGAGGAAACATTGTCACATATTTATGATAAGCATAAGGTGAATTATCATTCCAATGGTGTGGGTGTTTACAATGTACAGAAACGTCTGAAGCTTTATTATGGAGAAAATTACGGGATCACCTATGAAAGTGAAAAAGGTGTCGGAACCACTGCCACGATCACCATTCCGGGAATACAGGAGGAATCAATATGAAAAAACATAGAAAACTCCTGACTTTTGGAGTGGTCATCTGCCTTGTGGCGGGGCTTGTAGCCGGAATATTCTATTATAAACAGGTAGAAGAAGAGAGAAAACTATCGCTGATCTATATTCCGAAGGTTGTGGACGGTACCAACGATTTCTGGACATCACTGATCCAGGGGGCGGAGATGGCTGCAAAGGAATATAATGCAGATATCCGCGTATGGGCACCTGAGGAAGAGAATGATGTGGATGGTCAGAACAAGCTGATCGAAAGGGCAACAGAAGAAAAACCGGACGCGATCCTGATCTCGCCGTCCAGCTTCACTGAATCCGACCAGCTTTTGAAGAAGGCAAAGGAACAGGGAATACATATCGCATTTATTGATTCTTACACACAGGAAGAGGTCCAGGATCTTACCGTTGCGACCGATAATCTGGAAGCGGGGCAGATCCTTGGCAGGTTTGCGAAGGATCTTGTGGGAGCGGATGATCAGATCGCGATCGTTTCACATGTAAAGGGTGTATCTACGGCAGTTGAAAGAGAAAAAGGTTTCCGGACAGGACTTGGCAGTCTGAAGGATAATATCGTGGATGTGGTATACTGTGATTCTCAGTATGATAAGTCCTATGAGCTTACAAAAGAGCTGATGAAAAAATATCCGGATCTCAAGATGATCGCGGGGATGAATGAATATTCCTCTGTAGGTGCTGCAAGAGCAGTAAAGGCAGCAAAAGCAGAGAACCGGATCAGGGTGGTGGGAGTAGACAGCTCACAGGAGGCCGTCCAGCTGATGGAACACGGAATCTTCCAGGGAATCGTTGTACAGAAGGCATTTAAAATGGGGTATGTGGGTGTTCGGGAAACAGTTAAGATGCTGCGTGGAGAAAACTATAAAAAGAATATTAATTCCGGGTGCCAGCTGGTAACTCCTGACAATATGTATACCAGTGAGATCGAAAAACTGCTTTTCCCGTTTAATACGTTAAAAACATATGGTGATCTTACACCGTAAATAGTCATAAATGCACAAAGAAAAGGGTTAAATATTTACCAGACAGTAAATATTTAACCTTTTTTTGAAAGATATTCTATTACAATTATTGATTTTTGACGGTATTATAATAACCAAGAAAACACAAGATACGTGCAAAACGTGAGGAGGGTAAAAATTGGAAAACTTAAAACAAAATCCAATCGTTAAGAAGCTCGGATTGAACAGAATACTTCTTGTCTGTGTTCTGATTCTTATGTTCCTGGTTTTTAAAGTAGTTCTTGGAAACAAGTTTCCGACTGTTGATAGTATCAAGTCTACTTTGAACTATGTGTATTTCCTGGGCTTTTTGTCACTTGGCGTTACATTCGTAATCGCTACAGGAGGAATTGATTTCTCCATCGGACCTGTAATGTTCTGCTGTGCACTGGTATCCGGTTACTGCATGACATCTTACAAGGTTCCATGTGCAGTTGCCATGATCCTTTGCATTCTGATCGGTCTCTGCTTTGGTATTTTCAATGGCTGGATGGTTTCTTACATGTCAGTGCCACCATTCATTATTTCCATGGCATCCATGAACATTGCAAAAGGTATTGCTTCTGTATTCACAAAAACACAGTCCGTAAGCTGGCCGGCAGCTGGCGATGCAAACGGCTGGTTCCGTAATATCGTTTCCGTAAACGGCTTCCCTGTAGGAATTATTATTTTCCTGGTAATGGCAGTTATCTGCGGTATCGTTCTTTACAACACAAAACCAGGACGTTACATCCTCTGCCTTGGATCTAACAAAGAGGCTGTCCGTCTTTCCGGTGTCAACACAAAGAAATGGGAAATGCTTGCTTATATGATCTGCGGATTTCTGGTAGGTATTGCAGCACTCTTCTTTGTAGCTACATACACAACTGTTCAGCCTGGTTATGGCGATCAGTACAACAATGAGGCTATTGCAGGCTGCGTTATGGGTGGTACATCCATGGTTGGTGGACTTGCTTCCATCGGCGGTACTGTAATCGGCGTATTTATCATCTCTCTTCTTCAGCAGGGCATCATGGCATTTGGCCTTGGTAAAGGACAGCAGATGATCATCACAGGTATCATCGTTATCGTTGCAGTTTATATCGACGTTTCTGCAAGACGCAGAAAGAACTGATCTTAGAGGGAGGATGCGACAATGGGTGAAGTTATTTTAACTATGAAGGACATTGATAAGTCCTTTCCTGGAGTTCATGCTCTGGATCACGTTAATTTCGAAGTAAAACGCGGCGAAGTACATGCACTTATGGGAGAAAACGGTGCCGGTAAATCAACACTGATGAAGGTTCTTACCGGTATTTATCAGAAGGATTCAGGTTCCATCGTTTACAAAGGACAGGAAACAGAATTCCACAATACACGTGAGGCACAGGATGCCGGCGTTGTAATCGTACATCAGGAGCTGAACATGGTAGGTGATCTTACCGTTGCTCAGAACATCTTCATCGGACGTGAGCCGAAAAAAGGTTTCCGCATTGATGACAAAAAGATGATCGAGGATTCAAAGAAGCTTTTCCAGGATCTGAACATTGAGATCAATCCGAAGGAAAAGATGAAAAACCTGACAGTCGGAAAACAGCAGATGTGTGAGATCGCAAAAGCAATCTCTCATAAAGCTGAGGTTATCATCTTCGATGAGCCTTCCGCAGCACTTACCGAGAAAGAGATCGCGGATCTGTTTGAGATCATCCGTGACCTTCGTAAGAAAAATCTTGGTATCGTGTATATCTCACACCGTATGGATGAGATCAAAACCATCACAGACCGTGTAACAGTCATGCGAGATGGTGGTTACGTAGGAACCCTCATCACAAAAGACAGTACAAAAGAAGATATCATCAACATGATGGTTGGTCGTGTTATTTATGAGGATCCGAAGCAGGAGAGTGCGGTTCCGGCAGATGCACCGGTAGTTCTTAAGGTTGAGCATCTGAACGCAGGTAAGATGGTCCAGGATGTAAGCTTTGAGCTGAGAAAAGGCGAGATCCTTGGCTTCTCAGGACTGATGGGTGCAGGACGTACCGAAACAGCCAGAGCACTGTTCGGAGCAGATCCGAAGCAGAGTGGTAAAATCTCCGTTATGGGTAAAGACGGTCAGCTTCATGAGGTGACTATCAACAGCCCGCAGGATGCTGTTAAATGTGATATCGGTTATCTGTCAGAGGACAGAAGAAGATACGGTGTTGTTGTACAGAAATCTGTAACAGAGAATACAACACTTGCTACAATGGAAAACTTTACAAACGGTCTCTTCATTAATAAAGCAAAAGAAAAAGAAGTTACTGAGAAATATGTAAAAGAGCTTGCAACAAAGACACCTACAACAGATCAGCTGGTAGTAAACCTTTCCGGTGGTAACCAGCAGAAGGTTGTTATTGCTAAATGGCTGACACGAGACAGTGATATCCTTATTTTCGATGAGCCGACAAGAGGTATCGATGTTGGTGCCAAGAACGAAATCTACAAATTAATGAACAGACTGGCAGCAGAAGGAAAATCCATTATCATGATTTCTTCTGAGATGACGGAAGTTCTCCGAATGAGTGACCGTATCATCATCATGTGTGAGGGTAAAGTTACCGGATGTATTGATATCTCCGAGGCAACCCAGGAAAACATCATGGACAAGGCCACACGGAATATCGATTAAGGAGGAAAGTCATGACTAAGAAGAAAAAAAGTATTTTAAGTGATCAGAGATTTATTGTTTTGCTCGTTATCATTGTCCTGTGTGCAATATTCTCAGGCTTGAGTAAAGAATTCAGACAGTACACCACGATCCTGAGTATGCTGGATTTCTCATATTACGATCTTCTTATGGCGATCGGAGTTACATTCCCGCTTATCACTGGTGGTGTTGACCTGTCAATCGGAACTGGTATGGTAGCATACGCACTGATCGGCGGAACACTGATCAGAAACAACAATTGCCCGGTAGCTCTGGCAATGCTGATCTGTATTGTTCTTGGTATCGCAGTCGGTGCACTGAACGGTGTACTGATCGGTGTTATGAACCTGCCGCCATTTTTGGCAACACTTTGTACCTGTATGATTACCCGTGGTGCCGGATCTCTCTGCAGTGCGACACCTTGGCCGGGACTTACACAGGACGGTGGATGGTTCCACACAATCTTTAAAGTAACCGTTGGTACAGGAAGAAGTGCTTCACGTTATCCGCTCGGTTTCCTGTGGATGATCATTCTGGTTCTTCTTATGGAGTACATCCTGAACCACACCAAATTCGGTCGTTACACAATTGCAATCGGTTCCAACAAAGAGGCAGCAGCCCTTTCTGGAATCAATACAAAGTTCTATCACGTAATGGTATACGTTGTCTGCGGTCTGTTTACAGGTCTTGCAGCAATCGCATACGCAGCAGTAACACCTACTGTACAGCCTGGTACTGGTGCCGGACTTGAGATGGATGCTATCGGTGGTGTATTCGTTGGTGGTGTAGCAGCTACCGGTGGATATGGTTCCGTAATCGGTACATTCGTTGGTATCTTCGTCATCATGCTTCTGAAAACAGGTCTTCCATACATCGGTCTGCAGGCAAACTGGCAGCAGATCATCACAGGTATCGTTCTGATCGTAGCCGTTCTGATCGATATCCTGAAAGAGAAAAAAGCAGCACATTGATATTAAGAAGTGTGTATAATAAGTAAGGGTGCTGTTTACAGAGAAATGTGAACAGCACCCGATAATCAAAGATGTGAAACGCCAAGGGGTAGCAACGGCGTATGAACATAAAAAAACTATATAATATATTTTAAGGAGGAAATATTATATGAAAGCAAAAAAGGTTATGGCATTAATGCTCTGTGCAGCAATGGTAACAAGCATGAGCGCAACAGCAGCTTTTGCAGCTGAGGAGAAAGAAGATGCAGCAACAGAGGAATCCGCAGATTCCACAGCAGCTGAGGATCCTACCGCACAGTTCGACGGACTGAAAGCAAACGAAGCTTATGAGTTCCCGATGATGGTTAAATCTTTCCAGTCCACATACTGGGATGCAGCTCAGGAAGGTATGAAAAAAGCATCTGAGGAGCTGGGCGTTACTTATAAACCACAGGGACCGAACAGTGAGTCCGATATCCCTGACCAGGTTAACATGATCAACACAGCTATCGCTTCCAATCCTGTTGGATTAGGACTTGCAGCTTGTGATACATCTTCTGTTACAGATGCACTTAAGACATGTGCAGAAAAAGGAATCCCGGTTGTAACATTCGATACAGGTATCGCTGATGCTCCGGAAGGATCTGTAGTATGCGAGGTTTGTACAGACAACGCACAGGCTGGTGCAGTAGCAGCTGAGAATATGTACAACAGCATTAAAGACGTTGTTAAAGATGCTGACGGACAGGTTATCATCGGTGAGGTTAACCAGGATGCAACAGCTCAGAACATCCAGCAGCGTGGTACAGGATTCATCAACAAGATGATCGAGCTTCTTCAGGCTGATGGCAAGACTGTAGCAGTAAGCGGTAACGAGTTCTATGTAAACGCAGCAGAGGGTGCTGACGCAGATGCTAAAGACGCAGACGTTGTTATCCAGGTAGCTGTACCTGCACAGACAACTGTAGAGCTCTGCTCCACAGAGGCACAGGCAATCCTTTCCCAGGAGAACTGTATCGCAGTATTCGGTTCTAACCAGGTTTCCGCAGAGGGTGTTCTTGCAGCAAATGCTAACCTTAACGTTCTTGGTTCTGACCCGGCAAACGGTGATGTAGTTGGTGTTGGTTTCGATGCTGGTTCTATCATCAAAGCAGCTGTTAAAGATGGCACATTCATCGGTGCTGTTACACAGTCTCCTCTTATGATGGGATACTATGCAATCTACGCTCTGACAGCAGCAGCAAACGGCCAGGAGCTTCAGGATGTTCCTACAGACGGTTACTGGTATGATGCAACAAATATGGAAGACGAGGATATCGCTCCTAACCTTTATGACTAATCATATAATCGATCAGATCGTGAAGTTATAATGAACGCGGATTGCGTTCACGGACGTATGAAATAAGAGATCCGCTGGCTGATTCAGTCAGCGGATTTTTTAAACAAATAATGTAGTAGTTCATAAATAATCGCTGTATTATTGGCAAATAAAGACACTTTTTTTGACAAAAGAGGTTCTTATCACCGGAAGGATCCTGATGTATGATAAATACAACATCAGATATGAAAGTGATCAGAAGCTTACATATTGAGGAGGATTTAAAAATGGCAACATATTATTTAGCAGTAGATATCGGAGCATCCAGCGGACGTCACATTCTGGGACATATGGAAAACGGAAAAATGATCCTGGAAGAAATCTATCGTTTTGAGAACGGTATGGTTAAGAAGGATGGAGAGCTCTGCTGGGAGTTTGACCGTCTTTTCACCGAGATCGTAAACGGTCTTAAAAAATGTAAAGAGATCGGCAAGATCCCGGTAAGCATGGGTGTTGATACCTGGGGTGTTGACTTCGTACTTCTTGACAAGGATGACAAGGTTCTTGGCAACACGGTAGGCTACCGTGATCATCGTACAGAGGGAATGGACGAGGAAGTTTATAAGACAATTTCCCTGAAGGATCTGTATGCAAGAACCGGTATCCAGAAAGCGATCTACAATACAGTATATCAGCTGATGGCAGTGAAGAAGAAACATCCTGAGTATCTGGAGCAGGCTGAGACACTTCTTCATGTACCGGACTACTTCCATTTTCTTCTTACAGGCGAAAAAACTTGCGAGTACACAGAGGCAACCACAGGACAGCTTGTATGCCCGACAACCAAGGACTGGGATTATGAGCTGATCGATATGCTGGGATATCCAAGAAAGATATTCCAGAAGCTGATCATGCCTAGCACAAGCATCGGACATTTAACAGACGCAGTGAAGGAAGCAGTTGGCTTTGATCTTGAGGTTGTAGCACCGGCTACACATGATACAGGGTCTGCAGTTCTGGCTGTGCCTGCAAATGATGATGATTTCATTTATATCAGTTCCGGAACATGGTCTCTGATGGGAATCGAGAGAAAAGAAGCAGACTGCTCTGAGAAGAGCTGTGAGATGAACTTCACAAACGAGGGTGGATATGCAGGACGTTTCCGTTATCTGAAGAACATCATGGGTCTCTGGATGATCCAGTCTGTACGTCATGAGTTTGATGATGCGTACAGCTTTGCACAGATCTGCGAGATGGCTGAGGAGGCAAAAGACTTCCCGTCAAGAGTAAACGCAAACGATGAGTGCTTCCTTTCTCCTGAGAACATGACAAAAGAGGTTCAGGACTACTGCCGCAGAACAGGACAGCAGGTTCCGGAAACTCTTGGCGAGATTGCAACCGTTATCTATACAAGCCTTGCAGATTGCTACGCTAAGATCGCAAAAGAAATCGAGGAGATGACAGGAAGAACCTACAGCCGTATCCATATCGTAGGCGGTGGTTCCAATGCAGGATACTTAAATGAGCTGACTGCAAAAGCTACAAAGAAAGAAATCCATGCAGGCCCTGGTGAGGCTACTGCAATCGGTAATATCACAGCACAGATGCTGAAGGCCGAGGAGTTTAAAACGATCGAGGAGGCTCGTACAACCATCCATGAGTCCTTCGGTATTAAAGTATACAAAGCATAAATAATTGGAGGTCTTATTATGTTAGTTAACACAAAGGCAAAAGTTGGTGTATTTTCAATTGCTTTAGGCGCATATCTTCCGCAGTTTCCGTCACTGGTGCCGGAATTTGAGGCACAGTACGACGCATTCAAGAAAACGATCCCGGATACAGTAGAGATCGTTGACGGCGGAATGGTGACAACAAAAGAGCAGGCAATGGTGGCAGGAGATAAGTTCCGTGCAGCAGATGTTGACCTTGTATTTCTTCAGATGCTGACATACGCAACATCCTACAACATGCTTCCGGCGATCCGTGATCTGGATGTTCCGGTTGTTCTTGTAAACGTTCAGAAGATCAAAGCGCTGGATTATGAGCACACTGACATTGCCTCCTGGCTGGGTGAAGGCTATGCATGCGGTGCTGTAGGCGAGGCAGTTGCTGACCTTGAGAGAGCAGGCAAGAGACATGCGGTTATCACAGGCGTTGTAGAAGGCGGAGATCCTGCAGTTCAGGCTGAGATCGAAGGCTGGTGCAAGGCTGCTCAGGTAAGAAGAAGATTCCGTGAGACTAACATTGCGCAGATCGGAAGACCATATCCGGGTATGATGGATCTGTATATTGATGAGACAAACCTCTATAACAGAATGTTCCTCTACACAAAACAGTTCGACTGGGAGAAGATGTGGGCGATCGCTGATGATATTACAGATGAGGAGGCAATCCGTGCAAAAGCACAGGATATCCTTGATACATTCGATATTGAGGGCGGCGGCACCATTGAGAAAGTATGGGATATGGCCAAATACGTTGTTGCTTTTGAGAAATGGGTAAAAGACGAGCATCTTGGAATGATCGCTTCCCATTACGACGGATTTGCACAGGGTAAAGCAGGTGTCCTTGACAGTATGCTGATCCCGGCATTCTCCATGCTGATCAAACAGGGTACTGCATGTGCGGTAGAGGGTGACATGAAGGTTGCCATGGCAATGAGTATCTTAAAGACAATTTCCGGTACAGGTCAGCTTTCTGAGATGTACTCCATCGACTTCAATGATGACATCTGCATCATCGGACATTCCGGAAGCGGTGACGCGGACATCTCTGACAAGAAGCCAACCATGAAGATCGTAAAAGTATTCCATGGCAAAACAGGCGGCGGATATCTGACACAGTTCTATCCGTACACAGGTCCGGTGACCTACCTTGCGATCACTCAGGATAAAGACGGAAACTTCAAATTCGTTGTAGCTGAGGGCGTAAACGAGGAGGGACCGATCCTTTCCTTCGGTGATACAAACATGAGAACACGCTTCACATGCGGAGCAAGAGAGTTCGTTAACCGCTGGAGCGAGGCTGGCCCGACACATCATATGGCAGCTGCTACAGGAAGACACATCGATACGATCCTGAAGGTTGCAAAAATCTTTAACGTACCGGTAGATATCGTGACAAGATAAATTCTTTCTTATGTATTCAACCTAAAACATATTCAAAAAAGGAGACTGCGCGGAGCGGTCTCCTTTTTCAGTGGGAAAAATAAGATAAAAAAGATCTGCCGGAAATGCAGCAGGCAGATTCGGCAGATCAAAGCTTTGGATTTTTATTTATTTTTTATGCATAAGTGTGTGCTCCTTGAGAAGCTCATCGTGCAGCTGGACGGAAGACCAGTGCTGAGTTACCGGTGTGAGCATGGCCTTCAGTGCAACAGGCGGGAGCTGGTTTTCACGGAAAAAAGCAAGAAAACCATCCATCTGTGCACTGGAAAAATCCTTCAGCACGATCATCTCATCGTTGAAATTGCTTCCCAGATTAAACTGGGATGAGGGATGAAATCCCGGAATCTCAAAAAGATATCCCAGCGGATGAAGAAATTCCGGAGCAGTGACGATCCGTGTCTTAACCTTCTGACGGTTCAGATAGCGGCGGATCTGGCGAAACCGTTCCGGGTCGCTAAAATTATATAAAAGAGCTTCTGGCTGTGTATTCATATAGTGTCATACCTCATTTCTGAATAAAGATTTTTGTGGAACGTAAGTTACTTTTCACGATGTGCAGGGAACCGGATCTCAACATCCGTCCCCTCTCCAGGCTTGCTGGAATAAGTGAGTCCGTAATTATTTCCATAGAGAATTTGGAGTCTCCGGTGGGTATTATAAACTGCGATATTGGTGCCGCCGGACTGGCTTTTTCCCTTTCCGGAAAGGATAGTTGACAGGATTTCCGGCGAAATCCCAACACCGTCATCGGAAATCAGAAGAACAATATCCTCATTTTCCATCCATCCGGTAATAACAATAGTTCCGGATTTTGATTCTTTTTCCAGGATCCCGTGAAGAATGGAATTTTCCACAACAGGCTGAAGAGTCAGCTTCGGGATCTGGTATTCTGAAAGCTCATCCGGGATATCCGTGATCAGCTCAATGCTGTCGTGGTAGCGCATATTCTGAAGCTGCACGTAGATGGTTACATGCTCCAGCTCCCTTGCAATGGTAGAGATTCCTTTTTTGCGGCTCAGAGTCAGCTTATAAAAACGGGAAAGACTTTGCACTGCGTGACTGATCTCATCGGTCTGTCCCTGCAGTGCCATCCAGTTGATCATATCCATGGTATTATAAAGAAAATGCGGATTGATCTGTGCCTGGAGGGAATTGAATTCTGCGATCCGGAGATCTTCTGCAGCCTTAGCCTGCTTCTCCATCAGTTCCTCCATTTTTCGAGTCATATAGTTGTAGGTATCGATAAGATTACCGATCTCATCATGTGCCTGTGGACTTTCCATAGGAGTAGGCGGGCCGTGGCGGACGGTCTGCATCTGCCGGATCACAGAAGAAAGTCTTCCGGTAATGGAATGAGCCAGTACATTGGCAAAAATCAGAGCCAGAACCAGAAAAACTGCATAGATCAGTACGATCTGGACCATCAGTCGGTTGCTTGCATGGATCAGCGGCGGGGAAGGAAGGACCGTTACCATAAACCAGTCCGTATTGGAAATGCTGTAAAAACCGGCATAAACCTTTGTGTCCAGAATGTTCCGCTCAATGAAGTTATTGGAAGACATAAAGGAAGCCTTGATGGTGTCGTAATCCAGTTGGTAGATTCCGGATAATGACAAATCTGAGGTAGCAACAATGGCATCACGTTCGTTTACAATATATGAAACACTTCCTTCCAGAGATAGATTGTCGGAAAGAATGGAAGTAAGCTTGTCATCGGAATAATACACTGCCAGATAAGCCTTATAGGCAGTGGAGTGATAATAAAGGCTTAAAGGGCAGATATATGCCATATCACCATAATTCTTTTTTTCCCTGGGACCAAGATAGAAGGAAGGACAGAACATTTCCTGGGTGTTCCGGTTTCCCTGAAAGATACCGTACCAGTAGGTACCTTTCGCCTGACTTAAGGGAGCAAGGATATTCTTAGTGTTGGGATAAGTATCCAGTGTCTTCAGATCATCAGGAAAATCCACATAGATCTGTACATCGGTAACAATGGAATCTGTGGTCAGACGCTGAACGGCATTTTTAAAATCAGTGGCATGGTTAGATGTTGCAAGCTGTTCTGCTGAATCGCTGACCGGCATATAAAAAAGTTCCTGAAAAAAATTCTGTCCTGTAATATTCCGGGTAGTAGCGAGGATCGTATCCATAGTCCGTTCGATCAGAGGTGCAGTTTTTGCGGAGGCGTCCTGTTCCTGCCGGATGGTATTGGAAACCACCATGCTATAAAGTCGTCCATAAAAAAGAAAGGCGGTAAGACAGGCAGGAATTACCACAATGCTGATCAGGGCAATGGTGAATTTTGTCTGCAGGTTTAAATTCAGGTAGCCGTTTTTGAAACGGCGCCAGAGGGCCCTCATGACATTTTCTCCCGGTATTCAGACGGGGAAAAGCCGGAGTATTTTTTGAAGCTTTTTCCGAAGTAATTGCCATCCGTATAGCCTACCTTGGAAGAAATCTCGGAAATCTTGTATTTGGGATCGGAAAGCAGCTGCTTGGCCTTTTCCATTCGGTATTCTGTCAGATATTGATTGAGAGTCTGTCCGGTCTCACTTTTGAAAAAAGTGCATACATAAGATGCGGAAAGGTATACATGGCCGCTGATATCTTTTACGGAAAGTGTATCGTTCATATAGTTCCGGCTGATATAATCCTTGATCATAAAGATCGTGGAATTTTCCGGCTGGGAATTTTTCGCATCTTCAAAATACTGGGCGGTTTTTTCTTTCAGAGCTTTGTGAAGCTCTTCGTAGGTGAAGGCGTTGTTTAACGTATCTACGATCAGATCCTGCTTTTCATGAAGTTCGGTTTCCAGCTGATTTTTTTTACGGGAAGCCGAAAGTGTATTAAATAGCTGGTAATAAAGATCACGGATCTGGTTAGGCATAAATGTGTGATTGCA
Source organism: Blautia fusiformis (assembly GCF_020686995.1). Classification (NCBI taxonomy): domain Bacteria; kingdom Bacillati; phylum Bacillota; class Clostridia; order Lachnospirales; family Lachnospiraceae; genus Blautia; species Blautia fusiformis. Next base: position 83,214 of record NZ_JAJEPT010000003.1, read on the forward strand.
GCTATAATACCGGAAAAGCTCATCAAGAAACTGAAAACAGGGTTCTTCTTCTCCGGCCAGGAGATATTTGGAAAAAGTATTTTCCGGTGAATGCAGGGAATCCGGAACCGGTCCCTTCGGTGAAAGCAGGCGGATGGCATTTTCCGTTAGAAATGTTTTTTCCGGAAAGAAAAAACAGTTCTGCAGAAGGATCACGGCAGAAGCGTAGGACTGATAAACCCTGAAAATATCCGTTACGGTATTTCCGGCTGCGATCAGATGCTTTCCGCAGGTGTCATATTGTCTGGAAATATAGCTTCCCACTGCGGAAAGGGTAGTCGGGGAAAGGGCATTCCTTCCATATATATGGTGGACCAGATACTGAACCCTTTTTTCCACAAAAAGACATTTCAGATGGTAATGCTCCAGAAAACAGGAAATGTCGTTCTGGAGATCTTCCAGGAAAATACCGGAAGCCTCCACAGATTCATTAAGCTTTACGATCACAGAGGTAAAATTCATGCCGTTCTCAAGAAGCTCCGGCTGTCCCAGCTCCAGACAGAGATCTGCAATTTTGTTGTTATCGGAAGGTGGAAGAGTCAGCTGTTGTGCCAGCCGGGTAGCGATTTCCTGAGAATGGATCGCTTCGCCACGATGGGAGCGGAGCTTTTGTTTGTAAAGAGTCTGCGCTTCCAGAACTGCCGCCTGTACTTCCTCGGGATGCAGAGGCTTTTCGATGTAATTGATGGCTTTTAGTTTGATGGCAGCTTTCAGATACTCTTTGTCAGAATATCCGCTCATAAAGATAGGGATACTGTCCGGCAGGAATTTCTCCAGACGCTCCAGCATGGCAATGCCTGTCATCCGCGGCATCCGTACATCGCAGAGAATGATCTCAGGTTTATACAGTCTGGCCATTTCCAGTCCGTTCACACCATCATCTGCCTGAAGGATCTCGGTGATCCCCAGAGAATCCCAGTCGATAGATGAGATCAGTCCGGTACGCGTAAGTTCTTCGTCATCGACGATCAGTAATTTCATATACAATTCTCCAATCGAGCATAGCTTTATAGCTTCGTAAATCGGACGTTTACAGCTCTGTTTATATTCCCAGAAAACTGTAACGTCAGCGTTATCATTATAGCATAAAGTATATAGAAATACGAGAATGGGACAATGGTTTATGAGTAATATTTTAAAGGGAAAAGAAGAATATTTTACCCTTATCCAAAAATATTCCCATTATCAACCTGTGGGCCGGATGATAGAATATAATCAGATTAAAGGAAAGGGAGGAGAAAGAGCCGTGTCAGAATATGTTCTTGAATTAAAAGGTATTACGAAGATATTCCCCGGTGTCAAAGCTCTGAATAATGTACAGTTCCAGCTCAAGCCTGGTGAGGTTCACGCACTGATGGGTGAGAACGGTGCTGGTAAATCTACGTTTATCAAGGTTATTACCGGAGTACATAAAGCAGAAGAAGGTGAGATGTTCCTGAACGGACAGAAGGTTGACTTCAAGGGTCCGAAGGATGCCCAGGAGGCAGGTATTGCAGCCGTATATCAGCATCCGACATCATATCCGCACCTTACAGTTGCAGAAAATATTTTTATGGGTCACGAGATCATCAAACATCATATGATCCAGTGGAAAGAGATGAATCAGGAGGCGAACAAGTACTTAGGTGAGCTGGATGCAGATTTTGATGCAACCGCTGAGATGGGAACTCTTTCTGTTGCACAGCAGCAGATGGTTGAGATCGCCAAAGCGCTTTCCACAAATGCAAAGATCATCATTCTGGATGAGCCTACAGCAGCACTTACCAGAAACGAGTCGGAGAAGCTTTACACACTGGTTGATAAGCTGAAAGAGAATGGCGTTTCCATTATCTTTATTTCCCACCGTTTCGAGGATATGTACCGTCTGGCTTCCAGAGTTACCGTATTCCGTGATTCTCAGTATATCGGAACCTATGATGTGAACGGGATCACAAACGCAGATCTGATCAAGGCAATGGTTGGACGTGAGATCAATGATCTGTTCCCGAAGCCGGAGGTTAAGCTGGGAGATGAGATGCTTCGTATTGAACATCTTTCCAGAACAGGATTTTTCAAGGATGTTTCCTTCAATGTACGTGCAGGTGAGATCGTAGGTCTTACCGGTTTGGTCGGTGCAGGACGTACAGAGGTTATGGAAGCTGTCAGCGGAATCACCCATCCGGACGAAGGAAAGGTTTTCCTTGAGGGAAAAGAGGTTTATATCAAGACTCCTTCCGAAGCAATGGAAAAAGGTATCATCCTTCTTCCTGAAGACAGACAGAAGCAGGGCCTTGTCATGAGCTGGGGCCTTGGAAGAAACGTAACCCTTCCGATCATCAGCAAATATGCAAAATCCGGATTCAATGACGAGAAAGCAGAAAGAGAGCTTTCCAAGAAGCTTCTTGAAGAAGTAGATACCAAGGCTGTTGATATTTTCCAGCCTGCAAGCTCACTGTCCGGTGGTAACCAGCAGAAGGTTGTTGTTGCCAAGGCACTTGCTCAGGAAATGAAGGTCGTTATCATGGATGAGCCGACAAAGGGTGTCGATGTTGGTGCAAAAGCCGAGATCTATGCGATCATGGGAGATCTTGCGAAGAAGGGCTATGCCATCATCCTGATCTCTTCCGAGATGCCTGAGATCCTTGGAATGTCTGACCGTATCATTGTTATGTGCAACGGCCGTAAGACAGGTGAACTGAACAGGGGAGAGGCAACACAGGAAGGAATCCTTGAGCTGTCCATGGAAAAGAGCACTGGAAAGGGGACTAAATAATGGAAAAGAAATCTGTTATCAAGAAGATTACAGGCTCCCGAGAGGCTCTGCTGGCAATTATCGTGGTCGTGCTGTTTGCCGTTGTCACAGTGATCAGCCCGTCATTCCTTACGCCGAAGTCACTCATGGAGATGCTGAAAAATAATGCAGTAACAATGGTAATGTCACTTGGTATGTTATGTGTCATGCTGGTAGGCGGAATTGATATTTCCATTATGTCAACTCTGGCACTTTCCGGTATGTCCATCGGTATGCTTCTGAAATACGGACATATCACAAGCACATTACTTGCTTTCATCATTGCAATGGCAATCGGTATTGCCTGCGGACTGGTTGTAGGTCTTGTAATTTCAAGAGCAAACGTTCCGCCGATCATTGCAACCATGGGCTTTATGTACATCTACAGAGCAATGGGATATCTTGTTTCTCACGGTGGTGAGTGGGCAAGTGCCGCAGCTCTCGGTGATTTTAAGAATTTTGCCACCACAAATTTCCTTGGAATCAACAAGGTAATCTGGGTGATCATCGTATGCTACGTAGTATTCTTCTTCTTTATGAAATGGACAAGAACCGGTCGTAGGATCTACGCAGTAGGAAGTAACGCAAGTGCAGCACAGGTTTCCGGTATCAATGCAAAGAATATCAACCTTCTTGTATATGTGATCATGGGATTCCTCGCAGGTCTTGGCGGAGCACTTCAGGTATCTGTTTATGCTTCTGCAATGCCTGATATGCAGTACGGTGGTGAGATGGATGTTATCGCAGCCTGCGTTATCGGTGGTGTAAGCATGAGCGGTGGACGTGGAACCGTAGTAGGTGCATTCCTCGGTTCCATTATCCTTGCAACGATCGCAAAAGCTCTTCCGCTTGTAGGTATCAGTTCACTGTGGCAGAACATGATCAAGGGTGTTATCATCCTGGTAGTAGTTGTGATCAACGTTGTTCTGCAGAGAATCGCAGATAAAAACGCATTAAAGGGAAGGGAGATGTAAATCATGGCTGGAAAATCTGGAAGAAGTATTAACAATGTGCCGGAAAATCCGATGAAACACATCATATTCAGTTGGGAAGGCATCCTGGTCATTCTCTTTATCCTGGTAAATATTTTCTGCGCATCATTTTCTGAGTTTTATAATATGAAGAGTGTTCTTCGTCAGATGCCGGTTTACCTTGCAGAGGTATTCATGATGTTTCCAATGGCGTACATCCTGGTATTAGGCGAGATTGATATTTCCGTAGGTGCGATCGTGTGTCTCTCCGCTACCTTAAGCTGTATGGTCTGCAACACAAACGCTCCGTTCATTGTAGTAGTACTTACAGCACTGGTTGTTGGTGCCCTCTGTGGTGCGGTTAACGGATTTATCCTTACCCGTTTCAAGGAGCTGCCTCCAATGATCGTAACACTGGCAACACAGATCATCTTCCGTGGTATCGCTGAGGTAACACTTGGAGCCGGCGGAAGTATTGCGATCACAAACACAGATGGCTTCCGTGCTATCGGTGGAAAGGTTGGAAATATTCCATATATTCTTTTCCTGGTGCTGATCCTTGGTGTACTTTTTGCGATCTTTCTTGGAAAGAGCACATTCGGACGCCGTACATATGCGATCGGAACAAACCGTGTGGCAGCTTATTACGCAGGTGTTCACGTAGAGAAGATCCGTTTCATCATCTACACAGTTATGGGACTTATGTCCGGACTTTGCGCAGTATTCCTGGTATCCTCTTCCTACGGTGCAAATACAACAACCGGTAACGGATTTGAGATGGATGCCATTGCAATGGCAGTATTCGGAGGTATCTCCTCCACAGGTGGTAAAGGTAACCTGGCCGGCGGTATCATTTCTGCATTCATCATCGTATGCTTACGAGTTGGCCTTGGACAGAAGAACGTAAATGCTCAGGTGATCCTTCTCATCATCGGTGTACTTCTGGTAGCAGCAGTAGCTCTTCCGAATATCATCGGCGATGTGAAAAAAGCAGTCGCAATGAAGAAAAACTAATATCACTTTTGAAACCCATATGATTGTTAGCTGCCTCCATTGGTGTAGCGGAGGCAGCAGCATATAAAAAAATTATATTCTTGTAGGGAGGAACAACAATGAAAAAAAAGGTAATTAGCGCAATCCTTTGTGGAGCAATGGTTCTTGGTACAGTTTGCCCGGTTCTTGCAGCAGATGACAAAAAAGATGATACTAAGACAGAAGCAGCAGCTGGCGATTCCGCAAAAGACAAAAAGATCGCTCTGGTTGGTAAAGCAGCTGGTAATGCATTCTTCGAGATCGCAGCGAAATCTTTCCAGGAGACAGTAGAGGCTGAAGGCGGCGAGGTTCAGGTCGTTTATCCTGAGACAGCTACAGCTGATGCACAGATCAAGGTTCTTGACAACCTGATTTCCCAGGACTTTGATGCAATCTGTATTTCCGCTAACGATGTTAACGCTCTTCAGGCTAAGCTTGAGGAAGCTATGGATGAGGGAATCAAGGTATCTTCCTTCGATTCTGCACCGAACAAAGACAGCCGTGAGATTTTCGTAAACCAGGCTGGTACAAAAGAAGTTGCTCAGGCACTTATGGATGCAGTTCTTGATATTTCCGGTGGTGAAGGACAGTTCGCTATCCTTTCCGCTACATCTCAGTCCGCTAACCAGAATGCATGGATCGATGCAATGAAGACCATCATGGAAGGCGATGACAAATACAGCAAGCTTGAGCTTGTAGACGTTGTATACGGTGATGATGAGCCGCAGAAATCCACAGACCAGACAGCAGCTCTTCTTCAGAACTACAAGGATCTGAAGGTTATCTGCGCACCTACAACAGTTGGTATCGCAGCAGCAGCTAAATATCTTCAGGATAACGGTTCTGAGTGTAAACTGACAGGACTTGGACTTCCATCTGAGATGCAGGAGTACACAGGTGATGATGATTCTCATTCCTGCCCATACTTCTACCTGTGGGATATGCAGGGCCTTGGAAAACTCAGCGCTTACACAACAATCGCCCTGATCAACGAAGACATCACAGGTGCTAAAGATGACAAATTCACAGCTGGTGACCTTGGTGACTACACAGTAACAGAGGCAGATGACGGCGGTACAGAGGTTGTTCTTGGTGCACCTCTGAAATTCGATACAAGCAACATCGAGGAGATGGCTAAGCTGTACTAATCAATCCTCAGATTGACTGTATAATCATATGATAAATCCTTTTGGGACAAGGCGGAGTCTTCGGACTCCGCCTTGTTTCGTATATTTGAATTTGGTGTATAGAAGGTTTCCGAAAAAATTTCAGTCTTTTGATTCTGGTTGTACTCTTATGGCTGCGGTGTTAAAATGAGGACAGCAGAATAGAAAACCATGAACAGATGAAGGAGCAAAACACATGCAGCAGGCATTACTGGATCAGCTGAGAAAGATCACAGAGGAAGAGAGAAAAATCCTGGATGGAGAAGCAGAGGTGGATAGAGATCTCTACACATCCGGTCGGGACTTTACTGTGGACAGCCGTAAAATGCTGAAAGAAGGCAGGCTGATCGCTGTGCGTACACACACCCGTTTTGTGTATTTTCCGGCTCACAGGCATAATTTTGTGGAAGTGCTGTATGTGTGTGAGGGATCTCTGACTAATATCATTGACGGAAAAAAAGTCATAGTTAACAAAGGCGAGCTGCTTTTTCTCAATCAGTTTACGAAGCATGAGATTCTGAAAGCGGGGCAGAATGATATTGCGATCAATTTTATGGTGCTGCCGGAGTTTTTTGATGTGGCCTATTCCATGGCGGGCAATGACAATATGCTGGCAGATTTTCTGGTGAATGTCCTGCGACAGGATGAAGAGCGTGGGGAATATCTTCATTTTAAGGTTGCGGAAGTGCTGCAGATCCAGAATCTTCTGGAAAATATCATCTATTCTCTTGTAAACGGTGAGGAGAACAGAGAGCGGATCAATCAGACCACAATGGGCCTGATATTCATGTATCTGATAGAATCGGTGCAGTATGTGGAGATGCGTCTGCCCAATCAGTACGAAAATATGATCTCTATGACAACACTGGATTATATTGAACAGAAATACCGGACTGCTACGCTGACGGAGCTTTGTGGTCGTCTGCATCTTCCCATGCATGTCCTCAGTAAGATGATCAAGAAAAGCACAGGGTTTAATTTCAAGGAACTTCTTCAGAGAAAACGTCTGAACAAGGCTGTAGAGCTGATGTGTGAAACAGATCTGCCTGTCAGTGACATCATTGCGGCTGTAGGCTATGAAAATAACAGTTATTTTCATCGGGTATTCAAGGAACATTATCACATGACACCGCGGGCGTTCCGGGTGAAAAACAGTGAGAAAGAACAGTTGAGGCTGTAACAGCCTCAACTGTTTTTTTAAATATCATGGAATTGTCCGATCTTGTTTTTGATCCGCTGCATTTCGTTATCCATATCGATCACAGTGCGGGCGCAGTTCAGCAGTTCATTGCTGACATCCTCATAACCGTCCATTTCTTCGATATTCTGCTTGTAACGCAGCTGATGCTCCAGAGTTGCCCAGAAATCCATACCGTTGGTACGGATCTGGATCTCTGCACGCATGGGAGTTTTTCCCTTGGAGAAGAATACGGGGATTTCCACGATCATGTGATAACTGCGGTAGCCGTTTGGCTTTGGATTTTTGATATAGTCCTTTACCTGGATGACGGTAATGTCATCCTGCCTGGTGATCAGGTCTGCAATAGTGTAGATATCATCGATAAAGGCACAGACAACACGGATGCCTGCCACGTCATTCAGCTGATTCTGAATATTCTCCGCAGTAAACTCATAGCCGAGCTTTTTGAGCTTTTTGTAAATGCTTTCCGGCTTTTTGATCCTTGTTTTGATGAAGGAGATCGGGTTACGTTTATATTCCAATGAAAATTCATCGTTGAGGACTTCCAGCTTGGTGCGTACCTCACGGACCGTACATCGATACATCATCATCAGATCATTAAATTTTGCGGAATTTTTGATAAAAACCTGTGGATCAGGGGTATCCAGCCAGGTGTTTGTATTTCTTTCAGCCATAGTGTTTTTCTGGTGAAACTCCTTTCTTATGTAATATTTATAACAATTACTTTCATACAATTATAGAACAAAATGATATTTTTTTCAACATTTGTATTGACATATCAGAAAAGCTGTGCTATTTTATAGAAAAAGTTTAATTAAGTAAACCACTAAACCGTTGAAGCGGAGATAAAGATATTCATGCGCGCACAGAGAGTCCGGGAGGGTGAGAGCCGGGTCGAGAGGCAGTTTATCAAATGGACCGCAGAGGGCACAGGGAAAGATATTTTCGGGTATCAAGTATTCTGTGACGTGAGGGCATACGTCAGTTGCCGGGAATATGAAGGTATTCCGCCAAGTGCACGGGTCAGACCGTGAATCAGGGTGGCACCGCGGGTGATTTTGAATTTAGAGCTCGTCCCTGACAGAACCAGATTCTGTCGGAGACGGGCTTTTCTTTGATTTCATGAGCAAGCAGCGAATGCAGATCACGAATGTCCCGTCCTCCGGTAAGGAATGAAAAACTCAGGAGGGCCTGTATATGTATCCAACATTAGAAAAAATCAAAGAACTCGCACAGTCAGGCGAATACCGGCGAATCCCTGTATGCAGAGAGCTGTATTCCGACCGCTATACACCCGTAGAAGTCATGAGGACCTTACGCACAGCCAGCAGACATTGCTATCTTCTGGAAAGTGCCAGCCAGACAGAGGTATGGGGACGCTATTCCTTCCTGGGATATGAGCCATCCATGGAGATCACCTGTACAGACGGAAAGCTTCAGATCCGCAGGATCCATGAGGACGGAACTGAAGAAAAAACCGTACAGCAGGTGAAGCATCCGGGAGATGCTATTCGGGAGATCCTGAAAGAATACAAAAGCCCAGTGCTGGAAAATATGCCGACCTTTACCGGAGGTCTGGTAGGATATTTTTCCTACGATTATATTAAGTACAGCGAGCCGAAGCTGGAGCTTACCGACGAGACAGTACAGGATTTCCGGGACATGGATCTGATGTTTTTTGACCAGGTGATCGCCTTTGACCATTACAGACAGAAGGTGTTTCTGATCACCGGTGTGATGACGGATGATCCGGAAAATTCCTATCAGAAGGCGGAAGCAAAATTAAAAGAGATGGCAGATCTGATCCGAAACGGAAAACAGAAGGAATTTCCGTCTTTGAAACTGAAATCTTCCATTGAGCCGCAGTTCCCGAAAGCAAAATACTGTGAGATGGTTGAGAAAGCGAAGCATTACATCCACGAAGGAGATATTTTCCAGGTGGTGCTCTCCAATCCGATGCGAGCGAAAGCAGAGGGAAGTCTGTTTGATACATACCGTGTTCTCAGGGCTACCAATCCTTCGCCGTATATGTTTTATTTTTCCAGTGATGATATTGAGATTGCAGGAGCCTCCCCGGAAACACTTGCCAGGCTTGCAGGAACAGAATTAAGTACCTTCCCGCTTGCAGGAACAAGACCAAGAGGCAAGACAAAAGAAGAAGACCTGGCGCTGGAAAAAGGACTCCTGGCTGATGAGAAGGAACGTGCCGAGCATAACATGCTGGTGGATCTTGGTCGAAATGATATCGGAAAGATCAGTAAGATCGGTACCGTGAACGTAGAAAAATATATGTGCATCGAGCGTTTTTCTCATGTGATGCATATTGGTTCCACAGTTACCGGCCAGATCCGGGATGACAGGGATGCGGTGGATGCAGTGGATGCCATCCTTCCGGCAGGAACACTTTCCGGAGCACCGAAATTCCGTGCCTGCCAGATCATCCAGGAACTGGAACAGAGCAAGCGAGGCATTTACGGAGGTGCTATCGGATATCTGGATTTTGCCGGAAACCTGGATACATGTATTGCCATTCGCCTGGTTTATAAGAAAAACGGTGAGATCTGTATCCGGTCAGGAGCAGGGATCGTAGCAGACAGTATTCCGGAAAGTGAATTTCAGGAGTGCTGCAACAAGGCAAGAGCCGTTGTACAGGCAATTGAAACTGCACAGGAGGGACTGGAATGATAGTACTGATCGATAATTATGATAGCTTTTCCTACAATGTTTACCAGCTGATCGGTTCTGTGAAGCCGGATATCAAAGTGGTAAGAAATGATGAAGTGACCATCAAAGAGCTGGAGGCCATGAAGCCGGAGGCATTGATCCTTTCCCCTGGTCCGGGAAAACCGGAGGATGCGGGAATCTGCATTGAATCCATAAAATATTTCAAAGACAAGCTGCCGATCCTGGGTATCTGCCTTGGACATCAGTCCATCTGTGAAGCCTTCGGAGGGACAGTATCCTACGCAAAAGAGCTGATGCACGGAAAGCAGAAAGAGATACATAAAGTTGGAAAGAGCCGGATGTTTGAAGGACTTCCGGAAACTTTTCCGGCAGCCAGATATCACTCACTGGCAGCTATCCGGGATACCTTACCGGAGGAATTGGTTGTTACCGCTGAGTCTGAGGACGGAGAGGTGATGGCACTGGAGCATAAAGAATATCCGATATTCGGATTACAGTTCCATCCGGAATCTGTTATGACACCGGATGGAAAAACAATGATCGAGAACTTTATGAAGGTTATCAGAGACAGATAAGACAGAGAACAGCAATCCATAAAAGATAGAATCGTTACAGAACAGGAGGAAACAACAATGATCAAAGAAGCAATCATCAAGCTTTCAAAAAAAGAAGATCTTACATATGACGAAGCAGAAGCCGTAATGAATGAGATCATGGACGGAGCGGCAACACCGGTACAGATGGCATCCTACCTTACTGCACTTTCCCTGAAAGGAGAGACTATTGATGAGATCACTGCATCAGCAGCCGGAATGCGTGCACACTGCATCAAGCTTCTCCACGATATGAATGTTCTGGAGATCGTAGGAACCGGTGGTGACGGAGCAAACTCCTTTAACATTTCCACAACATCTTCTCTTGTGATCGCAGCAGGTGGCGTTCCGGTAGCAAAACACGGAAACCGTGCAGCATCTTCCAAGAGCGGTGCAGCAGATGTTCTGGAAGCACTTGGCGTAAAGATCACCATCCCGCCGGAAAAAAGTGCAGAGATCCTGAAAAAGATCAACATCTGTTTCCTGTTCGCTCAGAATTATCATATTGCCATGAAATATGTGGCACCGATCCGTAAAGAGCTGGGAATCCGCACGGTATTTAATATCCTCGGACCATTAAGCAACCCGGCAGGCGCAAACATGGAGCTGATGGGAGTCTTTGACCAGTCTCTGGTAGAGCCGCTGGCACAGGTTATGATGAAGCTTGGCGTGAACCGCGGAATGGTAGTTTTCGGGCAGGATAAGCTGGATGAGATCTCCATGAGCGCACCGACTTCTGTGTGCGAGATCAAGGACGGATGGTTCCAGTCCTATGAGATCACACCGGAGCAGTTCGGCTATACACGCTGCAGCAAAGAAGATCTGGCAGGCGGCACACCGGCAGAGAACGCAGAGATCACAAAAGCCATTGTAAACGGAAACGAAAAAGGCCCGAAGCGTCAGGCGGTCTGCATGAACGCAGGTGCAGCACTTTATATCGCCGGAAAGGCAGAGAGCCTGGAAGCCGGCGTAAGAAAGGCTGAAAACCTGATCGACAGTGGTGCAGCTGCTGCCAAGCTTGCGGAATTTATCAAATTAAGTAACGAGATTTGAAAATAATAGCGGCAGAAGAGAAATCGGCAATCCCTATCGGAAGAGATACGAACGGAAACATTAATCTGTCAGACTTCTTGAAATTGCCGAATGAGAGTTGAACTGAAATATCAAGGAGACAAACAAAGAATGAGCGAAAAAAACATTCTGGAGGAAATCGCAGAAAAAACAAGAGAACGTATCCGGAAGGAAAAACTTCAGTTTCCCCTGGATCAGCTGAAAACCCTGGCAGAAAAAGCACCACAGCAGCCGTCCTTTCTGGAAGCGTTGAAAAAGCCGGGTATGTCCTACATCTGTGAAGTAAAAAAAGCTTCCCCCTCCAAGGGGCTGATCGCACCGGAATTTCCGTATCTGGAAATTGCGAAAGAATACGAGGCAGCAGGTGCATCTGCGATCTCCTGCCTCACAGAGCCATTTTATTTCATGGGAAGTGACACTTATCTCCGTGAGATCACAGAAACAGTGGATATTCCGGTTCTTCGGAAGGACTTCACGGTGGATAAGTACATGATCTATCAGGCAAAAGCATTCGGTGCATCGGCTTTACTTCTGATCTGTGCTATCTTAAATGACCAGGAACTCCTGGAATACCGAGAGCTTGCAGAAACTCTGGGAATGGATGCACTGGTGGAAGCTCATGACGAGAATGAAGTGGCAAGAGCATTAAAGACAGGTGCAAAGATCGTCGGTGTAAACAACCGTGATCTGAAAACCTTTAAGGTTGATATGAATAACAGCATCCGTCTTCGAAACCTGGCATCGGACAATGTGGTATTTGTGTCTGAGAGCGGAATCAAAAACGCAGGTGATATCGCTATCCTGGAAAGAAACCGGGTAGGTGCAGTCCTGATCGGTGAGACCCTGATGCGAAGCCCGGATAAGAAAGCAGCATTGGAAAATCTGAATGGTGGAGCGCTTGTATAAAGGCCAAACGAAAGAATAGAGCAAATAAGTAACAGAGCTGACCAGCAGCAAATAGTAACGAAACAGGAAGGGGCAGGGTCAGACAGAAAGGGCAGGATTGGCTGAATATGAGAGAACAACCGTTGAAACATGGGAGCAGAATCAGGATCAAGATCTGCGGCCTGACCCGCCCGGAAGATATCCAGGCAGTTAACCAGGCTAAACCGGACTTTGCAGGATTCATTGTAGAATTCCCAAAAAGCAGAAGAAACGTCACCGTGGAGCAATTGAAGGCTCTCCGGGAAGAACTGGATGATAGCATTTTGCCGGTAGGCGTATTCGTCAATGCACCGGTGGAGCTTCCCGCACAGCTTTTAAACGAAGAAACCATCGCACTGGCACAGCTTCACGGCCAGGAGGACGAGAATTATATCAGACAGCTTAAGACCATGACAGACCAGATTCTGATAAAGGCTTTTTCCATAAAAACAGAAGCAGATATAAAGAAAGCGGTCCGTTCGGAAGCAGACTATATTCTGCTGGATCAGGGCGCAGGAGGAACAGGAGAAACTTTCGACTGGAGTCTGGTACCGGCGATCAAACGTCCCTGGTTTCTGGCAGGAGGTCTGGGCTGTGAAAATCTGGAATCGGCCATACATCTGCTTCACCCCTGGGCAGTAGATTTAAGCAGCAGTGTAGAAACCGACGGTCACAAAGACCCGGATAAAATATTAGAAGCAGTATACGCAGTAAGGAACATAAAGGAGGAAATATAACATGTTAAAAGGAAGATTCGGCATCCATGGCGGACAGTACATCCCGGAAACACTGATGAACGCCGTTCTGGAGCTTGAGGAAGCATACAACCATTACAAAAACGACCCGGAATTCAACCGTGAGCTCACAGAGCTTCTCAATGAATACGCAGGAAGACCATCCCGTCTTTACTATGCGGCACATATGACCGAGGACCTTGGCGGAGCCAAGATCTATCTGAAAAGAGAAGACTTAAACCACACAGGAGCCCACAAGATCAACAACGTACTTGGTCAGGTGCTCCTGGCAAAAAAAATGGGCAAGACCCGTGTCATCGCAGAGACAGGAGCCGGCCAGCACGGTGTTGCAACTGCAACCGCAGCAGCACTGATGGGAATGGAATGTGAGGTATTCATGGGAAAAGAAGACACGGAACGTCAGGCACTGAATGTTTACAAAATGCGTCTTCTCGGAGCAAAAGTCCATGCAGTCACAAGCGGAACCGCAACCTTAAAGGATGCCGTTTCCGAGACCATGCGTGAGTGGACAAACCGTATTGCAGATACCCATTATGTACTGGGATCTGTTATGGGCCCGCACCCGTTCCCGACCATCGTACGTGATTTCCAGGCCGTGATCTCCAAGGAGATCAAAGAGCAGATGCTGGAAAAAGAGGGCAGACTTCCGGATGTTGTCCTGGCCTGTGTGGGCGGCGGCTCCAATGCTATCGGAACTTTCTACAATTTCATTGAGGACAAAGACGTTCGTCTCATCGGCTGTGAGGCAGCAGGACGTGGCGTGAATACTGCGGAGACTGCGGCAACCATCGCAACTGGTCGTCTCGGAATCTTCCATGGTATGAAATCTTACTTCTGCCAGGATGAATACGGACAGATCGCACCGGTATACTCCATCTCCGCAGGTCTTGATTACCCGGGTGTAGGTCCGGAGCATGCACACCTTTATGATATCGGAAGAGCAGAGTACGTTCCTGTTACAGATGACGAAGCAGTAGAGGCTTTTGAATATCTTTCCAGAACAGAAGGAATCATTCCTGCGATCGAAAGTGCCCACGCAGTGGCCTATGCGAAAAAGATCGCACCGACACTTGGAAAGGACAAGATCATGGTAGTTACCATTTCAGGACGTGGAGATAAGGACTGTGCGGCAATCGCCCGCTACAGAGGGGAGGATATTCATGAATAAGAGAATTACAGAGGCATTTGCAAACGGAAAAGCATTTATTCCTTTTTTGACCTGCGGAGATCCGTCTCTGGAGGTAACAGAGCAGCTGGTTTATGCAATGGAAGAAGCAGGAGCAGATCTGATCGAGCTTGGGATCCCGTTCTCAGATCCTACCGCAGAGGGACCTGTGATCCAGGAAGCCAATGTCCGGGCATTTGCAGGCGGCGTGACTACAGATAAAGTTTTTTCAATGGTAGAAAAAATCCGTAAAAATACAAAAATCCCAATGGTATTCATGACCTATGCAAACGTAGTATTTTCTTACGGAACAGAGCGTTTTATCAAGAAAGCAGCGGAAGTTGGAATGGATGGACTGATTCTTCCGGATGTTCCGTTTGAGGAAAAAGAAGAGTTTGATGTTGTGTGCAAACAGTACGGCCTTGACCTGATCTCCCTGATCGCACCGACCTCCCATGAGCGGATTGCCATGATCGCAAAAGAGGCGGAAGGCTTTGTTTACTGCGTATCTTCCCTTGGTGTAACAGGAATGCGTACCAGCATTACCACAGATATCGGAGCTATGGTGAAATTAGTAAAAGCTCAGAAAGACATTCCATGTGCAGTAGGATTCGGAATCTCCACACCGGAGCAGGCAAAAAAAATGGCAGATCAGTCAGACGGTGCCATTGTAGGATCTGCGATCGTGAAGCTCTGTGGTGCCTACGGCAAAGACTGCGTGCCGAAGGTGAAGGCTTATGTGAAAGAGATGAAGGATGCGATCAGATAAGTTCCCGGCTGAAATTGGAACACAGATCACAAAGTGTAATAAAAATCTGCTTTATCCCAAAGAAAGGGTAAAGCAGATTTTTTTCTGCTCTGAACAGAGGCCGGAAAAATTGCAGGAAATATCTACTTGACAGTCAGAGACCAAATGATAGATGATATAAAAAAAGGTGAGGAGGAAATTGGGGATGAATCGGGAAGAAGCAAAGAAGAAAGCAGAAGCGCTGGTTGCCAGGATGACTCTGGAGGAAAAGGCCAGTCAGTTAAGGTACGATGCACCTGCAATAAAAAGATTGGGAATTCCGGCGTATAACTGGTGGAATGAGGGACTTCACGGTGTTGCCAGAGCAGGGCAGGCAACGGTTTTTCCACAGGCGATCGGAATGGCGGCAGCTTTTGACCGGAAAAGTGTGGCAGAGATGGCCGGTATCGTGGCAACAGAGGGCAGAGCAAAGTATAATGCATATTCCGTAAACGGTGACAGAGATATTTATAAGGGATTGACGTTCTGGTCTCCTAATGTCAATATTTTCCGTGATCCACGATGGGGTAGAGGCCATGAAACTTATGGGGAAGATCCGTATCTTACAAAAGAACTGGGAGTTTCCTTTGTAAAAGCACTTCAGGGAAATGGGGATACAATGAAGGCAGCAGCCTGTGCCAAACATTTTGCAGTACATTCCGGGCCGGAGGCACTCCGTCATGAATTTGATGCGGAAGCATCCGCAAAAGATATGGAAGAAACGTATCTGCCGGCATTCGAAGGTCTGGTAAAAGAAGCGAAAGTAGAAGCGGTTATGGGAGCTTATAACCGGACAAACGGGGAACCCTGCTGCGGAAGTCCCACATTACAGAAAAAACTCAGAGGCGAATGGAAATTTCAGGGGCATTTTGTATCAGACTGCTGGGCAATCCGTGATTTTCATGAACACCATATGGTAACGGATACAGCCGTTGAATCTGCAGCACTGGCTATTAATAATGGCTGTGACCTGAATTGTGGAAATACTTATCTTCACATTATGAAGGCATACGAAAAGGGGCTTGTCACAGAAGAAACCATAACCCGGGCAGCAGTGCGGCTTTTTACCACAAGGTATCTGCTGGGGTTGTTTGATGGAAGCGAATATGACAATATCTCCTATCTGGAGGTGGAATCTCCCAGGCATCTGGATGCAGCGGAGAAAGCAGCGGAAAAAAGCTTTGTTCTGCTGAAAAATAACGGGATTCTTCCGCTTGATAAAGAAAAACTGAAAACAATAGGGATCATCGGACCAAATGCGGACAGCAGGCAGGCGCTGATCGGCAATTATCACGGGACAGCTTCCAGGTATATTACCATACAGGAAGGCATCCAGGATTATGTGGGAGACGATGTAAGGATCCTTACTTCCAGAGGCTGTGATCTGTTCCGAGACCGGACGGAGCACCTTGCGTTTACCAGAGATCGTATTGCGGAAGCCAAGGTGGTTGCGGAAAACAGCGATGTGGTGATCTTATGTATGGGACTGGATGAGACACTGGAAGGGGAAGAGGGAGACACCGGAAACAGCTATGTATCGGGAGATAAAGAAGATATTGAACTTCCCGGAGTACAGCGAGAACTGATGGAAGCGATCGCAGATACCGGAAAACCGGTAGTATTCTGTCTGCTGGCAGGAAGTGACCTTAATCTGAAATATGCGGCAGAGAAATTTGATGCAGTCATGATGCTGTGGTACCCTGGATGCCAGGGCGGGAAGGCAGCGGCAAAGGTACTGTTTGGAGAAATCTCGCCATCAGGAAAACTTCCGGTGACATTTTATGAAAACCTGGAAGAACTTCCGGATTTTACCGATTATTCCATGAAAGGCAGAACATATCGCTATATGGAACGAAAAGCACAGTTTCCTTTTGGATATGGTCTGACGTACAGTAAGGTGGCAGTAGATAAAGCAGAGGTCAAAACATGTGGACAGAAGATAAACGTGGAGGTAGAAGTGCAGAATAACGGCGCATATGATACAGAGGATGTTGTTCAGATTTATGTAAAAAATATCGACAGCAAAAATGCCATTCCAAATCCGATGCTGGCCGGTTTTCATCGGATATTCCTGAAGGCGGGAGAATGCCGAAAAATAGAAATCCCAATATGGGAAAAAGCATTCACCGTAGTAGATGAAACAGGAAAACGGATGGAAGAAGGAAAGAAATTTGAAATTTATGCAGGCTGCAGCCAGCCGGATGAAAAAAGCAAAGAACTGACCGGGATCATGCCGGTAAAGATCATCTGGGAAAAATAATAAGAAAATCTAAAGTAACAGGAGGGCGATGCATCAGGTAGCGCCCTCCCTTTATATCTAACGCATAAACAACCGTACCATTTTCTCATAAATCTTCCGATATTTCTGATACCGCATAGGAAGATCGATCCAGGTCTTTTTATCTACAATACTCTTATAATGAGAGAATGTCCGGAAGCCGTCGATGCCATGATAGGATCCCATGCCGCTTTCACCAAAGCCGCCGAAGCCCATATTGCTGGTTGCCAGATGTATGAGGACATCGTTGATACAGCCACCGCCGAAACCACATCGGGAAGTAACTTCCCGGGCATTTTTTTCATCTTCGGTGAAGATATAAAGAGCCAGCGGATGTGCCATGGAATTGATCTTTGTTACGGCACCTCCGAGAGAGTCATAGGTGAGGACCGGAAGTACCGGACCGAAGATTTCCTGCTGCATGACCGGATCTTCGAAGGTTACGTTATCAAGAACCGTCGGCTCGATCTGAAGTGTTTCACGGTTGGAACCACCGCCGCAGACAGTTTTGGAAGGATCGATCAGACTGTTGATACGGTCGAAATGCTTTTCGTTGATGATCTTTCCATAATTCCGGTTCTTCAGTGCTTCTTTTCCATACTGGCGTGTGATCTGTCTGCGAAGCTCTGCGACCAGGGCTTCTTTGATCTCCGGATCACAGTAGATGTAGTCCGGAGCCACGCAGGTCTGGCCACAGTTCAGGAACTTGCCGAATACGATACGTTTTGCCGCAAGGCGGAGATTGGCTGTTTTGTCCACGATGCAGGGGCTTTTTCCACCCAGCTCCAGAGTGACTGGTGTGAGGTGTTCGGAAGCCTTTCTCATGACCTCTTTTCCCACAGACTGGCTTCCCGTGAAGAAGATGTAATCAAAGTGCAGACTGAGAAGATGTGTGTTTTCCGCACGTCCGCCTGTGACAGTTGCAACGTATTTTTCATCGAAACATTCATGGATGAGAAGACGGATCACTTCACTTGTTGCCGGTGAGTAGGCGCTTGGTTTCAGGATGACTGTGTTTCCGGCTGCAATGGCGTCTACCAGTGGTTCTATAGTGAGAAGAAACGGATAGTTCCACGGACTCATAATGAGAACAACACCGTAGGGGGATGGTTTGCGGAAACTGTGGGAATGGAACTGTGCCAGTGGAGTTGGAACGGTCTGTTCTTTTGCGTAGGAGCGGATATTTTTCAGCATATGTGTGATCTCGGAGAGCACCAGTCCGGTCTCACACATATAGCTTTCGAAATTACTTTTTCCAAGATCCTTTTTCAGCGCGGCGTGGATCTGATCTTCGTGTTTCCGGATGGAAGCGCGGAGACGTTTCAGGGCGCTGATGCGAAAATCAAGGTCAAGAGTTGCGCCGGAGTAGAAGTACTGGCGCTGTTTATCTAAAAGCTGGTTGATCTGTTCTTTTTCCATGGAATTGTAGTCCTTTCTGAAAAAACTGTATTCGAAATATCGAAAAAATCTTTCTATGCCAATGGCTGTTTTAGCAATTGCCTGCCGGAGGCATCAGTCTGTAATACAGTGTCTCAAGTTCGCCGGCATCCATCAGCACAGGAACCGGGTACAGAGGATTGGCTTCTTTATCTGCGTAATGGGCAAGCTCCGGGATGTCTGTTTCCTGGATTTCCGGGATATAGTCTCCGATGCCATAGCGTTTTTTCATATCTTTTATTGCATCAATAAACATCCGGGCAGCAGTTTTATCGTCCTCATGTTTATCGCAGAGACCGGCAGTTACGGCAAGGTTGCGGAGTTTGTGAGTGATGGAATCTCCGTATGTTTCCAGTACCATAGGAAGGATCACTGCATTGGCAAGCCCATGTGGAACATTATATTTTCCGCCGAGGGAATGTGCAATTGCGTGGACATATCCAACGTAGGATTTGGTGAAGGCACAGCCTGCGAAATAGGAGGCGCGGAGCATATTTCGTCTTGCTTCAATATTATTGCCGTCTGTGTAGGCGGTATCCAGATTTTCAAAGATCAGTCTGACAGCATCCAGGGCATTTTTTCTTGTGCCAGGTGTAGTGGAATTTCCAATGTAGGCTTCCACTGCGTGAGTCAGGGCATCCATGCCGGTGGTAGCTGTGATAAACGGCGGAAGGCTTAAAGTCACTTTCGGGTCAAGGACTGCGTAGCGTGGGATCAGCGGAAAATCGTTGATGGCATATTTGTGCCGTGTTTCTGCATCGGTAATGACAGCAGCAAGTGTTGTTTCACTTCCTGTTCCTGCAGTCGTGGGGATGGCGATGAGAAGAGGAAGCTTTTTGTGGATCTTCAGGATTCCCTTCATCTGAGCAAGAGACTGGTGTGGCTTGGCAATGCGGGCTGCTGTGGCTTTTGCACAGTCCATACTGGAACCTCCGCCGAAGCCGATGATCGCCTGGCAGTCATTGTCCAGATACATGTGAAGGGCTTCGTCCACATTGACGGTTGTTGGATTGGCAACGGTTTTGTCGTAGATGTGGTAAGAGATGCAGCTTCGCTTCAGTGTCTGCTCCAGTCTTTCTGTAAGGCCAAGGCTTCGGATCCCTGCATCTGTGATGATGAGTACATTGTTATAGTTTCTTTTTTCCAGAACTTCCGGAATACCTTTGACGCTTCCGATGATCTTCGGATTGCGGTAAGGAAGCAGTGGAAGGGCGAATTTAAAGACATTCTGGAAAACCCGGCAGTAAGCTTTTTTTAATGGATTCATGGTAGTTTTCTTTCCTTTTAAAGTCAAATTATTTTATTCTAAATATTATATATAGCAGTTGGAAGGGGAAAAGTCAAGATTGCCGTTTATGGAAGTGTATCGCGAAGCGTGTTGCTGAGAACAGAGTAACCGTAACGTCATAAAAAAGAAAACAGGAAATATAATATTGTCATGGTTGTAAATATCCTTTACACTAAGGGAGTCAAACAGAATCATTATGTAAGGATTGGATATCCAGCGGAAGGCAAATGTCCGCAGGATAGATATTGATCACGGAGGAAATCATGCCAGAAACAGACACATCCGCAAAAAATCCTCTTCACGTATCCGAAGTGGATGATAATTTAAAAGAATTAAGCCCTCACGGTTCCTTTGAGCTGCCGGTGGAAACCTATATGGCGAACTGTGAAATCTTTCATGCACTGTATGACCACTGGCACAGTGAGATGGAGATCATGTATATTGAAAAAGGCAGTGGCTTTGCCAGACTGAACCGGGAGAGCATCCGCCTGAAAAAGGGGGATATCCTGATTGTGAACTGCGGAGTTCTCCATAGTATGCGCACGGATCTTAAGAAGCCTCTTTATTATAAGAGTGTGGTTTTCAGCCTGGGCTTCCTTGCAGGTCAGCCGGGAGATATCTGCCAGGAATGTGTGGTATCACCATTAATAGAAAACAAGGCAGAATTCTGCCATCATATAGAAGAGGGAGATTCCGGATATGAGAAGCTACGGGAAATTTTTCTGGAGATCCATGACTGTCATACGGAGAAGAAGCCATATTTCTATGTGAAGCTGAAAATGCTGTTTTTTGATTTCTTTTATGAGATGCTGACGAAGCATTATATTATCCCGGTAAGCACAGAGCAGAACAAGAGCCTTGCAGCAGTAAAGGAAGTGCTGGATCATATCAGCCTTCACTACCAGGAGAATCTTACCGTTTCAGAGCTTTCCGGACTTTCCAATTACAGTGAGTATTATTTTATGAAGCTTTTCCGCCAGTATACGGGAAAAACCCTGGTGGAATACATCAATGACTTCCGTATGGAGAAGGCGAAGTATCTTCTTACGCATTCCGATGCACCTGTGACGGAGATCGCCATGCAGGTGGGATTTAACAGTACAAGTTATTTTATAAAGAAATTTCAGCAGTCCAATAAGGTTTCACCGCATAAATACAGGAAGAGTATGAGACAGATCTGAGAAAGCTCCCGAAGCAACCGCATATGTATCGGTTATGTTTTTATGCAGAGCTACCGTAAAAAGTGAAAAACAGTCTGACAAATATCTTGCATATCATGACAGGATTGTTATATTTTTGAAAAGAAATGCGTGATATCCTAATATCATCAAAACAAAGCAAACAACCTTGTAAAAACATATTTCATCCCATCAAGATCCATGAAAGGAGATCAAAATGGAAACATTAAGCAAAGTATTTGAAGACAAATATAACAAAAATGTAAAAGATTGTACAAACGAGGAAATCTATCACGGACTTCTCTCCTGGACAAAGGAGCAGCTGAAGGGCCGCGGCTACCAGGAAGGAAAAAAGAAAATTTATTATATTTCCGCAGAGTTTCTTATCGGTAAGCTTCTTTCCAACAACCTGATCAATCTGGGCGTTTATGATGAAGTTGCGAAATATCTTAAAGAAAACGGAAAAGAGCTTTCCATGATCGAGGAGATCGAGCCGGAGCCATCTCTCGGAAACGGCGGACTTGGCCGTCTGGCAGCATGCTTCCTGGATTCCATTGCAACTCTGGGACTTCCGGGAGAAGGAATCGGACTTAATTATCACCTCGGACTTTTCAAACAGGAGTTTAAGGATCATCTTCAGTTTGAGACACCGAATCCTTGGATCCAGCCGGAGAGCTGGCTTACAGATGCAGGCGTTTCCTATTATGTCCCATTTAAGGGCTTTATGCTGAAATCCACACTGTATGATATTGATGTTGCAGGCTATGAGAACAAAGCGATCAAGCTTCGCCTTTTTGATATTGATATTGCAGATGAGAGCATTGTGGGCGAGGGAATCTCCTTTGATAAGAAGGATCTGCTCCACAATCTGACACTGTTCCTTTATCCGGATGACAGCGATGATGCAGGAAGAAAGCTTCGTATCTATCAGCAGTACTTCATGGTAAGCAATGCGGCACAGCTGATCCTGGATGAGGCAACAGCAAAAGGCTGCAATCTTCATGACCTTGCCGATTACGCAGTGATCCAGATCAACGATACACATCCGAGTATGGTAATTCCGGAGCTTATCCGTCTCCTTACAGAGCGTGGAATCGAGTTCGAGGAGGCATGCGAGATCGTATCTCATGTATGCGCTTATACCAACCATACCATTCTTGCAGAGGCACTTGAGAAATGGCCGATCTCCTATCTTGAGGAGGTTGTTCCGGATCTGATGCCGATCATCCGCAAGCTGGACGAGCGTATCAAAGCAAAATATCCGCAGGAAAATCTTGCCATCATCGACAAGAACGACCTGGTACACATGGCACATATGGACATCCACTACGGATTTTCCATCAACGGTGTTGCATCCCTTCATACCGATATCCTGAAGGAGACAGAGCTTCATCAGTTCTATGAGATCTATCCGGAGAAATTCAATAACAAGACAAACGGAATTACCTTCCGCAGATGGCTCCTTCACTGCAACCATCCGCTGACAGAGTACATCACATCCATGATCGGTGACGGCTTCCGCAAGGATTCCTTTGAGCTTGACAAGATGCTTGGCTTCAAGGGAAATCAGGACGTTCTTGCAAATATCCTTAAGATCAAGCAGGATGCAAAGAAGAGATGTGCGGAGTTTATCAAAGCCAACACAGGTGAAGAGATCAATACACACAGTGTTTATGATATCCAGATCAAACGTCTTCATGAGTACAAACGTCAGCAGCTGAATGCACTTTACATCATTGACCGTTACCTGAAGATCAAGGCAGGCGAGAAGCCGCAGCGCCCGGTAACCTTTATCTTCGGTGCAAAGGCAGCTCCTGCATACGTTATCGCAAAGGATATTATCCACCTTCTCCTCTGCTTACAGGAGCTTATCAACAATGATCCGGAGGTTTCTCCGTACATGAAAGTTGTTATGGTGGAAAACTACAACGTAAGTGCAGCAGAGAAGCTGATCCCTGCCTGCGATATCTCCGAGCAGATCTCTCTTGCTTCCAAGGAGGCCAGCGGAACAGGAAACATGAAATTTATGCTTAACGGTGCTGTGACACTTGGTACTATGGATGGTGCAAATGTGGAGATCAGCCAGCTGGTAGGTAAGGATAATATCTATATCTTCGGTGAGTCCAGTGAGCAGGTTATCGAACACTATGAAAAGGCAGATTACTGCTCCAGAGATTTCTATGAGAAAGATGAGCGCATCCGTCGTGCAGTAGACTTTATCGTAGGAAACGAGCTTCTTTCTATTGGAAGTGAAGAGCATTTAAGAAGACTGCATCATGAGATCGTAAGCAAAGACTGGTTCATGACTCTTCTTGACTTCGAGGATTATGCGAAGGTGAAAGATCAGGCACTGTCCGATTATGAGGACAGAACCGCATGGGCAGAAAAAATGCTTGTAAACATCGGAAAAGCAGGATACTTTTCTTCAGACAGAACTATCGAGGAATACAACAGAGATATCTGGCATCTGACGGCGGAGAAATAAACTGGTTTTAGCCAGCTTACTCCGGTACGGAAGAAAATAGAAAAATAGAAAATAAAAACACCGGCATTCATCGGAAATATGTACCGGGTCTGAGCTGTCAGAGATGATCTGGCAGCCTGGACAGAACATGGTACAGATGAATGGTCGGTGTTTTTTTGTGAAATTGGTTACGAAAAATTGTTTACGGAATCAGGCAAGCGATACTTCAGGCCTTTCCATGCTTAAATGCCATCATCATTTCCTTGGTAAGACTGATATTATCACCCTCATCCGGGATTTCCTCGCGGTTGAACCAGGAGGCCATGGAGAGTTCGTTGTGGTCTACAGTGAGAGTGTCGTCGCCGTCCAGGTCACAGTAGAAGCCGAACAGGAGAGTGCCGGAGAAAGACCATGGCTGGCTCTTGTAGTAGCGGAGATTTTTGACCTTTACGCCGATCTCCTCCATAACTTCGCGGTGTACAGTTTCTTCAATAGTCTCGCCAATCTCGGCAAAACCGGCGATCATGGCATAACGTGTGTGGCTTCGTCCCTCATATTTGGAAAGGATCAGCTTATCGCCATTGGTAACGCCAACGATCACAGCCGGGGAAAGTACCGGATATTCTCCGTTTCCGCAGGAAGGACAAATCATTTTGCGCTCTGTCTTATCGTGTACCATTGGCTGGCCGCAGCAGCCACAGAAACGACGCTTGCTGTACCACTGAAAAAGCTGGTATCCGGTGATTCCGGCAAAAGCCAGATACTGAGGCTCTGCTGTGCGAAGCACACGGATGATCTCAAACTGATATCCGGGAAGAAGGCTGGTATCCAGATCCGGGATCAGATAAAAATGTTCTTCATCAACAGAGAAGAGATAGATATAATTTTCATAGAGATTTTCAACTTTTCCTTCCAGCTCTCCGAAGCTTGGAAGAGTCATAGTCTCGCCATCTTTTTTCATAAGGATCTTTCCTTTTCCATAGGCGAGGATGTGGCTTTCTTTATCCGGAGCCACAGGTTTGTACTCATTGTGATAGGTATGTGGTGCGATATCCTGGATCATGATTGATAATTCCTTTCCGAATTTATTGTTTTGCAGCGTTTGCTGAGAAGTTTTGCCATATAAATACAGCACGTTTTCTACAGTATAAGCTTACCTTGAGAAAAAGGCAACTGTCCTTTTCTGTGACCTTCGCTCACAAAAAACACCTCGCGGGACATTACAAGTGAACAGTAACGGCAACTGTCCTTTTGGTGACCAGAAATAACAAAAAAAGTTGTATGAGTCAGAAAATCAGTGTAAGATAAATGTATTATATTGTGCAGAAGATGTGAAAGGTCTGAAAATTTTTCTGCATAGAAGGAGGAGATCATGTCAACAACAGAAAAGCCGGGACTGACCCGAGATGCCATTAAATATCTGGCAATTTTTACCATGCTTCTGAATCATATCGCCAACGTGCTTTTGCCGGAAAACACGATCCTGTGGGAAGCGTTTATAGACATTGGCTACTTCACAGCCATTACCATGTGCTATTTTCTTGTGGAAGGTTTTTACTATACACATTCCCGGAGAAAATACGGTGAAAGACTTCTGATCTTTGCCGGGATCTCCCAGGTTCCCTATATGATGGCTTTTGGGAATTCACAGCTGAATATGATCTTTACTCTGTTTATCTGTTTTATGATCCTGGTTGTTCAGGAAAGGATGATGGCAAGTAAATGGAGAATTCCACTTCTGATCCTGCTCCTTTTGCTATCCATTTGTTCGGACTGGGCGATTCTGGCACCGGTTTTTACCATCTGGTTCCATGAAGGCTGGGGGAACAGGAAGAGGATGATAACAGCGTACGGAGTCGGTGCTGTCCTTTTTGTGCTGTTTAACTACAGCTCCTACGTGGAAAAAATGGCAGCCGGACCGGCAATGATCCATGCTCTGCTTTCGGCATTAGGGATCGTGGCATCAGGAATCATCATCCTATGCTTCTATAATGGCAAAAAATCCGAAAAAGCACCGAAGTTTTCCAAATGGTTTTTCTATGTTTTTTATCCGGCACATCTGCTGGTACTGAGTATAGTCCGCGTTATAATATAGTAAGAGATAAAATAAAATCTCTCCAATATTTATAACCGGATAGATTGCCGAAAATAAATTTCATATCCACATAAAACATAGTAATTCTGTAAGAAAACAGAAAAATAGCGAGAAAACTCTTTCAAAAATCCAAAGAAAAACGGCTGCAAAAGCCTGCATCTCATTGTGAAAGTCCCCATCTATTCTGCGGAAGGTGAACAGAAAGAACTGGTGGAAATACAGCTTCGGACCATTGCGATGGATTACTGGTCTGTGTTAGAATATGAGTTGTATTATAAAAAAAGAGACAATGCGGAAATTGAAGCAGAATAAAAAAAATATGCAGAAGAAATTGCGAATCTGGACTACAGAATGCTGGAATTACGAAATAAAATTGAAAAAATCTGAACAATCAGCGAGTGTGAGATTAGAATGCCTGTTATAAAAAAGAAAACGGAGAATTCCCTAAAAAAGAAGTTCAGGAATTCTCCGTTTTGTTGTTTGAGTCATTTCAGTCGGGACCCTGTTTATTATGTGTTATACTCTGCTCATCAACTGCAAAGATGACATTTCTCACAGGCAGACGGCGTGGCTGCGCATCCGCCAAGAGCAGTCTCACGAAGCTCTGCAGGGAGCTTTTTGCCTACGGTATACATGGCATCGATCATCTCATCCAGAGGGATGAACTGGGGGATACCGGCCAGTGACATTTCCGCTGCGATCAGGGCATTGGAAACACCGGCTGCGTTACGGTTCTGGCAGGGATATTCCACCAGGCCGCCTACAGGATCGCACACAAGTCCAAGCATGTTCATGAGAACCGTGGAAGCAGCATAAGTACACTGAAGAGGTGTACCGCCAAGAAGTTCCACAGCAGCAGAAGCAGCCATTGCGGAAGCAATTCCGACCTCAGCCTGACATCCGCCAACAGCACCTGCAACTGTTGCATTACGCATGGCAAGATAGCCGATAGCGCCTGCATTAAATAGTGCCTGGCGGATTTTTTTATCGGAAAAGCCGTAGACCTCCTGAAGAGCAAGCATCATTCCGGGAACGATCCCGGCACTGCCGGCAGTAGGAGAGGCAACGATAAGTCCCATGGAAGCGTTGGTCTCAAGGGTTGCCATAGCGTAGGTGATACCCTTTCCGAGAACATTTCCGCACAGGCTTTTTCCCAGGTCATGAAATTCACAGAGTCTTCGGGCTTCACCGCCGATCAGTCCGCCCATAGATATCACGGGATCTTTGATGGGGGAAAATGCAGCGTCCTTCATGATCTCCAGAACACGGTCCATGCGCTGGTCCACGATTTCAGCAGTGGTTTCACCGAGAAGGATCTCACGCTGGCGCATTACTTCGGAAATCGGAAGCTTTTTTTCCTGGCAGAGAGCAAGGAGTTCCTTGGCATTTTTGAAATCCATAAAACACATCCTCCCTTTCCCTACATCTGAACAACCATGACATCATGGATGTTGGTGTTCTGGTGAATGCTTTCTACGATATCTTCCGGGAGATGACCGTCGGATTCCACGATAGTATAGGCTGTGGTTCCTTTGGATTCACGGAAGAGGCGCATGAAGGCAATGTTAATGTTACGTTCACTTAAGCATCTGGTGATGTAGGCCACAACACCAGGAGTATCCTGATGGATCACGATAATGGCGCTGTATTCGCCGGTGAAATCCACTTTTACGTGGTTGATCTCCACAATACGGACCTTGCCGCCGCCCAGCGATTCTCCCCGGACTGTCATTTCCTGTTCCTGTTCATTGACCATATGGATATCTACAGTGTTGGGATGGACATCGGTTTCCGCTTCATTTGGAGTAAAGGAAAAGTCGATCCCCTGTTCCCTGGCAATATCAAAAGAATTCCGTATACGCATGTCATCTGTGGAAAAGCCCATGATCCCGCCAAGGAGGGCACGGTCTGTACCGTGTCCCTTGTATGTTCTGGCGAAGGAACCGTAAAGGATGAATTCCACTTTTTTCAGGGGTGGCGTGATCATCTTCTGGGCGAGGAAAGCAATGCGCGCAGCCCCTGCGGTATGAGAACTGGAAGGGCCGATCATGTTGGGCCCCATAACGTCAAATACACTGATAAAAGACATTTTACTTAAATCTCCTGTGGTGTTTTTGCAATAAATTTCTTATAAATAGTGTCAACGATCACGCCGATAGCATTGTCACCGGATACATTGCAGGCTGTTCCAAAGGAATCCTGGGTAATGTAAAGGGCAACCATGATCGCGCAGATTGCACCGTCCGGATCACCGGCTTCAGCTCCGAATACCATGTAAAGGAATGGAAGAGCAGTCATGATGGAACCGCCAGGAGCGCCGGGAGATGCAACCATGGCAACACCAAGAGTCATGATAAACGGAACAACAGTACCGAGACTGATCGGCAGCTGGTTCATAAGGCAGACTGCAGTTGCGCAGGCTGTGATGGTGATCATGGAACCTGCCATATGGATATTGGCACAGAGCGGAACTACAAAGTTACGGATCTGCTCGCATACACCGTCTTTTTTTGCACATTCAAGATTAACAGGAATGGTAGCAGCAGAAGACTGGGTACCAAGTGCTGTTGTGTATCCTGGAATCTGATTTTTGATCAGAGTAAGAGGATTTCTCTTGCTTACTGTACCTGCGACCAGAAACTGGATCGTAATGCAGATCAGGTGCATGATGATAACAACAAGGAATACCTTCCAGAGGATGCTTAAGATGGCAAAGGTTTTTCCGGAAATAGTCATATCTGTGAAGGTTCCGCAGATGTAAAGTGGAAGCAGCGGGATGATAATGGTATGAAGGACTTTGTCAATGATCTTGGAAAAGTCGCTCATTCCGTTATAAAGGCTGTTTCCCATTTCTTTTCCACGCATGGAAGAGAGGCACAGTCCCATGACAAAGGCAAGGGCAACAGCAGAAAGAGTATCCATGACCGGCTCCAGTGTGATGGAGAAAAACGGTGTCAGGGATGCGTCTGCGGTAGCTGCGATCTGATCCAGTGCACCTTCACTCATAAAGTGCGGGAACAGGCTGGATGATACCAGATAGGATGCGGAACCTGCGATCAGAGTGGAGCCATAAGCCAGGGCCACTGTGATCAGGAGAAGCTTCCCTGCACCCTGTGAAAGATCCGCAATACCCATGGTTACATAGGCAAGGATCATCAGCGGGATGACGAATTTCAGAAAGGTACTGAAAAATCCGGAAAGGGTTACAACAAAGCGACAGAAGCCTTCCGGAAGGAACTGGCCGAACAGGATACCTATGATGATGGCAATGATCAGCTTCGGCACAAGTCCGATCTTGATTTTTTTCTTTTCCATTTGGATTCTTTCCTCCTAAGTATGAATTTATTCATTTTGCACAAAAATACGATTGACGTCCTCGTGATTGTATTGTAACATTGACATAAAAATAAAGCAAATTCACAGATTTCATCATCACGATGAAAAAATTTCATAGAAAAAGGGAGAAAATAATGGAAATCCGTCAGTTGGAGACGTTTGTACATGTAGCACAGCTTCAGAGTTTTTCCAGGGCAGCAGAGGTTCTGGGATACACCCAGTCAGCTATCACTGTCCAGATCCGTCTTTTGGAAAATGAGCTGGAAACAAGACTTTTTGACAGAACCGGAAAGCGTGTGGTGCTTACTCCGTCCGGAAAAGAGTTTATGGGGCATGCAAGCCGGATCTTATATGACGTAAATAAAGCAAAAAAGTCAATGAATGATGATGCGGAACTGAAAAATCCATTACATATCGGGACTATTGAATCTCTCTGCACAGCAAAGCTTCCGGCTGTTCTCAGCAAATTTCGTGAGCTTCACCCGAAAGTAAATATGCAGGTGACTATTGATACGCCGGAACAGCTGATACGAATGATGGAGCATAACGGGCTGGATCTGATTTACATACTGGATACCCCAAGGTGGGAGCAGAACTGGATGAAGGTCATGGAGAAGGCGGAGCCGGTAGTATTTGTGGCCTCTGCAGATTCGGAGTTTGCGGGAAAGACGCTGAAGATGGAGGATATTCTGGAAGAACCTTTTTTTCTCACGGAAAAGAATGCCAATTATCGACAGGCTCTGGATCAGCAGCTGGCACTTAAGAAGCAGGCCCTGTCACCGGTGCTGGAGATCAGCGATACCGCTTTTATCATCCGCATGCTGGAAAAGAACCACGGACTTTCCTTTCTTCCCTATCTGGCTGTGGAGCGGGATATCCGGAAAGGAAGAATTGCCCTTTTACATGTGGAAGATGTGGAGATATCCATGTACCGGCAGATCTTTTACCACAAAAATAAGTTTAAGACGAGAGAGATGGAGGAGTTTATCCGTCTGGCTGCAGAGTAAAAGTCAGAACTTGTAAAAACAAATAAAATGTGGCACTATAAAAGAAAAAAAGTACAGGAGAGAAAAATGGATTTTATTGAAGAAGCAAAGAAGCTTGGCTTTTCCGATGCTGCGGTCATGAAAACCGATAAGCTGGTGTTTGTGCCGGAATACCGTGTTTTCTGTGAAGAAAATGCCTGTGGTAATTATGATAAAAACCCTGCATGTCCACCGGAAAGCGGGACTGTGGAAGAAATGAAGGAACGTGCCCTGGATTATGAGAACACCCTGGTGCTCCAGACGACGCAGGACAGACTCATGGATTACAAAAAAGCCAAGCTTGCACATAATAAGCTGACAGAGCAGCTCTCAGAGAAGATGAAAGAGTGCGGAAAAACAGATATTCTGATCATGAGCGCCGGACCGTACAAGCATAATTCCTGTATGTCTGCCTATTGTGTGGATGCGCAGAAGATGGCAGATGCTGTGGGAATGCAGTGCTGGACCAATGATGGAAAGTTCCGGTATTTTTCGCAGATTCTTTTTCGAGAGTAGAGTAGCGCATCTTTTTATACATTTTTTGTATAAAAACTAGACATATTGTCAGGGAAAGGGTAAATTTATTTTGAAATGATCAAACAGGAGGGAAACCAGAATGGAGAAATCAACAGTTTATTTCACTGATTTTCGTTGTCCGGTGGGAACCAGCCAGCTGGACAAACTGAAAAAACTCTGCGTTGCCGCAGGAATCAAAGATATCGATATGGATGGAAAATTCGTAGCCATCAAGATGCATTTCGGAGAGCTTGGAAATATGGCATTCCTTCGTCCGAACTATGCAAAGGTAGTCGCAGATCTTTGTAAGGAGCAGGGCGGAATGCCGTTCCTGACAGATTGTAATACTCTTTATCCGGGAAGCAGAAAGAATGCACTGGAGCATCTGGACTGTGCAAATCTTAACGGATTTAATACGATCACAACCGGATGTCAGATCATCATCGGTGACGGAGTTCGAGGAACCGATGAAGTAGAAGTTCCGGTAGTAAACGGAGAATACTGCAAAACTGCCCTGATCGGACATGCTATCATGGACGCAGATATTTTTATCAGTCTCAGCCATTTCAAGGGACATGAGGCAACCGGCTTTGGCGGCGCCCTGAAAAATATCGGTATGGGCTGCGGAAGCCGTGCCGGAAAAATGCAGCAGCATGCCAGCGGAAAGCCGGCCATCCATGAAGATGTCTGTCGTGGCTGCCGCCGCTGTGCGAAAGAGTGCGGAAGTGACGCGATTACATATGTAAACAAGAAAGCAGTTATCGATTACGATAAATGCAAAGGCTGTGGCCGCTGTATCGGTGCCTGCAGCTATGATGCCGTATACAATCCGAACAGCAGTGCAAACGAGCTTCTTGACCGCAAGATGGCAGAGTATGCACAGGCTGTCTGTCACGGACGTCCTCATTTCCATATTGCACTGGTACAGGATATCAGCCCGAACTGTGACTGCCATGGTGAAAATGATGCGCCGATCCTTCCTGATATCGGAATGTTCGCAAGCTTTGACCCGGTTGCATTGGATCAGGCCTGTGCAGATGCCTGCCTGAAGGCAACACCGATTGCCAATAGCCAGCTTGGAGAGCATCTGGCAGAGCCGGGATGGCACTGTCATCATGACCACTTTAAGGATTCCAATCCGAATATTGAGTGGAAGGCAACTCTGGATCAGGCAGAAAAGATCGGCCTGGGAACCAGGGAATATGAGCTGAAGATAATCAAATAAGCAACAGAAATTATATAAAATCACGAAAGCACGCCTGTAACATGGCGTGCTTTTTTATGCGAATTAAGAAATATAAAATAGAAAAAACGGTATTTTAAATAAAAAATATATGCGTGTATATGCGTGCCTAAAAGACGAGCATTGTGAATAATATACAAAGAAATAACAGGAAAATTTGGACAAAAACGAGAAAACAGAAAAAGCTGTAAATTTATATTGCATAATAAGATTGCGTGTGATAACATACACACAACATAATTAACACGCATTTGACACGCAAATGAAGAGTAATGGCACGCAAATAAAAGAATATCAGGGATAAGCAGAGCTAATGTGCATGAAAACGTGCAGATCGTGAGTACAGAAACAGGCTGCATTCTGTGAGCAGAGAGTACAGAGCAGGCCGGAAATCTTTTTCAGAGGAGGAAATTATGACAGGAATACAGAAAAAACAGCGTTTGCTGACTATGATATTCGGAGCTTTCGCGATCTTTTTTACCGGATATCCCCATGTATGGTCTATTTACCAGCCCTATGTGATGGAGCAGGCAGGCTGGAGTCAGGGACAGGCATCCATGTGCTTTTATCTGGCACTGAGCACCTTTGTATTCGGAAATATCGTAGGCGGAAGGATGCAGAACCGCTTTAAGGAAAAGACGATCGTATGGATCGGAGGCGGGATCTTTGCGGCAGGAATCCTGGCATCCGCATTTCTGATCGTTCCCACACCGCTTCCTATGTATCTCTCTTATGGAGTGATGCAGGGATTCGGACAGGGAATGATCTACACGGTGATCCTGGCAACCGTGCAGAGATGGTTCCCGGACCGTACCGGATTTGCTTCCGGCGTTGTGGTAACTGCCAACGGACTTTGTGGATTTTTCCTGGCGCCGCTGAGTCGAAAGCTGCTGGAGGCAGAGGGCGTGCAGAAAACCTTTTTGATCATTGGGGCAGCCATCGCAGTTTCCTGGATCCTGTGCGGCATCTTTTTTCAGGCACCCGATAAGCGACTGGTGAACGCAGGTGGCTCTGCGGCAAAGTCCGGGACATCGGAGATGAAGCAGTATACATCCGGAGAGATGATGCGTACAAGAAATTTTTATCTTCTTCTTGCGACCATGTTCTTTGGACTGATTTCTTATTTTATGGTTTCACCGGTATCCCAGACCTACCAGATCGACCTTGGGATCCCGTCTGCAGTGGCAGTCAGCGCCGTTATGCTTGGATCCATTGTCAATGCGGGAGCAAGACTGGTGCTTCCGACACTGGCAGATAAAGTGGGAAGGATCGTCTGCATCAAAGGAGTGCTGATCGTGGCAGTAATCGCTATGGGAGTTCTCGCTGTATCAAGCTCCCTGGCAGTAACGGTTGCCATTGTTCTGATGTACGGCTGCTACGGAGGCATCATGGGAAGCTTCCCGTCTCTGACAAGCTCTATTTTCGGAATGAAGCATACCGGGGAAAATTACGGATTCGTCATGTTCGGCATCGTATTTGCAACCTTTGGCGCACCGGCGATCTCCGGCCTGGTGAGCAGCAAAGGCTATGAGATGAACGTGGTATTTGGAATCGGAGCTGTTTTTGCAGTGATCGCATTGGTATGCCTGACTCTACTTGGACGGAATCTTGTGAAAGAGCATGCCGAAAAATCTGCCGGAGTAAAGAATGATACAGCACAGGTAAGCAAACCACAGGCAGAATAAGTCTGAATGTAACTGGATGCAGAGCTGTATCAGCTGCCGGATCAAAGACAGCTGACTGAGAATCAGAAAACAGAAAAACCTGGAAGAAATAAAATGCCTGTGGCTGATTTCTTCCAGGCTTTTTTTGAGTTGCCGGAATCAGATATTTCTGCTAGGATAACGAAAGGATGAGAAAATCAGATATTGTTTTTGACTGTTTATTTTGATCTGTCGTTCGAAGAAACCGTGAGACGACATAATACAAGAAACAGAGAATTTGGTGAAAAAGATATGCGCAGATGGTGGAGAGAAAAAGATTTTTCTTCAGTTCTCAGGGAACAGGCTATTACCTGCGAAATGGATACAGACAGTATTGTTGAGAAAATATACTCGGATTTGAACGCAGATCGCAAAGCGATTGCGTTCATGAGCATATAAAGTAAATGTAATACAAACATGTTCAGACTGGCAGAATAATTGCAATCATGCTGCCTTTTTTGCTGCTTTCCAGTACTTTTACCTGTCCGTTATGCTGTCGGACAATTTCACTGACAAGTGCAAGCCCCAGGCCGGCACCTCCCATAGCGCGGCTTCTTGATTTATCTACACGGAAAAACGGGGTGAAGATTTTTTCTTGATATTCGGGAGGAATGCCGATCCCGGTGTCGGAGACTTCAAGAAAGACATAATTGACCGACGTGGATGTATCTGTTATTTCTTCGGAAAGATGGATATTTACGGTTACTTTTCCACCGGAGTGATTGTATTTGATCGCATTTTCCACAAGATTGTACACAGCGCGATACAGCAGCAGATAGCTTCCGGTAATAATGCAGTCCCCCTCCTGCTGGATCAGTTCAACATCCTTCTGTTCCGCTACAGAAGCCAGGTCGCAGAAAACCTCATCCGTCAGTGCTGCCAGAGAGATCCTTTCGGAACGTTCAACAGTCTGTACACCGGTCATATCCAGGAGGATTTCAGCCAGATGGGAAAGTCGCCCGGTCTGTTCCTGGAGCATGGCAAAAATCTCCTGATAATCTTTTAAAGCAGGTGCTTCCCTGCGGGCAAAGACCTCCAGATTTGTCTGGATAACGGCAAGAGGAGTCCTCAGCTCATGGGCTGCATTGGCAGAAAACTGCTTCTGGGCAGTAAAGGCCTCATCCAGGCGTGCGAGCATTTTGTTAAATGAAATTGTCAGGCGGGAAATTTCGTCATTGGTAGCAGGAACTTCAAGAGCCTCTGAAAGGTTCTGGACCTCTATTTGGTTTACCTCCTGGCTGAGTCTGCGAAGCGGAAGTAATGCCTGACGGCTGATAAAATAAGTGCAGATGCTGCTGAGAAGGATGATGATCCCTGTTACCATGAGTCCTTTGGTGAGAAAAAGTTTTTTGGTCAGCTGCAGCTGATCGGAAAGCTCCGGAAATAAGACGGAGGGATTCATATTAAAGGTGATGGGAGTAGAATCTGTGTTATCGATCCGTATCATGTAATCTCCCAGATCCTCCATTCCGGCAACTGCAGACTGGCTGATAAAAAAATACATCAGAATGCAGGTGACTGTCATAAGCAGTGCGGTGATCAGTGTCAGACGCCATTGAAGAGAAAGCTTTCCGGTTATTTTTTTCATTGTATATCCTCCGTTAAAATGTAACCCTGGCCGATCTTATTCTGTATTGGATCAAAGCCGAGAGCCGTGCGCAGCTTTTTTCGAAGAGAAGAAATGTGGACACGAATGGAATTGCTGAGACTGTTGACGCTTCCGTCCCAGATATGCTCGATCATTTCTTCTGGGCTTATGATACGGTTCTGATGAAGAAGGAAATATTCCAGAAGAGAACTTTCCTTTCGGGTCAGAGAAAGAGGAAGTCCATCGATACTGGCCTTTCTTGTACGGGTATCAAAGCTGATACGTCCGCATTGCAGACATACATCCTGCTGGATAAATTTCCTTCGTGTCAGACTTCGGATCCGTGCCTCCAGCTCTTCAAAATGAAAAGGCTTTGTGAGATAGTCATTGGCACCGAGATCAAGCCCTTCAACCTTGTCCTGGATCTGTCCTCTGGCAGAGAGGATCAAAACGGGAGTGGAAGTATCGGATTCCCGAAACTGGCGCAGGATTTCCAGACCATCAACGCCTGGAAGGTTCAGATCAAGAAGGATGAGATCATAATTTTCCACCAGACATAATTCCAGTCCTTCATCCCCGTCAAAACATGTGTCCGCTTCATAGCCATCCATGCGAAGTCCCTCCGCAATAGACTGGCAGAGCTGCTTTTCATCTTCGATTATCAATATATGCATAATAAATTCTCCTAAAAAACAGTTGATTTTGCTTTGTTATCTATCATATCATGTATAGCATAAAATTCCTGTAAATTTTTTTATTTCTTAACAGAGATTTTATACAGGGGATGATATAGTAAGGCTACAGAGAACAAAATTAACATATAAAATATACGCCGGTTCCGGATATGGGCCGGTGATATCAGAAGGGAGAATATAAACAATGAAATTAAGAACACAGAAAATAACAGCACTTATGGCAGCAGCGGTATTAGGAATATCTGCATTTGGAAGCGTACCGGTAACAGCGGCAGAAAGCACGGAAACAGCAGAGATCGGAGAGGCAATGGCGGTGGATGGAGAGGCAGTTTCATCAGATCTGGTAGCAGGTACATTTAAGCCTTCCGACGTAACCTGCAAGGCACAGGATTCTTATGAATATCCGTTTCTGGGACTGAAGCTTTCGCTTTCGAAGGAGCTGTTAAAGCAGATCAAGGACCAGAGCATTGCAATGCTTACCACGGAAGATTTTGAGAATCAGACCAACGCAGTGACATATGCCTATGTAAGCTGGAGCAAAATGACAGAGGAACAGAAAAATGCCGAAATACAGAAGATGGGAACCGGATATGACGACTGGGTGGCAGGTCTGGACAGAATTGGCACAATTGGCGTTTATGACGAAGCTTCACAGAAAAAGCTGGATGAGATCACTGGCTGTACAGAGCATAAAGAGCTTGGAAGCAGCAGTGACGGGAAATACAAATATTATCTGAGCACCAACAAAGATGCAGATGAAAAGCTGACAAAGGAGCTGGAAAAGATCAAAACCGACATTACGGAAATGACACCGTATCAGAATATTTCTGTGTTTGACCAGCCACAGGATACCAGCGTCAACCCGGAGGATGTAAAATCTGTAGGAAAATTTGAAACAACAGGAATAGATGGAAAAACATATACAGAAAAAGTATTCAGTGACTATGACCTGACGCTGGTAAATGTTTTTACAACCTGGTGCTCACCATGCGTAAAAGAAATCCCGGAACTTCAGGAGCTCTATAAAGAAATGAAAGATAAAGGCGTCGGAGTAGCAGGCGTGGTGCTTGATACTACAGATGAAAAGGGAAATCAGGACGAAGAGGCTGTAAAAAAAGCAGGCATTCTTCAGGAAAAAACAAAAGCAAAATATCCGTTCCTGATACCGGATACTACTATGATGAACGGCCGTCTGCAGGGGATTTCCGCATTTCCTGAAACATTTTTTGTTGACAAAGATGGAAACATTGTAGGCGATACCTATACAGGAAGCCATACACTGGACGAATGGAAGGAAATCGTGGAAAAAGAGCTTAAAAACGTTTCAAAGTAAAAGATGATCATTATGGAGAGTGGAAAAATGATTCGGAAAATAACAGAATCCAGGTGGATCGGACCTGCTCTGGCGGTTTTGGGAATTTTACTGATGATACTGGGAATCTGCAGGGGCGAAGTGTCTGTAGTTTTTACAAAAGCGATCAACATCTGTATGGAGTGTATTGGCATTGGATAATAAGAAGATGAAAATAAATGAATGGCCGCGGCATGGGATCCAGGCATTGTGGGCGGCCCTTACAAACAGTCACATATCAGGCTTTGTGACTGGAAAGATCTATACCGGAAAACTGAAAAATGTCTGTGTTCCGGGGCTGAACTGTTATTCCTGCCCCGGGGCAAGAGGGGCCTGTCCCATTGGTTCCCTTCAGGCTGTGATCGGAAGCTGGAACTTCAAGATGGCATATTATGTAGCTGGATTTCTGATCTTTGTAGGAGCGTTGCTTGGAAGACTGGTGTGCGGATTTCTCTGCCCCTTTGGACTGATCCAGGATCTGTTGAACAAGATTCCTTTTCCAAAGAAGATCCGGACATTTCGGGGAGATAAGCTTCTGCGAAAACTGAAATATGTGATCTTTCTTGTATTTGTGATCATACTTCCCATGTTTGTAGTAGATATCATGGGCCAGGGAGCACCATATTTCTGCAAGCTGATCTGCCCGGCAGGAACACTGGAAGGAGGTATCCCTCTGGTGCTGCTGAACAAATCCATGCGAAGTGCAGTAGGCTGGCTGTACATGTGGAAAAATACAATCCTGGTGATCACCATTATCTTATCAATTATGATATACCGGCCATTCTGTAAGTATATCTGTCCGCTGGGAGCTTTTTATTCGGTATTTAATAAAGTTTCCGTTTTTCGTTACAGAGTAGATAAAGAAAAATGTGTTCACTGCGGAAAATGCAGGAATATCTGCCAGATGGAGGTCGATCCGACGGAAAATCCAAACAGTACAGAATGTATCCGATGTGGAAGATGTAAAAAGATATGTCCGACACAGGCGATCCGGTGTGGGTTTGCAGGCAAACCCTGATACAGAAAAATACGAAAACGGTACAGCTTATAAAATATAAGGTGTACCGTTTTTTGCAGAAAACTACTTTTCCATATTATCTATCAGTAACATATTCAGCTGTTCCCAGCGCTTCAGATCTTTTTTTGTAAAAAGCAGCTGGTGGCGGAACGCTTCGGTAAGCTCTTGTGGTTTTAAAGTGATCACACATTTGAATGCGCAGGGCATCAGATCCGCACTGGAAATCCCACACAAAAGTCCTGTTGTAAAATCTCGAAGCTCCAGAGGATTAAAAATGTACAGGAGATCTTCTTCCAGTGGGTTATACTGATTTACAAAGGAAAAACGGATCAGCATATCACTGTAAAGAACTTTTCCGGTGTAAAAAATCTCACTGCTTCTTCCGTTGGCAGAAACAGAACAGATCGTTAAGGTTGCTTCGTATTTTCCGGATTCGCCTTTTTTTTCATAAATATCGATGACGCCATCCTTCGTACGCTGATAGCGTCCATCGTAAAAGTAAAAATATAGCCGCTGTGCCTGAAAAAATGGGCTTTTTTGTCCTTTTCCCGGTGCATTGGACGGTTTACTGGCTGTTTCAGGAAGACCAGTGGTAAGCTGGGACATAGATACCTGGAGAATCTGGCTGATATCATACAAAGTTTCGATATCAACGGAGATATCTCCATTTTCATATTTGCATACGGTAGCTCGACTTTTATGGATGGCATCTGCCAGATCCTGCAGAGTCATCTTTCCGGCTTTTCGGTATTTTCTTATTTGTTCACCTACATAACAGGTAAAATTACTCATTTTGTTTCCTCATACTATCTATTTTTCTTATTAATTTTTATTGTATACGATTATATCGGAAAAACCGGTATTTTGTAAAGTAGTAAGAAACTTTTTTGAGATAAAATTTCGTAAAAAGAAACTTCTGCCATTTGCACTTATCTTTATTTAAGGTAAGATATGGCTGTTAGGCTGAAGGTTTCAGCCTATATCAAATATATACTTGAAGAGGGGAAATTGAAATGAAAGAAAAAGGAAGTAGCTTTTCCGGCTCAATAGGCTTTGTCCTGGCGGCAGCCGGAAGTGCAGTAGGAGTTGGAAATATCTGGAGATTTCCATATCTCTGTGCCAAAGATGGCGGAGGACTTTTCCTGCTGGTTTATCTGGTACTGGTACTGACTTTTGGATTTGTACTGTTGACAACGGATGTAGCACTT
Source organism: Blautia fusiformis (assembly GCF_020686995.1). NCBI lineage: Bacteria > Bacillati > Bacillota > Clostridia > Lachnospirales > Lachnospiraceae > Blautia > Blautia fusiformis. Next base: position 122,796 of record NZ_JAJEPT010000003.1, read on the forward strand.
GGGAGAAAGACAAAGAAAAATGCATTGAGGGCTTTTGAATCTCTTGATCCAAAGTGGAAATTTTTAGGACATTTAACGTTTATGGTTCCGGCATTGATCATGACCTATTATTCTGTTATCGGTGGATGGATTGTAAAATATTTTTTTACTTATATTATTTCTGATGGGAAAGATGCGGCTTCAGATGTATACTTTACATCATTTATTACATCAGATATTGCACCCGTTGTATTTATGCTGATCTTTCTGGCACTGACTGCCTGGATCGTATTTCGTGGTGTGGAAAAGGGAATCGAAAAGTTTTCCAGGATCATTATGCCGGGGCTGATTCTTCTGATTGTGATCATTGCGATTTTTTCACTGACACTGTCCCATACTGATACGGATGGAACTGTCCGCACCGGTATGCAGGGGCTGGCTGTTTACCTCAAACCGGATTTTCATGGATTGACGGTAAAACGCTTCCTGGAGATCCTTCTGGATGCGATGAGCCAGTTATTCTTTTCCTTAAGTGTATCTATGGGAATCATGATCACATATGGTTCTTATGTGAAAAATGAAGTTAATTTAAATAAAGCAACAAATCAGATTGAGATCTTTGATACCGGCGTTGCGTTTCTTGCAGGAATGATGATCATACCGGCTGTTTTTGTATTTCTCGGAAAGGATGGAATGGCTTCCGGCCCAAGCCTGATATTTATCTCACTGCCAAAGGTTTTTGATGCCATGGGAGTATTTGGCCGTCCGGTGGCAATTGCATTTTTCCTGATGATGGGATTTGCGGCACTGACTTCCTGCGTGTCTGTCATGGAGACACTGGTTGCAAACTGCATGGAACTCTATCACAAACCCCGTAAGAAAATGTGTGGTGCTGTCGGAATCTATTCTCTTGTTACAGCAGTGCTGATCTGCCTTGGTTATAACAAACTGTATTTTGAACTTAAACTGCCAAATGGTTCCGTTGGACAGCTGCTGGATGTGATGGATTATATCAGCAACAGTTTTCTGATGCCGTTTATCTCACTTTTGACAAGTATTCTGATCGGCTGGGTGATCGGCCCTGACTGGATCATAGGAGAAGTGGAACGAAATGGGGAACACTTCAAACGGGCAGGGTTATATCGCTTTATGATCCGTTATGTAGTGCCGGTTGTAATGCTGATATTATTCCTGGTATCTACAGGATTTGCAGATTTGATTTCATAAGTGTGGTAATATGTTTATGGCGTCTGGACAGTCGCATTAACGGATGACCAGTACAAGATACGATTAAATAACAGAGGATTTGATGAAAAAAGATATGTACGAATGTTGGAGAGAAAACTAATACATAGAACGGAAATGATTCAGAAAATTAGACTTAGCTCACTTTAAAAGTGAAAAAATAATTTGATAATTTCTTGACAAGTACTAATAAATATGTTAGTATTCAATCATCAAATTAATAAAGTCTTCGGTGACTGACGGAGTTGTGGGATAACCACGAGGGAGCCGGAGATTCGATGAGTCGACCGTCTGGGCAGTATTTGAAAAACTTCAGATACTGCTCTTTTTTATGGGATAAAAGATGCAGACGGTTGCAGCGGAGAAAGGAGAACATTATGGGATTTAAAAGTGACATCGAGATTGCACAGGAGTGCACAATGGAGCCAATTACCAAGATTGCAGAGAAAGCAGGTATTGATGACAAATATCTGGAGCAGTATGGTAAATACAAAGCAAAGATCGACTATAATCTCCTGAAAGAAACAGACAAAAAAGACGGCAAACTGATTCTTGTGACAGCTATCAACCCGACACCGGCCGGGGAAGGAAAAACAACTACAACGGTAGGTCTTGCAGATGGAATGCAGAGACTTGGAAAAAATGTTATGGTAGCTCTTCGTGAGCCATCCCTGGGACCGGTATTCGGTGTCAAAGGTGGTGCGGCAGGCGGCGGCTATGCACAGGTAGTTCCGATGGAGGATATCAACCTTCATTTTACCGGTGATTTCCATGCAATCGGTGCGGCAAACAACCTTCTTGCAGCAATGATCGACAACCATATTTTCCAGGGAAATGAGCTGAACATCGACCCAAGAAAGATCACCTGGAGACGTTGCGTGGATATGAACGACCGTCAGCTTCGTAATGTAGTAGATGGACTTGGCGGAAGAACAAACGGTATGCCGCGTGAGGACGGATATGACATTACCGTAGCATCTGAGATCATGGCAGTTCTCTGTCTGGCAAGTGATATCAAAGATCTGAAAGAGAGACTTTCCAGAATCATCATCGGATACACTTATGGCAAGGTTGCTGAGCAGAAACCGGTAACAGCAGGAGATCTTCACGCAGAGGGTGCTATGACAGCACTTCTGAAGGATGCCCTGAAACCAAACCTTGTTCAGACACTGGAGCATGTTCCGGCAATCGTTCACGGCGGACCATTCGCAAACATCGCTCACGGATGTAACTCCGTAACAGCTACAAAGATGGCTATGAAGCTTGCTGATTATGCCATCACAGAGGCTGGATTCGGTGCTGATCTTGGAGCTGAGAAATTCCTGGATATCAAGTGCCGTATGGCAGGTCTTACACCAAGTGCCGTTGTTATCGTAGCAACCGTACGTGCTCTGAAATATAATGGCGGTGTTGCAAAAGCGGATCTTAACAATGAGAACCTCGAGGCTCTTGAAAAAGGTATCCCGAACCTTCTGAAGCATGTAAGCAATATCAAAAATGTATATAAGCTCCCATGTGTGGTAGCTATTAACGCATTCCCGACCGATACCAAGGCAGAGCTTGATTTTGTGGAAGCAAAATGCAAGGAGCTTGGCGTAAACGTAGCACTTTCAGAGGTATGGGCAAAAGGTGGCGAAGGCGGAATCAAGCTCGCTGAGGAAGTAATCCGTCTTGTTGAAGAGCCGAATGACTTCACATATGCTTATGAGCTGGAAGGCTCCATCGAGGACAAACTGAACCAGATCGTACAGAAGGTTTATGGTGGAAAGAAAGTGGTTCTTACAGCAAATGCCCAGAAGCAGGCGAAACAGCTGGAGGCACTTGGATTTGGCAACTGCCCGATCTGTGTAGCTAAGACCCAGTACAGCTTAACAGACGACCAGACAAAGCTTGGTGCTCCGACAGATTTCGAGGTAACAGTAAGAAATCTTAAGATTTCCGCAGGTGCAGGATTTATTGTTGCACTGACAGGTGAGATCATGACCATGCCAGGACTTCCGAAAGTACCGGCAGCAACCAAGATCGACGTAGACGAGAGCGGTAAGATCACAGGACTGTTCTGATATAAAGATTTTTTGAGGGGAATTCAGATAGAAAGCGGTAGAGCCTGCAAAAATAGAGGCTCTGCCGCTTTTTATATTGTTGTGGAGAGAGTATTGAAAAACTTTTAAAAGCAGGAAAAACACTGGGTTTGACGATCCCGTGATACGAATTTGATACGAAAATCCCCGGAAGTGGTCGAGACTTCCGGGGGTTCTTGTTCCGTTTATGTAAGGTGGTTTAATCCTTTAGGCTGTTACTGCCTGTCGTTTCTGTCCAGCCTAGCCACAGTTGCCATAACAGAAACAAAGAAAGTAATTATAGAACTTGTCATAGGACTTTACATCCTTTCAGCTGGAGGTTCGGCAGCAACAGCATTATAGCATGTTCAAAACAAAAATGGTATAATATTATAAATTGTCAAGAATATCAGCAATCTCCTGCTGCTTGTTGGGATAAAACTCACAATGTCGAGGAAATCGCAGAGGGGACGCGCATGTGACATTTGTGTTAATTAAGAGGAATGCTATAGAAAATATTGTAGAGATAAATGAATGTGGGGGGGGAAAAATATGGTATACACATGCAAATATAAATCGCTAATCGGAGATATTTTACTTGCTGCAGATGAAATCGGACTTACCGGTTTGTGGTTTGAAGGACAGAAATATTTTGCAAATACACTTCCGGAAGATTATGTTCCACAGGAAACGAAAATTCTCACAGAAGCAAAAAAATGGCTGGATGTATATTTCTCCGGTGAAGAACCGAACTTTACTCCACCACTTCATCCGAACGGTTCAACATTCAGAAAGGCAGTGTGGCAGATTTTACTGGATATTCCCTATGGACAGACGATTACATATGGAGAAATTGCGCGCAGAATTGCAGTGATGAAAAACACTTCCCATATGTCCGCCCAGGCAGTAGGCGGTGCGGTTGGACATAATGAAATTTCCATTATCATTCCCTGCCATCGAGTCATAGGAACAAATGGAAGCTTGACGGGCTATGCCGGAGGAATTGACAAAAAAATTTCACTTCTTAAGCTGGAACATACAGATATGAGCCGTTTGTTTATTCCAAAGAAAGGAACTGCACTGTAAAACTCAGGCTGAGAGGACGGTCTGGTACAGGCGTCCACGAAAAGACAGATATTTTATTTATGAAAGCATGCTATGAAAATTGCCAGCAGGATTTCGGAGGAATAATTATGGGAAAAATACTGGATGAAGATTTAATCTACGAGATACTGTCCGTGGTGGAAGAGATACCTGAGGGAAAAGTGGCCTCCTACGGACAGATCGCACGGCTGATCGGGCGGGATAAAAATTCACGTCTTGTAGGAAAAGTCTTAGGTATGGCAGAATTTTACGGGAAGTATCCCTGCCACAGAGTTGTGAACCATGCAGGGCGTACTGCACCAGGCTGGAGAGAGCAGAAGATGCTTCTGGAAGACGAGGGTGTGGAGTTTAAGGCAAATGGATGTGTAGATATGAAGCAGTATCAGTGGGAGGAGTAGTGTTTTATGAATTGTAGAAATATGATGCAGATCCCGGAGCTTACAGAAGTTCTGAAGCTGAAAGCAGGGGAAAATGGTCTGGAGTAGTTTGTCCGATGGTGCTATTTTGCAGACTGCCTGCAGTGCATCAAAAGTGAATACAGGATTGAATAACTATATCCATGGAGGAGAATTCGTAGTTCTGACAAATCCCAGTGTCACCGACGACAGCCGGAAACTCGTGCTGGAGGAAAAGGACAGAAACGCCGCAGAGCAGCTGTCTTCCTCTATTCTGGATGCAGAACATTTAAGCCGAGAGCGTGTGATGGCACAGGCCAGATATCTGAACCTTGCACCGCTTACCATGACCGATGAGCAGATGGAGAAAGGTCTTGAGATCTTTGAAGACTCTCTGAAAGAGGCATTGGAAGCATAGATTAATAGAACGTTACTCTGCAACAGAAAAATAAAACATACTTGACAAACCATAAATTCCTCATATAATTATCAATAGTAATTAACTAAGATAATTATATAAGGAGTTTTTTTATGACAAATGAAAAGATCAAGCGGATGTTTGATGCGTTTTATCAGGCGAAGCGGATCCGGGATATGCTTCCGCCACTGCCGCAAGGGGTGATGCCGTCCTATATTCAATATCTGGATGTGATCCACTCTCTGCAGAAGGAAAAAAAAGATATCAGGATTTCCGATCTCAGTGACGCCATGAACCTGCCGCGTCCCGGTGTCACCAGAACAGTGAAAGAAATGGAGGCAAAGGGATATCTTCAGAAGCTCATGTCTCCGGATGACGGGCGCGTTACTTACATCTCTATAACAGAAAAAGGAGAGAATCTTTCCAGAAAGTATGACCAGGATTATTTCAGCAGTCTGGCACCCTATCTTTCAGAGATTTCCGAAGAAGAAGCAGACAGTATGATCCGGACCATCGGGAAATTTTATCAGATCATGTGTGACAGGAGGGAACATTATGACAAGTGATAAGGCAGATTTTACCCAGGGAAATATTCTGAAGAAGCTGGTTGCATTTATGATGCCGGTACTCGGTGCGCTGATCCTGCAGGCTGCCTATGGTGCGGTCGATCTTCTTGTAGTTGGAAGATTCGGTTCCACATCCGGACTGTCAGCGGTTTCCACCGGAAGTCAGGTACTGAATCTTGTTACCTTTGTAGTGATCCAGTTTGCTATGGGTATCACAGTTCTGATCGCACGTTATCTTGGAGAAAAAAGACCGGAGCAGATCGGCTCTGTTATCGGTGGGGCTGCGATCGTTTTTACCATGATATCTGTCGTGCTGTTTATTGTTATGGTAGGCTTTGCACATCCGATCTCCGTGCTGATGCAGGCACCAGACGAAGCGGTAGTGCTGACTGCATCTTATGTACGGATCTGTGGCAGCGGAATTTTCTTTATTGTCGCGTATAACCTACTGTCTGCTATTTTCCGTGGCCTTGGTGACAGCAAATCTCCGTTGCTGTTTGTGCTGGTGGCATGTATTGTAAATGTGATCGGAGATCTGGTACTGGTAGCCGGGTTACATATGGATGCAGCAGGAGCAGCTATTGCTACGGTTTCTGCTCAGGCCTTAAGTGTTGTATTTGCAGTAGTTCTGTTGATAAAGAAGGAGCTTCCTTTTACCATCACAAAGAAAGATTTCCGGTTGAATCCCCAGTGCAGACGTTTTCTAAAGATCGGACTGCCGCTGGCACTTCAGGAATTCCTGACGCAGATTTCATTCCTGGCCTTGTGCGCATTTGTCAACCGCCTGGGTCTGGAAGCATCCTCCGGTTACGGAGTTGCATGTAAGATCGTAAACTTTGCCATGCTGGTTCCAAGCTCTCTGATGCAGTCCATGGCTTCCTTTGTTTCACAGAACGTAGGAGCCGGAAAGCCGAAACGTGCGAGAAAATCCATGCTTACGGGAATTGGAGTTGGCCTGTTTGTGGGATGCCTGGTATTTATCCTGATCCTGCTGAAGGGTGATGTGCTGGCAGGATTCTTTTCAACAGATGCCGGCGTTATCCAAAAGGGCTTTGATTATCTGAAGGGGTTTGCTCCGGAGACACTGGTAACGGCTGTTCTGTTCAGTATGATAGGCTATTTCAACGGAAACAACCAGACCATATGGGTTATGGTCCAGGGCCTGATCCAGACGCTTCTGGTACGACTTCCAATGGCGTACTTTATGAGTATCCAGCCGGATGCCAGCCTGACAAAGATCGGTCTTGCAGCACCGGTATCTACCACAGTGGGAATCATTCTGAACATCGGATTCTTTCTGTACTTTACCCGTGTGAAAAAAGAAATTGTTTCGGAAGAATGACCGGATAAAGGGATGTAAATGAGAGGGGTGATATGATATAATCAGAATCACCCCGGCAGAGGTGATGGTACTGACCCTGAAATAGCTGCCGGAATCTTGACAGCTGTAAAGGAGGAGGACAGGATGATTTGCGGGATGACGTATTTTCAGATATGTCTGTATTTTTTGTTTTATTCTTTTGGAGGATGGGTCGTTGAAGTTATCTTCCATGCAGTAACCTTAGGAAAGGTTATAAACCGGGGATTTCTCAACGGTCCGGTATGCCCGGTGTATGGATTTGGTGTACTTTCCGTGTTTGCATTGCTTAATACGCTTCAGAGCGGCGGACATCAGATGAGTGAGGGAATGATCTTTCTGTTTGGAATCGTTCTTGCAACTGCGGTGGAGCTGGTTGCCGGATGGCTTCTGGATGTATGCTTCCATGCAAGATGGTGGGATTATTCAAATAAGCCGCTGAATTTTCACGGCTATATCTGTCTTGAGTTTTCCCTGATATGGGGACTTGCCATTGTGATGGTCGTAAAGGTTTTTCAGAAGTATGTGGAGCGTCAGGCTTCTCATACACCTTCCACACTGGAATGGGTTGTTATGGCAATTCTGTATGCGGTGTATCTGGCTGATCTTATTGTAACAGTGGCGGTGATCCGCGGACTGAATAAGAAGCTTACCCGACTGGATAAGGTACGTGCGGATCTGCGGATCGTGAGTGATAAGCTCAGTGATACTCTGGCAACAACTACCATTGATACAGCACAGAAGGTGGGAGAAGGAAAGGTTCAGGTTGCTCTTGCTAAGGCAGAGCTCAGAGATGCGACTGTGGCTCAGAAAGAAAGATCTGCCGAAATGCTTCGGATGAAGAAAGCGGAGCTTCAGGCACAGTTTGATGAGCTGTCAAGCTCTATCACAAACCATACGGTATTCGGTCAGGGAAGAATCATTAAGGCTTTCCCGGAGATGAAGCACAGAGATTATTTTGAACTGATCCAGGAACTGAAGAAAAAACTCAGATAAGAAAAATGAAACGCGATAAAGAGGCAGCAGGAAATGTTGGAAATTTCCTGCTGCCTCTTTTGGAGTATCAAAATTTCTGCTTATCGGATTCGTTTCTTTATCATTGGTCCGATGATCATGGCGATGATCATTTTTATGAGATCTGCCGGGATAAACGGAATTACACAGATTCCAAGAGCTGCTTTGAAAGTGGAATCTGCAACGATGCAGAACCATACAGTTCCGAAAAGATAGCATACAATTGTTCCTGCGATCATACCAACGAGCTGGATCAGAGGTTTATGGCAGTTGTCAATTACCAGTCCGGCAATAACAGCCATAACGATAAAGCCGATGATGTATCCGCCTGTAGGACCGGCCAGCTTTGCAGGGCCGCCGGTAAATCCGGAAAATACCGGAAGACCTACAAGTCCAAGCAGAAGATAGATCAGATAGCTGATGGTTCCTTTTTTCCATCCGAGAAGATACAGGGACAGATAAATGGCAAGATTGGTAAATGAGATCGGAACCGGACCGATTGGAATGGACAGCGGCGCAAGAATACAGGTGACAGCTGCCATAAGAGCGGTCATGGTGATCTCGTAGGTTTTTGTACGTGGTGCAGAGACAGTATTTGTCTGGTTCATATTAAAAGAGCCTCCTTTGAAAAAGGTAATATATTTACTGGTTCGGGTAAGCAATGAAATGCTGTAAGTGTGTATGACAGGTCATATGTCTATAAGGATGCTTACGCAGATTCAATCTCATAGGTAAATCCTGCATCCGTAATGGTTTTCAGAGTGTCTTCGATTCCCTGACCACCTTCTGTAAGATAACCGGAAGCAAAAATAGAGTCTACAACACTGAGCAGTTTTTTTTCTTCGCCTTTAAAATAAATTTCTCTTCCGGCAGCACATCGGATATCTGCTTTAGGTACAAGAAGTCTTGCCAGGCAGAGGACCTTCATACAGTATTCTGTTGTCAGCTGGGAAATATCTGCATTTCCGAGAGGAGTTCCCTTGATCGGAAGAAGAAAGTTGATCGGCAGTGCTTCCGGCTGGATCTCACGTAATTCCAGAAGCATGTCAACAACGTCTTCCTTACTTTCACCCATGCCAATGATACCGCCGCTGCAGATCTCGAAACCAAGTCCCTGAAGCATATGGATATTCCGTACACGCTGGTCAAAGGTATGTGTACTGCAGATATTATGATAAAAGGAACGGCTGCTGTTCAGGTTATGATTGATCCGGTCAAGACCAGCCTCTTTGAGCATTTTTGCCTGGTGCTCTGTGAGAAAGCCTATGGAGCAGCAGAGATGAGTTCCGTGTTCTTTCATTTTGCGGATCCTGCGGGCCAGCTCCTCGATTTCTTTATCTGTAAATTTCATACCACTCAGTCCGATACAATGTCTGGATAAATGATAATCATTTACGAAATCATTGTCCTGATATAATTTGTCTTCATCTACCCATTTGTATTTATCAATATCGGCAGTGGAACGACATGACTGGGCACAGTAGGCACAATCCTGGGAACAGTTACCGCTGCGGGCATTGGTAAGGATGTGGATGCTTACCCGGTTTCCCTTATATTTGTAACGTAAACTGCTGGCACGGTCGATCAGTGCCTCAAGTTTTTCGTCCGGAGTATCTAAAATTGCAATGGCTTCATCTCTGGAAAGCGATGGAGCTTCTTTTTCGCATGCTGCAGTGTTCATGTCAATACCTTCCTTTTGATTTTTTTGTACGGGTATCACTTTATCACATAGAAATATCTATTGTCAACCATAAATATAAAATGAGTTTACAATTAAAAACTGTAGTATTAAGGTATTGCTTAGACTTATCAAAGCAGGTAATTTCCTTGATTCGGTTAAAATAATTCTCAATTCAATATCATATCTTTATAAAATCTTAATACGAAAGCAGAGACTTTTATACTATCTTTGAAAGTAGTTATATATAATAAAATGCATTACGAGGATAGCACTGTTAAAAGTATTGATAAGGAGTTCTGATCATTTATGCCGGAAAAATCATATAAGAAAAAACATATGACATCTTTTCAGCTGATTATCATGGGGTTTGCAGGAGTGATCCTTTTGGGAACCGTTCTGCTGATGCTTCCATTTTCTTCTGCGGAGAAAGTGATCACACCATTTCATGAGGCACTTTTTACAGCCACTTCGGCGGTATGTGTTACAGGTCTTGTGGTAAAGGACACTGGAAGCTACTGGTCCCTGGCAGGCCAGACGATCATTCTTGCACTCATACAAACAGGTGGGCTTGGAGTAGTGACTGTGGCTGCGTCTGTTTCCCTTCTTTCCGGAAAGAAAATATCCCTCATGCAAAGAAGCACCATGCAGGATGCAATTTCAGCACCTAAAGTTGGAGGAATCGTCAGACTGACAAGGTTTATTTTGAGGGGAACATTTTTGATCGAAGCTGCAGGGACGGTGTTGCTGCTGCCGGTTTTTATGGGAGATTATGGAAAAAAGGGAATCTGGATGTCAGTTTTTCATTCAATCTCTGCTTTTTGTAATGCCGGCTTTGATATTCTGGGGACAGATTCCAGTATGTTTCCATCGCTGACTGGGTATTCAGGAAATATACTTATAAATCTGGTAATTATGCTGTTGATCATTACAGGAGGAATCGGTTTCCTCACATGGGATGATATTTATACAAACAAACTGAACTTTAAACGCTACCGCATGCAAAGCAAGATCATTCTCATGACTACCGCATGTCTGATCTTATTTCCGGCAGTCTTTTTCTATATCTGTGATCTGACAAAATTACCCATGGGAAAACGCCTGTTAGCAGCAACGTTTCAATCGGTAACGACAAGAACTGCCGGATTTAATACTATAAACATTTCAGAGATGAGTGAGGCATCAAAAGCAGTTATGATATTGTTAATGCTAATTGGTGGTTCACCGGGATCTACAGCAGGTGGAATGAAAACAACAACTTTTTCAGTACTTATTTTAAATGCAATTGCGACATTTCGAAGTCAGGAAAATGCAGGAGCTTTTGGGCGAAGACTTGAATATCATGTGATAAAAAATGCAGCGACAATAGCCATGTTATATTTTGCCTTGTTCTTTGGCGGCGGAATAGCGATCAGTGTGTACGAAGGCCTTCCACTTTTAGATTGTCTGTACGAAGCTGCTTCAGCTGTTGGTACGGTAGGTCTGACTCTGGGAATTACACCGGAACTTCATATTTTTTCACAAGTCGTGTTGATCATACTGATGTACTTGGGACGTGTAGGTGGTCTGACCCTGATCTATGCGGTATTTTCCGGAAGAAATAAGGGAAATGCAAAGCTTCCTCTGGAAAAAATCACAGTTGGATAAGAAGGAGAAAAATAATATTATGAAAAATGTATTGATTATTGGACTTGGAAGGTTTGGAATACATATTGCCATGCAGCTCAATCAGCTGGGACATGAAGTTATGGCAGTTGACTGGAAGGAAGAAAGAGTGGACAAAGTACTGTCGTTTGTGACGAATGCTCAGATTGGTGACAGTACCAATGCTGAATTTTTACAGTCCCTTGGAATTGGAAACTACGACATTTGTTTTGTGACCATTGGAGACAGCTTTCAAAATTCTCTTGAAACAACATCCCTTCTAAAAGAACTGGGCGCAAAATTGGTGATATCCAGAGCTGAACGTGATGTTCAGGAAAAATTTCTTTTACGCAATGGTGCCGATAAGGTAGTTTATCCGGAAAAGCAGGTGGCAAAATGGGCCTCCATCCGTTATACAGATGATCATATCCTGGATTATATGGAGGTGGACGCTTCCCATGCAATTTTTGAAGTGGAAGTGCCGGAAGAATGGGTTGGAAAAACAGTGGGCGGACTTGACATCAGAAAACGCTACAATATTAATATCCTGGCAGTAAAAAATGAAGAGGAATTCAGTATTGCAATTTCACCGGAAACATATTTTGCAGAGAATGATAAATTACTGGTATTAGGAGAATACAGAGCTCTTCAGAAGTGCTTCCGCATATAGCTCATTGCCATGAAGAAAAAATTTTGACCACAGAACAGCTGCGTGATATAATTCCAGAAAACAGCAGTAGAAGGAGAATGACAGAATGAGCTTGAAAATGGAGGATACAGTAAAAAACAGAACCTATCCGAAACGGCCATTTGCATGGTATGTGGAAAAACCGTCTGCAAAAGATTACTTGCTGACGGTTTTTATATTTGCAGTATGCACTTTGATCGGCCTGCTGTTTCAGAAACTGGATCTTACAGATACAAATATTGTAACGATATACATTTTGGGCGTATTGATCACTTCGATCGTGACAGATGGTTATCTTTGCAGTGTAGCCGGCTCCTTTTTAAGTGTATTCTTATTTTGCTTTTTCCTGATGGAGCCAAGGATGTCTTTTGAGACATATGCGGTGGGATATCCGGTGACATTTTTCATAATGCTTATTTCGTCCGTACTTACAGGAACCCTTGCGGCAAAGCTGAAAATGCATGCAAAGCTGTCTTCACAGATTGCCTTTCGCACACAGGTTCTGTTTGATACGGATCGTCTGCTGCAAAAGGCAAAAAGTGAGACAGAAATCCTCGGAGTTACCTGTACACAGCTGATACGCCTGTTAAACCGCAGCATCACGGCATATGTTGTGGAAAATGGAACTTTATCAGAAGGAAAGCTTTTTTCCGGGGAAAAAGAGAGCACAGAGGATTTTCTGACACAGGAAGAACAACAGGCGGCCAGATGGACTTATGAAAACAGACAGCGTGCCGGCGCATCCACACAGTATTTCTCACAGGCAAAATGCTTATATCTGGCAATTCGAAGCGGGAATAATGTTTATGGCGTAATCGGGATCCCTCTGCAGAAAGAAACACTGGACTCTTATGAATACAGCATCCTGCTGTCTGTAATAAATGAATGTGCACTTGCAATGGAGAATGTACAAAATGCCATAGAAAAAGAAAAAAATGCGGTTTTAGCAAAAAATGAGCAGCTGCGTGGCGATCTTCTTCGGGCAATCTCCCATGACCTGCGTACTCCGCTTTGTTCTATTTCCGGAAATGCAGATATGCTTCTCAGTAACAGTGACCGTCTGGATGAAGCTACAAGGTATCAGATCTACACGGACATTCATGAGGATTCAGAGTGGCTGATCGGAGTTGTGGAAAATCTGCTTTCCATTACCAGGCTCAATGATGGAAGATTGAAGTTTAAATTTACGGATCAGCTTTTGGATGAGGTAATAGCAGAGTCACTCCGACATATCAGCCGGAAGCATGATGAGTATAAGATCGTGGCGGACTGTGAAGAACTTGTTCTTACACGTATGGACGTGCATCTTATTATACAGGTTCTGGTAAATTTGATCGATAATGCGATAAAATATACGCCGTCAGGCTCTGTCATCAGCATTCGGGGGTTCAAAAAAGCCGGGAAAGCACAGGTAAGCGTGGAAGATAACGGCCCCGGGATCCCGGATGAAATGAAGCCACATATTTTTGAGATGTTTTATACAGGGAAAACAACCGTTGCAGACAGCCAACGGAGTCTGGGGCTTGGCCTGGCACTTTGCCGCTCTATCATAGAAGCTCACGATGGAACACTGGTTCTTTCAGATCATGCTCCGCATGGATGTAATTTTACTTTTACTTTACCATTAAGCGAGGTGACATTAAATGAATAAGACATTAATTCTGGTGGTTGAGGATGACAGACCCATACGGAACCTGATCGTTACCACATTAAAAACACATGACTATAAATATCTGGCTGCAGAAAATGGAGCTTCAGCCATTTTGGAGGCTTCATCACACAATCCGGATATCGTTCTTCTGGATCTGGGCCTTCCTGATATGGAAGGAGTAGAGGTAATAAAGAAAATCCGTACCTGGTCGAATATGCCGATCATCGTGATCAGTGCCAGAAGTGAAGATATGGACAAAATAGAGGCACTGGATGCGGGTGCAGATGATTATATCACAAAACCATTTTCAGTAGAAGAATTACTTGCGCGTATCCGTGTCAGTCAAAGGCGGCTTGCCATAACGCAGGCAGGAAAACAGCCGGAAACCTCTGTTTTTGAAAATGGAGGATTAAAGATAGATTATACGGCTGGCTGCACATTCCTGAAGGATAGAGAACTGCATCTGACGCCCATTGAGTATAAGCTGCTCTGTCTTTTATCCCGTAATATTGGAAAAGTATTGACACATACATATATTACTCAGCAGATCTGGGGACGCTGCTCGGAAAACGATGTTGCTTCTCTCAGGGTCTTTATGGCAACACTGCGGAAAAAACTGGAGCCTGAAAAAAACGGTGTACAATATATCCAGACGCACATAGGAATCGGATATCGCATGCTCAGAATCGAGAAAACTGAGCAGGAAACCAAAAAAGATAGCATTAATCCTCAAACGATAATATAATCATCTCATATGATGACAGTTTTTTTCTATAGTAAAGATCACAGAAAAGGACGGAAACAGACGATGAAGATCATGGGGATTGATATCGGCACAACAACAGTCAGTGTCGTAATGACAGATACAGAAACGGGAAAGCTGCTTGCAAAGGAAACAGTGGAGCATAATTCTTTTCTGCGGAGCAGTAAGCCGGAACAGAAGCTGCAGGATCCGGAACGGATCTATGAAATCGTCCGGGAGCTTCTTATAAAGCAGCAGAAGGAGAATGGTTTGCCAGATGGAATAGGGTTTACAGGGCAGATGCATGGAATGCTGTATGTGGATGCTTCCGGCAAGGCAGTGAGTCCTCTCTATACCTGGCAGGATGGAAGCGGAGAGATTCCGCTGGAAAACGGAAAAACCTGTGCAGAGCTTTTGCAGGGAGTAGGTGCGGCAGCGTCCGGATATGGTGTAGTGACACATTTTTATCTTCAGAAGAAAGATCAGATCCCGAAGGATGCTGTAAGGATGACGACGATCAGTGATTATATTGCTATGCGGCTGTGTGAAAATACTGTCCCTGTTATCGGACTTGACATGGCGGCAAGCTGGGGCTGCTTTGACCTGCGAAAACAGGAGTTTCTGTATGAAGCCCTGGAGCAGGCCGGCGTAGATACTTTTTATCTGCCGGAAGTAAGAAAGGGACATTTTTTAGTCGGAGAAACAAGAGCCGGTGTGCCGGTAATGGGATCGATCGGTGACAATCAGGCGAGTCTGTTTGGTTCCGTCCGGGATCTTAAAGATACCGTACTCCTGAATGTGGGAACCGGCAGCCAGGTTTCCTTAGTGACAGAGAAGTTTATAGAATGCAGCGGCAGTGTGGAGCTTCGCCCCTGTACCGAAAACAGCTATATCCTCGTGGGAGCTTCCCTGTGCGGTGGTCGTGCGTATGCGATGCTGGAACAGTTTTACAGAGAAACTGCAGAAACTGAAGAAAGACTGTATTCCCGGATGCAGGAGCAGGCAGAAAAATTTATTGAAACATACGGAAAAGAAGCTGCATGGAAAGTAGATACAGCTTTTTCAGGGACAAGAAGTGATCCGTCTCACACGGGCATGATCGCAGGAATCGGTGTAGAGAATTTTCATCCTGGTGCACTGACGGTCGGTGTGATCTGTGGGATCCTTAACGAACTGCATGAGCAGTATGAGCAGATGTGTCAGCTCACCGGAAAAAAGGCCACACGCCTGACTGGCTCCGGAAACGGAATTCGCCGAAACCCGCTGATGAGAAGACTGGCAGAAGAAATGTTCAAAATGCCGATGGAGATTCCTGAATATGAAGAAGAGGCTGCATATGGAGCTGCACTTACTGCGGGAAAGTTGGTTGCGGCAATGTAAGAAAAATTTTGTTTGACTTTTTGAAAAAGAGGCAATATAATTACAAGAAACGAGTAGCAAGTAAGCGTAAATCCAGTTTACCGGCTACTCGTTTTCATTTTACAAAAATGAATATCGCCATGAAAAAGTGTGTAGCGTGTCAGCGTAAGTCCAGCTTATATGACAGGGTGCGCACTTTTTTTGTGACAAAAAGAAGAGAGGAGTTAAAACAAAATGGCGGAAAGCAACAAGATGAAGGAGATGCCGGTAAATAAGCTGATGATCCAGATGGGAATCCCGATGATCCTATCTATGGCATTGCAGGCAGTCTATAACATTGTAGACAGTGCATTTGTGGGAAATATGAAAGCAGGCAGTGAGGCAGCACTAAATGCTTTGACACTGGTATTTCCGGTGCAGATGCTTATGGTGGCAGTGGGGATTGGAACCGGTGTAGGAACCAATGCACTTCTTGCAAGGACACTTGGACAGGGAAACAGTAAAAAAGCTGCAAAGGTAGCAGGAAACAGTCTGTTTCTGGGAGTGATCATTTATGCGGTTTGCTTATTGTTTGGTATCTTTGGGGTGAAAGCATATATTTCATCGCAGACAGTAGATACAGAAGTACTTGAGATGGGGGTCAGCTATCTGAGGATATGTTGCGTAATTTCTTTTGGTATTATTTTCTTTTCTCTATTTGAAAAGTTACTCCAGGCAACAGGCCGTTCTCTTTATTCCACAATTGGTCAGGTGGTTGGAGCGGTTGTAAATATCATCCTTGATCCGATCATGATCTACGGTATTGGACCTTGCCCGGAAATGGGAGTGAATGGCGCAGCCTACGCAACTGTAATTGGACAGGTAGCATCAGCAGTATTACTGCTCATTTTTCATATCAAATTAAATAAGGAATTCGAGCATGGGGCGAAATATATGAAGCCGGATGGCGAAATTATCAAGGAGATCTATGCAATCGGACTTCCGGCAATCATTGCTCAGGCGCTGATGTCCATTATGGTTTATGTAATGAACCTGATCCTGAAGTTCGATCCGTCAGCACAGACGGCCTATGGTCTGTTCTATAAGGTACAGCAGTTTGTTTTGTTTCTTGCTTTTGGTCTGCGAGATGCAATCACCCCAATCATTGCATTTGCTTATGGAATGAGAAGTAAGAAGAGAATTCAGGATGGGATCAAATATGGTCTGATCTATACAATTGTGTTAATGATTCTGGGAATTGCAATCACAGAGATTTTCCCTGGGGCATTTGCAACGCTGTTTAATGCGGGACAGTCGAGAGAATATTTTATCGGAGCAATGAGAGTGATCTCTATAAGTTTCCTGTTCGCAGGAATCAATGTTGCTTATCAGGGCATTTATCAGGCACTGGATGGTGGTGTGGAATCGCTGGTTATTTCGCTTTTGAGACAGTTTATTATTATCCTGCCGCTGGCTGGAATCTTTTCTATGTTTGTCAGAAATGATCAGATGGGAGTTTCACTGATCTGGTGGGCATTTCCGATCACGGAAATAGTTTCCTGTTTTGTAGGATATGTGTTTTTAAAGAGAATCAGAAAAAATAAAGTAGATGTTTTGAATTAAGGAGGAATTGGAAATGGCAAAAAGAATCATTACGATCAGTAGAGAATTTGGAAGCGGCGGACGCTTTATCGGAGAAGAATTAGCGAAGAAATTGGGACTTGCTTATTATGATAAAAACATTATCAATGAGATCGCAGAAAAGTCTGGTTTATCTCCGGAATATATTCAGGAAAGTGCGGAACTGTCTCCGAAAAAAGGTTTGTTTGCATATGCATTTGCCGGACGTGATATCACAGGAAAATCAGTAGAAGACATGGTGTATGAGGCACAGAGAAAGGTTATCTTAGAACTGGCTGATAAGGAATCTTGTGTAATTATCGGAAGAAATGCAGATTATATTCTGAAAGATAGGGATGATGTACTGAATGTATTTATCCATGGGAATATGCCGGAAAAAACACAGCGTATTATGGGTTTGTATAATGTAGGAGAGAAGGAAGCTGTCAAAATGATGGCAGATACAGATAAAAGGCGTATGACGAATTATAATTTTTACACCGATCAGAAATGGGGAAAGGCCAGTAATTATACGTTGTGTCTGAATAGTTCACAGCTTGGATATGGCAGATGTGAGAAGCTTGTTATGGAATGTAGTAAATAATGAAATCCTCATGGTGAAAGTGGATTAAAGAAAATGTGATGAGAGCATTCATGAGTAAGTAGCGAAAGCGGATTGCGAATGTCCTATTTATATAACGTACACGAATGTAAATGGATATCTGATCCTGAATCTCACCTATAAATCCGGTGAGCAGATGGAGCAACTTGGCAAGTATATCATGTTGGTGCGTCTTTGAAGGACGTAGGTAAAAAATGTTTTGGAATTAATCTGATTGAAGATGCAGGTATTGTAAGAGATATTTTAAAGAGAGTGGAATTAGAAACAGAAGAATAGAAAAGTAAGTTATGCAGAAAGGCGTGAGTCATAAGAATATGGCTTGCGTCTTTTTCTGTCTGGAAAGGAAGTGGGGGAGCATGTAAATTATTATTTTAATGACCAGATGAGGGTATAAATTGCATTCCAAGTGCAGTGAATATAATGCGCATGAACATGAAATTTTAAATATTATGAAGACAAAATTTGGTTGATTAACCAGGTAAAAGTGATATACTGAATGCATAAGAAAAGAAACCGTGTGGAATTACAGTTTTGTTTTCACGCGGTTTTTTAGAAAACGAGAGTTAGATATTGCTAACATAAACACTGGCAGTTTTTTTGAAAATGAAAAAGAGGACGGATTTCTATGAGAATATTGATTTATGGTGCAGGTGTGATTGGATCCTTGTATGCGGTCTTATTTGCAGAAACTGGTTATGATACGAGTATTTATGCCAGAGGTAAAAGACTTGAGTTTTTAAAGAAAAATGGACTGCTTTATAAGAAAAACCAGAACATAAGGCGGGCAGGCACCAGATGAAATGAGGGAGCTGCATAAGCAATTTTATGCTTATATGAAAAAACTAAAGGAGGCCAGATATGAAATTTTATGAAAGTGGAGACAGTAGTAAACCAGTGATATTTTTATTTCCTGGTACCTGTTGCCTGTATAGTAGCTTTGATCATATACTGGATAGATTACATTCTTATTTTTACACGGTAACAGTTTCTTATGATGGATTTGATCCAAATGAGAAAACAGAATTTTATTCAATGGAAGATGAATGCGAAAAGATTGAGCAGGAAATCAAGAAAAAGTATGATGGAAGAATTAAAGCAGCGTATGGGTGTTCCCTTGGAGGAAGTTTTGTATCCCTTTTGATTCAGCGAAAAAGAATTCATATAGATCATGGCATCATTGGGAGCAGTGATATGGATGAAGCTGGTCAGTTTATGGCGAAAATTCAGTCATCTGTAGTTGTGCCGATTATGTATAAAATGGTACATACTGGTAAATTGCCTAAATTTATGCAAAAGAAAATAAATGAAGCAGATAAATCAAAGAAAGAAATGATTGATGGATTTTTAAATATGTTCGGCATTGAGCAGGGAGGAAATCCATGGATTACGAAACAGAGTGTTTATAATCAGTTTTATTCTGATCTGGTTACGAAAGTCCAGCATGGAATTGATGTGCCGGGAACTACGATACACGTGTTTTACGCAACAAAGATGGGCAGAAAATATGAAAAGAGATATTGTACTTATTTTAAAAATCCGGATATTCGGAGACATAACATGCAGCATGAAGAACTGTTTTGCTGTCATAGTGCAGAGTGGGTGGAAGAAGTAAGAAAGGCAGTGGAAGGCGACAGATAATGAAAGAAAAAGTGAATGTGACAGGTGTGCCGGAAACGATGGTACAGACTCTGTATGCAAGAGCAAAAGAAACAAGAAAGAAAAATGCTAAAATAAACGACGAAATTGCAGTAGAACTTGTGAAAAATCTTGATTATGACTTTTCTAAAGCGGATAAAGATAAAACCATGAACTATGGCGTGATTGCAAGAACAATTGTATTAGACCGGATGGTTGAGCAATATTTGGAGAAAAATGCAAATACAATTGTTATAAATATTGCATGTGGACTGGATACCAGATGTTATCGAATGAAAGGGAAATATCTGCATTGGTACAATATAGATTTGCCGGAGACTATGAAGATAAGGCGGCAATTTCTTCCAGAAACAGGTCCGATATATCAGATTGCAAAGTCTGCAATGGATGATTCCTATGTAGATGATATAGATTATCACTGTGAGAATGTTCTGGTAATAATCGAAGGGCTTACAATGTATTTGTGTGAAAAAGATATCAGAAAGATGTTTTTTATTATTGAAAAATCATTTCAGGAAGTAACCGTAATGGTCGAAACCATGTCACCTTTTGTTGTAAACCATGTGAAAGAAAAATCCATAGAGGGAAGCAATGCAAAATTCACATGGGGAGTTAAGAACGGAACAGAACTGCAAAGAATTGTGCCGGGATTTTCTGTTCAACAGGAAGTCAGTCTGGTTGAAGGAATGAAAAAGCTTATGCCGATTTATCGTGTGATAGGAAAGATTCAAATCGTTCGGAATATCTCAAACAAAATAATAGTTTTGGAGAAACGTGGCCGATATTAAGGAGATGATACAAATGAAGAAAAGACATTTTGATGTGGAAACAGATGGATTTTATGGTGCATACTGGAAATGCAAAACAGGATCAGACTGTGCAATGATTGCCATGATCGGGGATGATCCAGAGGATTATCTGGCGCGTACATCCGTGAAATGGCTACATAAACTCGGTGTGAATGTGATGACAATGTCACCTGGAAAAAAAGATTATGGACATCATAATTATCCATTGGAACGTATAGAGAAAGCAATCAATTGGTTAAAAGCACATGGTGATCAGAAGATAGGAATTGTCGGGGCATCTACTACAGGAACACTTGCATTGACTGCCGCTTCTTATTTTGAGGATATTATATTAACGATAGGTCTGACACCGAGTGATTTTATCTGGCAGGGATTTATGCAGGGCAAAAAAGATGGTTGTAAGGAATGGCCGATTGAAGGAGAATCTCTTTTTTCTTACAAAGGAGAACCCCTTCCGTATATGCCATTTTGCTACAAACATCCGGATTACTGGCATGTGATTAAGAAAGAAACAAAACGGACCGGTGATATGATTAATTCAAGAAAACTGTTTGATGACTCGGAAAAGGCTCACCCAATCACAGAAGACGAGATGATCAAGATTGAAAAAATCCATGGAACGTTATTGCTGATTGGTGCGGAAGATGATGTGTTGTGGGATACTGCAAAATATATCCGCCGTATGAAGCAGCGTATGAAAGAACATTCACACACATGCAGATTGGATTATGTCATTTATGAGCATGGAACCCATTTCGTTTTTCCGGAGAGCATGCTAAAGACAATGCTCCCGGTTGGATCCGGACTCTTTGTGAAACTGGCATTTCAGGCAGCAAGAAAACATCCGAAAGAATGTCGCAGAGCACGTCTGGATATTGACTGGCGGGTAAGAAATGCTGTTGCAAAATGGAAAAGAGTAGATAGATAAAAGATAAAGAAAATCTAAACAGCAGACTTGACAAATTCCTGTAATGAGTTAAAATATAACAGTGATATATAACACTGTTATATTTATGAAAAGAAAATTTTGAGGATACAAAAAGCATGTCGACGAAAGCAGAAGATACACAAAAAAATATATTAAATACAGCCAGAAAACATTTTCTGAAAGATGGTTTGACAGGAGCATCTTTAAGAAATATTGTAAAAGATGCAGGGCTTACTACTGGCGCATTTTACAAATATTATCCGACGAAAGAGGCACTTTTTGATGCACTGACGGATCCTTATATGGAACATATTTATCAGATTTATGACCAGATCGTTGAGGAGTTTGAAAAGCTTTCTGCCAGTGATCAGACAAGGAATATGTCGGATACATCCAGTGATGGGATGGAGAAGATGGTTGATTATATCTATGATCATTATGATAATTTCAGATTATTGTTGAAATGCGGAGACAGTGGAAAATTTGAACTATTCATACACAATATGGTAGAGCGGGAAATGAAGTCCAGCTTGAATTATATGGAAAAGATGAAAGAGAACGGTGTGAAAATACCGATTGTAGAGGAAAGCCTTATGCATATGATCTATACGGGATTTTTTTCATCAGTATTTCAGATCATTGAGCATGATATAGATAGAGAGACTGCAAAGAAAAATGTGCATCAGCTGAAAGAATTCAATACAGGTGGCTGGGAACGATTGTGGAATATTGAGTTTCCGGTATAACTGATGTAAGAATCCGGAATAGAATGTATGTGTTGCATGTTCTGGATTTCTGAACGAGAATCCGACAGGATAATAATATCAGGTGGCTGGTGCCAATAGGCCGCATGTTTTATCATACATAAGTTAGATAGAACTAACAAAAATAACAATAAAACGAAAGTAAGGAGTGAATGGATGTGAAAGAAAAAAAGAAGTCGGCAGTCAGCTGGATCCTGACATGGGCCGGACAAAAAAGAATTGCCTATGTATGGAGTGTGTTACTTGCAATAGGAAATGTGATTTTTAAGATTTTGCCGTATTTTATTATTGCAGATGTAGTAAAGCTGTTTTTAAATGGTGAAAAGGAGTTTAAAACATATCTTGCAAAAGCGGTTCTGATCGCATTGTCGTTTATCATTGCAGAATTGCTTCATTCACTCTCGACAGCATTGTCGCATAAAGCGACGTTTGCAGTACTCGCAAATATAAGAAAATCCTGCTGTGACAAACTGGCACGGGTACCTCTTGGTTATGTAAAGGATACATCCTCCGGCACATTTAAGAATATCATGGTGGAAAGAATCGACAGTATCGAGACAACACTGGCGCATATTGTCCCGGAATTCACGTCAAATCTGCTGGCGCCGGTTGTGATTTTGATTTATTTCTTCCTGACAGACTGGAGACTGGCACTCTGGTCATTGGTGCCGGTTATAGTGGGATTTCTTTCCTATTTTGGAATGATGCTGGATTATAAACCAAGCTTCGAGAGAACGGTTCAGACAACAAAAGATCTGAATGACGCGGCAGTGGAATATATTGACGGAATCGAAGTGATCAAGGCATTTGGAAAGACAGAAAGTTCTTATGCAAAATTTACAAAGGCGGCTATGGCTTATGCAGATTCCTTTATTTCCTGGATGAAACGGTGCTCGATCTTTCATGGACTGATGATGGTGGTCACACCTTATACGCTTCTTACGGTATTGCCGTTTGGGGCACATTATGTAGCCAATGGAACACTTGCGATTTCAGATTTTGTCATCTGTATTATTTTATCACTTGGAATCGTTGGACCGTTGATTACAGTGGGATCTTACACAGATGATCTTGGAAAAATTGGAGTAATCGTCGGTGAAGTGGCAGGAATTCTGGAACAGCCGGAGCTTGAACGTCCGGAGAAAAGTGAAAGAGCTCCCAAAGATAATTCCGTTACGCTTGAAAAAGTCAGATTTGGTTATCACGACAAAGAGATTCTGCATGGAGTAACTATGGAGCTGAAAGCAGGAACGGTAAATGCAATCGTAGGACCTTCCGGAAGCGGCAAGTCGACCATCGCAAAGCTGATTGCGTCCTTGTGGGATGTGGATTCCGGAAGTATTAAAATCGGTGGAGTTGATGTCAAAGAAATGTCGCTTGCAGATTTTAATCGGAAAATTGCATATGTTGCACAGGATAATTATTTGTTCAATGAAACGGTACGTGAAAATATCAGACAGGGAAATCCGGAGGCTACAGATGAACAGATCATCGAGGTGACAAAGAAAAGCGGATGCTATGAATTTATCATGCAGCTTGAGAACGGATTTGATACGGTTGTAGGGGGTGCAGGAGGACATCTGTCAGGAGGCGAGAGACAGCGTATCTCCATTGCAAGAGCAATGTTAAAGGATGCTCCGATCGTGATCCTTGATGAGGCAACTGCTTACACAGATCCGGAAAATGAGGCAATTCTGCAGAATTCTATCGCAAAACTGGTAGCAGGGAAGACCCTGATCGTAATAGCACACAGACTTTCTACTGTTAAGGACAGTGACCAGATCTTTGTTGTAAATGATGGAAATGTAACAGCACATGGCACACATGAGGAACTTCTGGTGTCATGCCCGCTTTATAAGGAAATGTGGAATGCCCATATTTCTGTAAAAGATACGGTGAAGGAGGGAGAATGATATGTTTGGGATTCTGGCAAAATTCTTTCGTTTTTCAGGCAGGGAAAATGGCAATAAATTTAAACTGTCGATAGTGATCGGACTCATAGAGGCTCTTGCTTCAGCAATGAAGATTCCGGCTATTATGTACATACTGATTGGTCTGCTGAGTGGGAAACCGACAGGAAAATATATTGGAGGCTCCGTTGCGATTATGGTTCTTGCAATTGTAGTCGACGTAATCTGCAAGAGATACTCTACAGTGCTTCAGACAGAGGGAGGATATAATGCAAGTGCTTTTATGAGAATCAAGATTGCAGAGCATCTGCGTTATCTGCCGATGGGATATTTTAATGCCAACAGCATCGGGGAAATTTCTTCTATTACGACGAATACAATGGAAATACTTGGCGATGTGGCTGCGAGAGTGGTTATGCTGACAATGCAGGGAATTCTGGAAACATCCATGATCATTCTTATGCTGTTTCTTTTTGACTGGAGAATCGGACTGATCGCTGCAGCAGGAGTACTTATTTTCTTTGGGGTCAATTCTGTGATGCAGAATGCGGGTAAAAAAGATTCAGAGCAAAAAGTGGTATGCGATACGGAGCTTGTAAACCAGATCATGGAGTATCTGCAGGGAATATCAGAAGTTAAATCATATAACTTGCTTGGGAAACAGGCGAAAAGATTAAATGATGCAAATGAAGCATGTGAAAAGATCAATACAAAGATGGAAATGCTGTTTGTGCCCTATCATTTTCTGCAAAGTGTGATAACCAAAATTACAGGTGCTGTGATCGTGGCTTGCAGTGCATATTTTTATATTAATGGAACTATGAGTGCGGTCTATGCGATCGGTATGACAATTTCAGCATTTATGCTTTATGCCAGTCTGGAATGTGCAGGAAATTATTCATCTCTTTTACATGTGGTAAGCGTATGTGTAGATAAAGCAAATGCAATATTGGAGCTGGATACCATGGATATCGACGGTAAAGAAATACAGCCGGAAAATTACGATATCAGACTTTCTAATGTTTCGTTTTCTTATGACAAACGGAAGATCATTGATGATATATCGCTCTCTATTCCGCAGAAAACGACGACAGCAATCGTTGGACCGTCTGGTGGAGGAAAATCAACACTTTGCAATCTGATTGCCAGATTCTGGGATGTGGATTCCGGGGAAGTGACACTTGGAGGCGTGAATGTAAAAGACTATAGTATGAACAGTCTGATGCGTAATTTTTCATTTGTATTTCAGTCTGTGTATTTGTTTGCAGATACCATTGAGAATAATATTAAATTCGGACGTCAGGATGCAAGCCATGAGGAAGTGGTGGAAGCGGCGAAGAAAGCATGTTGTCATGATTTCATCAGCAAACTTCCGAATGGATATGACACAGTGATCGGAGAAGGAGGAGCCACACTTTCCGGTGGTGAGAAGCAGCGTATTTCGATAGCCAGAGCGATTATGAAGGATGCGCCAATCGTCATATTGGATGAAGCAACGGCAAATGTTGATCCGGAGAATGAAAAGGAGCTGATGGATGCAGTAGATGCACTTACAAAGGAAAAAACGATTATTATGATTGCCCACAGATTAAAAACAGTCAGACATGCAGACCAGATTGTGGTTGTTGAAAAAGGAAGAATTGCACAGCAGGGAACACATGAGCAATTAATGAAACAGGAAGGTATTTATAAGAGATTTGTGGATGCAAGGCAGCAGGCGGTAAGTTGGAAACTGGTGCACTGAGAAATAATCCACAGTTGGTGAATATCCAAATTGAATTGTCTGAAAGAGATTTAATTTAAGTTTCGCTAAGTTTCACTTATATAGGCAGAATGAGGGATATTCAATAAAGTAATATGAAAAAAGCACTGAAAACCGTTGGATTGATATGCTCCCCATATGGTAGACAATGGAAATATCCAAAAATCTATCATATGAGGAGCATATTTTTATGTCTAGGAAACAGTATAGTAAGGAGTTGAAACTTGAGCTCGTAAAGAAACACCTTCCAACAAAAGAACATAAAGGGCTGAAGACGGAAATTATTTTTTTATTTTACGGGTCACAAATTTTTATGAAATAATTAGCACTCACCTCTTGACAGTGCTAACAAATAGTGTTATAGTTCTCCTAGAACAAGAAAAAAGCACAGCATTTCCGGTATGCGAATGTCGGAAATGCTTTTCATAGAATAGGAGGAAAGCCTATGAATATCAGTAAATTTACACAGAAATCCGTACAGGCTGTCCAGGATCTTGAGAAGATTGCTTATGAATATGGCAATCAGGAGATCGAAGAGGAACACCTTCTGTATGCCTTGCTGACACAGGAGGACAGCCTGATCCTCAAGCTGATCGAGAAGATGGAAATCCAGAAGGAATATTTTATTGATACAGTTAAGAGGGCACTGGATGCCAGAGTTAAGGTTTCCGGTGGAGAGCTTCGATTTGGTCAGTATCTGAACAAGGCACTGGTCAGTGCAGAGGATGAAGCGAAGGCTATGGGAGATGAGTATGTATCGGTTGAGCATCTGTTTCTCTCCATGCTGAAAAATCCAAGCCCGAGCATGAAGAAGCTGTTCAATGAATTTGGGATTACCAGAGAGCGTTTCCTTCAGGCATTATCTACAGTCAGAGGAAACCAGAGAGTTGTCAGTGACAACCCGGAGGCAACCTATGATACCCTGAATAAATACGGTGAGGATCTGGTAGAGAAGGCGAAGAACCAGAAGCTTGATCCGGTGATCGGCCGTGATATGGAGATCCGGAATATTATCCGTATTCTTTCCCGTAAGACCAAGAACAATCCGGTTCTGATCGGTGAGCCTGGTGTCGGTAAGACAGCTGCCATTGAGGGACTGGCACAGCGTATTGTGGCAGGAGATGTACCGGAAGGCCTTAAGAATAAGAAGATTTTTGCCCTGGATATGGGTGCGCTGGTTGCAGGTGCCAAGTATCGTGGCGAGTTTGAGGAACGTCTGAAAGCAGTACTTGAGGAAGTGAAGAAGAGCGAAGGGCAGATCATTCTGTTTATCGATGAGCTTCATCTGATCGTGGGTGCAGGTAAGACAGACGGTGCCATGGACGCAGGAAACATGCTGAAGCCTATGCTTGCCAGAGGTGAGCTGCACTGTATCGGTGCAACAACTCTGGATGAGTACCGACAGTACATTGAGAAGGATGCTGCACTTGCTCGTCGTTTCCAGCCGGTTATGGTAAATGAGCCGACAGTGGAAGATACCATTTCCATTCTCCGTGGCCTGAAGGAAAGATATGAGGTATTCCACGGTGTTAAGATCACAGATAGTGCATTGGTTGCAGCTGCCACACTTTCACACAGATACATTACAGACCGTTTTCTCCCGGATAAGGCCATCGACCTTGTTGATGAAGCCTGTGCGCTGATCAAGACGGAGCTGGATTCCATGCCGACAGAGTTGGATGAGCAGAGACGTAAGATCATGCAGCTGGAGATTGAAGAGTCTGCCCTGAAAAAAGAAACTGATAACTTAAGTAAAGAGCGTCTGGCTGATCTGCAGAAAGAACTTGCAGAGCTGAGAGATACTTTTAATACCCAGAAAGCTCAGTGGGATAATGAGAAGCATTCTGTAGAGAAGCTTCAGAAATTACGTGAGCAGATCGAGGATATCAATAAACAGATCCAGAAAGCAAAACAGAATTACGATCTGGAGAAAGCAGCAGAGCTGCAGTATGGTGAGCTGCCGAAGCTTCAGCAGCAGCTGGAGATTGAGGAAAAGCAGGTTAAGGAGAGTGACAGAAGCCTGGTACATGAGGCTGTTACGGATGATGAGATCGCACGTATCATTTCCAGATGGACCGGTATTCCGGTAACCAAGCTGACAGAAGGTGAGAGAACCAAGCTGCTGGGCCTTGAGGATGAGCTGCACAAACGTGTAGTAGGACAGGATGAGGGTGTTCGTCTTGTAACAGATGCGATCCTTCGTTCCAAAGCCGGAATCAAGGATCCCACAAAGCCAATCGGTTCATTCCTGTTCCTCGGACCAACCGGTGTTGGTAAAACAGAGCTTGCCAAGACTCTGGCTGCCACACTGTTTGACGATGAGCAGAATATGGTCCGTATCGATATGAGTGAATACATGGAGAAATATTCCGTGTCCCGTCTGATCGGAGCGCCTCCAGGATATGTCGGATATGAGGAAGGCGGACAGCTGACAGAGGCCGTTCGAAGAAAACCGTACAGTGTTGTTCTTTTTGATGAGATCGAGAAGGCTCACCCGGATGTATTCAATGTACTTCTGCAGGTACTGGACGATGGACGTATCACGGATTCACAGGGACGTACGGTTGATTTTAAGAACACGATCCTGATCATGACCTCCAACATTGGTTCTCCATACCTTCTTGACGGTATCGACGAGAAGGGAGATATCAAACCGGAAGCACAGGAACAGGTTATGAATGATCTTCGTGGTCACTTCCGTCCGGAATTTCTGAACCGTCTGGATGAGATCATCATGTTCAAGCCGCTGACCAAGGATAATGTAGGTAAGATCGTAGATCTTATGGTCAAAGAGCTCAGCGACCGTCTGGCTGACCAGGAGCTTTCTCTGGAGCTTACAGATGCTGCCAAACAGATGGTAGTGGATAACGGTTATGATCCGGTTTACGGCGCACGTCCTCTGAAGCGTTATCTCCAGAATTATGTGGAGACACTGACAGCCAAGAAGATCCTTTCCGGTGATGTGCATGCCGGAGATACCATTGTGCTGGATGTGAAGGACGGAGCGTTTACCGTCAGCACGAAGTAAAAAATAACTCCATAAAGTTATGATAGATTGACAAGAAAAAGAACTGTCGGTTCTGATAGAAATCCATTTCAGGATGAAAATCGGAACCAGGCAGTTCTTTTTTTGGACAAGGAATGGAATATTTTTATCAGATACTGAAGAAATAAAAAATCCTGAAAAATTTTTTTACTGGCTCTTGACAAAAAATAAAATTGGTAAGATAGTAAATCTGATATTTCAGATCAGACAGCTATCCAGCAGCATCTGGGATATTGGATAAATATCAGATAAAAGGATGGAAACAGATTATGATACCAAAGGACCCGGTAATGCTTTTAAGTTACGTAAATACACAGCTGCGGGATTTTTACAGATCCCTGGATGCCTTCTGTGAGGACAGAGGACTTAACCGGAAAGAACTGGAGGATAAGCTTGACATGATCGATTATGCTTATGATCCGGCTGTGAATCAGTTTGTATAAGAAAATCAGGAACAGAAAGAAGTACCCGTTTCGAATAAAAAAACGAAGCGGGTATTTTTTTTGCGAAAAAAATAGGAAAAACAGCAGAAAATAAATTAGCTTGACAAATTAATTAATAGATTTCAGGTGGAAATTAAAGAAGCTGTAAATCTTAAAAAAGTGTAAAATTCACAAAAACCAATTGCATTTTTTGTGCAGATGTATATTATATATAGTTAGCCGACTAATTAAAAAAGAAGATCACTGCTTCGTATATCATTAACAGGGAGCAGGTGTTTGATCGGATGAGAGAGGAGTGACAGCGTGTTTTGTAAGGAGGAAGATGAGAAAGAAAAGCAGAGCAGTTTTTTATCTCTGTTTATGAAGGTAGACCGTCATTTTATGACGAAATGCTTTAGTCAGATGCAGGAGCTTGGGATTTATCCGGGACAGATCCCGGTTCTGGGGCTTGTGTCCGGACGGGATGGCCTGAGTCAGCGGGAAATTGCAAAGATCCTGCATATCA
Source organism: Blautia fusiformis (assembly GCF_020686995.1). NCBI lineage: Bacteria > Bacillati > Bacillota > Clostridia > Lachnospirales > Lachnospiraceae > Blautia > Blautia fusiformis. The sequence continues at coordinate 152,740 of NZ_JAJEPT010000003.1, forward strand.
AGCCGCCTACGGTAAATGTATCTATACAGAGACTGGAGAAAGCAGGCTTTCTTTATAAGAAACCGGATGAAAAGGACCAGCGTGTGACCAGGATCTACATGACAGAAAAGGGAAAGGAAATCAAGGCAAAAGCACTGGAACGGATCCATAAAAATGAGGCTGTAATGATGGAAGGCTTCAGTGAGGCGGAACAGTGCCTGCTTCGGAGATTTCTGGAGCAGATCCTTGTAAATATCGAAAAGATCCAGCCGGAGGAAGCCATAGAAAAGCTCCAGCCGGATGAAATGACAGAAAGGAAGGAACAGAAACGTGATTAAACTGATGAAATATCTGAAACGATCTGCAGGTTACATCGTACTCATCATTGCGCTTCTTTTTCTTCAGGCATACTGTGATCTGTCCCTGCCGAATTACACATCAAATATCATTAATGTGGGAATTCAGCAGAACGGTATTGAAGACAGTGTTCCTGAGAAGATCAGAAAGACGTCCATGGACAGTCTGAAGCTGTTTATGGAAGAGGATGATGCGAAAACTGTGGATGGATTTTATGAGGAAGAGGGAGATGATCTGGTATTAAAGGATAAAATCTCCAAAAAAGACAGAGAAACGCTTAACGATATCTTCGGCAAACCGATGGTGATCGTTTCTACTCTGACGTCTGACAGTGAAGAATCAAAGGCAGCTCTTGCAAAAATGGGAATCCCGGAAGGGACGGATCCACTGGCGGCTCTTTCTCAGATGCCTGCAGAGGCTCTGGCTGCTATGAAGGAGCAGGTCGGAGAAAAGATCGACAAGATGCAGGAATCCATCATCACACAGGCAGGTGTTTCCTATGTTCGTGCAGAATATGAAGCTATGGGTGAAGATGTGGATGCCATACAGATGGATTACATGAAAGCAACAGGTATCCGCATGGTGCTGATGGCACTGGTCACCATGATGGCTGCAGTATGTGTGGTATTTCTTTCATCCAGAGTTGCTGCATCTATGGGACATGATCTCCGTGGGCTGGTTTATAACAAAGTCATAGGTTTTTCCAGCAGAGAGTACCATAAGTTTTCAACAGCATCCCTGATTACACGATGCACGAACGATATCCAGCAGATCCAGCAGGTAATGGCTATGATGTTCCGTATCGTGCTTTACGCGCCGATCCTTGGAATCGGTGGTGTGATCCGCGTGCTTCAGAGAGATTCCTCCATGACATGGATCCTTGGGGTGGCCATTGTACTGATCATGGCATTTATGGCAATGCTGTTCAGGATCGCAATGCCGAAATTTACAGCCCTGCAGACCATGGTAGATAAGCTGAACCTGGTAACAAGAGAAATCCTTACCGGTATTCCGGTTATCCGTGCATTCAGCCGGGAGAAACACGAGGAGGAGCGTTTTGAGGATGCAAATATCACTCTGACGAAGACAAACCTCTTTGTAAACCGTTGTATGACATTTATGATGCCGGTGATGATGCTGATCATGAACGCAGTTTCCGTACTGACCATCTACAGCGGTTCTTATGCAGTAGACAGCGGAAGCATGCAGGTTGGTGATGTTATGGCGTTTATCCAGTATGCAATGCAGATCATCATGTCATTTTTGATGATCACAGCAATGTCTATCATGCTGCCGAGAGCAAATGTATCTGCACGCCGTATCAACGAGGTGCTTGAGACAGAAGTCAGTGTCCAGGATCCGGAGGATCCGGTACAGCCTTCCCAGGATTTGAAGGGTACTGTAGAATTTGATCATGTAAGCTTCGCATATCCGGAGGCAGGAGAGAATGTTATCACAGACATTTCTTTCAAGGCAGAAAAAGGTGAGACAGTAGCGATCATCGGAAGTACAGGAAGCGGTAAGAGTACACTGATCAATCTGATCCCGCGTTTCTATGATGCAACAGAAGGATCTGTGAAAGTGGATGGCGTGGATGTCCGGGAAATGACACAGAAGGATGTCCGTGACAGGATCGGTTACGTTCCACAGAAGGGTGTACTTTTCTCAGGAACCATTGATTCCAATATCCGTTACGGAAAGACAGAGATTTCGGAAGATGCAGTGAAAAAAGCAGCAGGGGTTGCACAGGCTACGGAATTTATCGACACCAAGCCGGAGCGATATAAGACTCCGATCGCACAGGGAGGAAGCAATGTTTCCGGTGGACAGAAGCAGAGGCTTTCCATCGCCAGAGCTATCGCAAAAGATCCGGAGATATTTATCTTTGATGACAGCTTTTCCGCACTGGATTTCAAAACAGACAGCACACTTCGAAAAGCGCTGAAAGAACATACAAAAGAAGCAACAACCATTATCGTGGCACAGCGTATCAGTACGATCTTAAATGCAGATAAGATCCTTGTACTGGACGACGGACATATGGCAGGGATCGGAAGCCATAAGGAGCTGATGAAGTCCTGCGAGGTATATCGCCAGATTGCCATGAGTCAGTTATCAGAGGAGGAATTGGCATGAGTCAGCAGAGAAGAAGAGGCCCGATGGGCGGACACGGAATGCAGCCAACAGAGAAGGCCAAGGACTTCAAAGGCTCCATGAAAAAGCTCTTTGGCTATATGGGCAGATATAAATTCCGTTTTATCCTGATGTTTATCTTTGCAGTGGCAGGTACAGCGTTTAATATTGCAGGCCCGAAGATACTTGGAAAAGCTACCACAGAGCTGTTCAATGGTCTGGTTGCCAAGGTAAACGGCACAGGCGGTATTGATTTCGGTAAGATCGGAATGATCCTTTTGTGGACTTTGGGACTGTATGTGGCAAGTGCATGTTTTTCCCTAATCCAGGGCTTTGTCATGACGGGGATTTCAAATGATGTCACATACAATCTCCGAAAGGATATTTCAAAGAAGATCAACCGTCTGCCAATGAATTATTTTGAAAGCAGAACAAACGGTGAGATCCTTTCCAGGGTGACAAATGATGTGGATACCCTGCAGATGAGCATCAATCAGAGTATGACACAGCTGATCACATCCGTAACAACACTGATCGGTGTATTTATCATGATGCTTTCCATCAACGTGTGGATGACACTGGCAGCAGTGCTGATCCTGCCGGTTTCCATGTTTATCATTAATAAAGTAATGAAACACTCCCAGAAATATTTCCAGGCACAGCAGGAGTATCTGGGAAAAGTAAATGGTCAGGTGGAAGAGAATTTCGGCGGCCATGATGTGGTAAGAGTATTCAACAAAGAGCAGGATGTGCTGAAGGAATTTGAGCATGACAACCAGAAGCTTTATGAGTCTGCATGGAAGTCACAGTTCTTTTCCGGAATGATGATGCCGATCATGCAGTTTGTGGGAAATCTGGGATATGTGATGGTGGCACTTCTCGGAGGGCTTTTTGCCATCAAAGGAACTATCGAGGTTGGAGATATCCAGTCCTTCTTCCAGTATATCCGTAACTTTACACAGCCGATCCAGCAGATCGCCCAGGTTACAAACCTTCTGCAGTCCTCGGCGGCAGCTTCTGAGCGGGTATTTGAATTTCTTGAGGAGCCGGAGGAAGAGCTTCAGCCGGAGAACCCGGATTCCATTGAGGGACTGGAAGGAAATGTACAGTTTGAGCATGTGAAATTCGGTTATAATCCGGATAAGATCATTGTTAATGATTTTTCCGCAGATGTGCATGACGGTCAGAAGATCGCCATTGTAGGACCTACAGGCGCAGGAAAAACGACGATCGTAAAGCTGCTGATGCGTTTTTATGATGTAAATGGCGGAAGCATCAAGGTTGACGGACATGATATCCGGAACTTCAACCGCAGCAATCTCCGTGAGATGTTTGGAATGGTGCTGCAGGACACCTGGCTGTTTTCCGGAACCATTATGGAAAATATCCGCTACGGAAGACTGGACGCAACGGATGAAGAGGTGATCGCAGCAGCAAAAGCGGCCCATATCCACAACTTTATCATGCAGCAGCCCGGCGGCTATCAGATGGTCCTGGATGAGGAAACCAGTAATGTTTCCCAGGGGCAGAAGCAGCTGCTTACCATTGCAAGAGCGATCCTGGCAGACAATAAGATCCTGATCCTGGATGAGGCCACATCTTCCGTTGATACAAGAACAGAAATGCAGATCCAGAAGGCTATGGATAACCTGATGAAGGGCAGAACCAGCTTTGTTATCGCCCACAGACTTTCTACCATTAAGGATGCAGATCTGATCCTGGTGATGAAGGACGGAGATATCATTGAGCAGGGAGATCATGAAGAGCTGCTGGCACGGAAGGGCTTCTATGCGGATCTGTATAACAGTCAGTTTGAGAAAAAAGAGGCTCAGGCGTGAGACTGAGATCGATCGTTATTATTTAAAAGGTGCGAAGCGGATTTCGAATGTCCGCTTCGCTTTTTTACTCTATACATCTGTTCCGCTTTCGGGTATAATTCTGTAATAAACACTCCGGAGCATGTTTTCGGAAATAATCCTGGAGTGTCCATGAAAAATGACAGAAACGGGAGGATTTTACCATGATCATAACAACAACACCATCGGTAGAGGGAAGAGCAATCCGTGAATATAAAGGAATCGTATTTGGAGAGGTGATCTCAGGAGTTAATTTTATGAAAGATCTTGGCGCGGGTCTTCGGAATTTCTTTGGCGGCAGAAGTGCCTGTTATGAGGAAGAGCTTCAGAAGGCCAGGGAAGAGGCACTGGAAGAACTGGAACAGCGGGCAGGAGCAATGGGCGCCAATGCAGTGATTGGCGTGGACATTGATTATGAGGTACTTGGCGCGGATAATGGCATGCTGATGGTTACAGCAAGCGGAACAGCGGTAGTGGTGGATTAAGGCGTATGGCAGCAGTAAAAAACGGACGGAAATATCTTGCACATGTAACAGGAACTCTGCGTCACCGGATCACACAGCTGGATGATTCCATAGAGGCCGGTCAGAAAGAAATCGAAGGAATGCACGAGTATTACTGGGAAAACTACACAGAGATGGACCAGTATGGCTACGAAAATTTCGATAACCAGCAGGCACTTTTCCATGAGATCAATGCCAGCAATGAAAAGATCGAGCTGCGCCGCAGATTCCGTAAGATGATGGATTCACCATTCTTTGGTAGAGTGGATTTCTGCTATGAAGGTGATGATGAGCCGGAGATCTTTTATATAGGTATCGCAAACCTTGCGGAGGAAAACGGTGGTCTGCCTCTGATCTATGACTGGAGGGCACCGGTGTCCGGATTGTTCTATGATTTTGACAAAGGACCGGCCTCCTATCAGGCCCCGCTGGGTGAGATCCATGGAGATATTGCGGCAAAGTGGCAGTATAAGATCCGTGGCGGAAAAATGATTTACGAGTTCGAGAGCGATGTGAAAATTGATGATGAGATCCTGAAGGCAGAGCTTGGAAGCAACGGAGATGTACAGCTGAAAAACATTATCCGAACCATTCAGAAGGAGCAGAATGCTATTATCCGAAACACCTCGGACAGGATCATGGTGATTCAGGGGGCTGCAGGAAGCGGAAAGACTTCCATTGCCCTGCACAGGATCGCATATCTCCTTTATCATGACAGAAAGAATCTGAAATCCTCTTCAGTGCTGGTACTTTCGCCCAACGGAGTATTTTCGGATTATATTTCCCATATCCTGCCGGAGCTTGGTGAGGAGAACATCCGGGAGATGAGCTTTGATCTTTTTGCCTATAAGAGACTGAAAAATACAGTGTCTGACTGCGAGGATCGTTATGATCTGATCGAGCGGCAGATTTCAGGCTTATGTGATGAGGAGCTTCTGAAGGAAAAACAGTCCCGGGATTTTCTGGACCGTATGGAAGGGTATCTGGCAGAACTGGAAGACAGTCTTATGAATTTCCGGGATATAGAACATCGTGGCGTAGTAAAAAAAGAACAGGAAATTATTGAACTGTTTTATTTTAAATTCATGGATATCCCGCTGCTTTCCAGAATGGATGCAGTGGCAGAGTATTTCATTGATGAGGTGGAAACGCTGAAGGGCTTTGACCTTCCGGAGGAAGAAAGGGATGCTGTGAAGAGTCGTTTTTACCGGATGTATGAGACAAGAGATCTTTATGTGTTATACAATCGTTTCCTGAGGCAGGAGGGATTTCCGGCGCTTCCACAGGTACAGTACGAAAAAAGAAAGCTTCGTTATGAGGATGTGTATCCGGTTCTGTATCTGAAATACCGTCTGGAGACCCAGCAGGAAGACAGCGGTGTCCGCCATCTGATCGTGGATGAGATGCAGGATTATTCCATGATCCAGTATCTCATCATCCAGAGGCTTTTTAAATGCAAAATGACGATCCTGGGAGATCGGGAGCAGACCATGGATGGGGACCAGCAGGATGTGCTTACATTCCTTCCGAAGATCTTTGGCAAGGATATCAGAAGGATCGTGATGAATAAGAGTTACCGTAATACCATTGAGATTGCTTCCTATGCGAATAAGCTTGCGGGGATCACAGAGGTGGAGCTTTTTGAACGCCATGGAAAACCGGTGGAAGAGAAAGAATTTACGGGGCTTACCGAGGCACTGGAGCGTGTGGTAAAGGAACTGAGACTGGAGAAGCAGACAGTGGCGGAAGCCGACGAAGACATGCCGGAAAATGCGGCTTCGGAGACAGATGGGACTGAGACCGGGGAGGAGCTTTCTTACGAGACAGCAGCGGTGATCACCAGAACTGCAGATGAAGCGAGAGAGGCATATTATATTCTTCAGAAAAAACTGGAAGCAGAGGGCTTTGACACAAAGGAAAGGCTGTCACTGCTTCACAGGGACAGCACAAATTTCAAAAAAGGTCTTACTGTTACCACGTTTTATATGGCAAAGGGACTGGAATTTGATCAGGTATTTTCTGTATTTCCGGGGACTGACAGAAGTCCGATCGTGCAGAGAGCCAGATATATTGCGGCAACCAGGGCGCTGCATGAATTGTATATGTATGAAATAACAGAATAAATAACATTACAAAACGCTGTAAATGGAAATGTGAGCTGTCTCTTCATCTTACCGGCTATACCAGCAAAATGGAGAAACAGCAGTGATAAATTTCCTTTTACAGCGTTTTTTTGTTTATTTCATATTTTCGCAGAAGATTTCTTCCATGGATCCGGTAAGAGGAACGCCAAGCTTCTGCAGGGTTCCGTCCAGAGCATGGAAAACTTCACGTACATTGTAGAAAGCTGCATTATTTCCCATGTGACCGATGCGGATAACCTTTCCGGCAAGGACATCGAAGGAGCCTGCCAGCATGATGTTATAGTCTTTTCTGACTCCGTCCAGGATCGCAGCGGCAGTGGTGCCTTCCGGGACTTCAAAAACAGTTACCGTGTTGGAATAGCCGCTGTGGAGATACAGCTTAAGTCCGGCTCCTGTAATGGCCTTTCGGGAGGCTGCGGCGATTTTGGCGTGGCGTGTAAGGATCCCGGGATCATCGGCAATGTTGTCAATAGCAGCCCGCAGACCATAGATATCGCTGATCGGCATGGTATATGGAAACCATTTTTCTTCATAATAATGTGCGAAGGTTGTGAGGTTTGCGTAGAAAGAAGCGATGGGTGCCTTTCTTTCAGTCATTGCCTTCTTTGCATCGCTGCTGACTACAACAAAGGTAAGTCCCGGAGGTGCAGATACCACCTTCTGTGATCCGCCGCACATGATATCGATCTGGCATGCATCAATGTTCAGAGGCTCGCCGAAGGAAGCGGAGACAGAATCTACAACGGTAAGGATCCCGTATTTTTTAAGAAGCGGGCAGATGGCAGCTACATCGTTAAGCATGCCACTTGGAGTATCGCCGTGTACTACGGTTGCGTATTTGTAGTCATGATTATCCGCAAGGAAGGCTTCCAGTTCCTTTACATCGAGAGTGTTCTGATAATCTCTGGTATAAAGCTCCGGTCTGCCTCCGTACATGGAAACAAAATCGGCAAAGCCTTTTCCGTAGATACCATTGTCCAGAACAAGAACCTTATCTCCGGGCTCAGTCATGGAAGCAATGGCAGCCTCCAGTCCAAGGATACCCTCACCGCTTAAGATGAGGGTTTCGTTGGAGGTATGGAGAAGAGAACTGATCTTCTCGCAGGTTTCTTTATAAAATTCGACAAAATCTTCGTCCAGATCCGGATTTGTGCATTCCATGCTTCTTGCCAGACGGACATTTTCTGCGACCTGTGTAGGTCCCGGTGTCATGATCTTATACATAAGCTCACCTCTTGATCTTTATATTATTTCCGCAAATTACGGCAGCTGTTACAGCTGTTTTTTTAATCCGGTTTTTCTTGCTGCAAGGTTTAATGGTGTGATCACTACGAGAACGATGACAGCTGCAACACCGATCTGGACCAGGTTTCCCGGGATGGAAGATACCGGTGCCAGTGGATTTCCATAGATGATAATCTCTGCAATGTAGTATCCTGCAACCTTGATCACACAGGCTGCGGCAATGGCGATCACATACCATTTCATGTTCTGGTGCCGGTGATCCTCTGTGAGCTTACCTACTGTGAAGCCCATGATCCCTACAATAATAAGAGTAAATGGTGCCCACAGGGTCCAGCCGGAGAGAAGGTCAAAGAGCCCCATTCCGATCCCACCGGCAATGGCTCCGGTTTTCTTTCCAAATAAAATGGCACCGATGAATAACGGCACATTTCCAAGGTGGATCAGTCCGCCGTTGGCTGCGATCGGAAGTTTAACATTAATAAATGCGGTGAAGATATAAGTCAGTGCAACAAATGCGGCTGTAATGGTGAGAAACTGAACAGATGAAAGCTCCTGGTCAGTTCTCTGAGATGTCTGAACTGCTTTTTCCATAGTGATAGATCCTTTCCCGAAAACATCGATGTATGGATGTCCTCTTTTCATATATTTTTGGTTGGGTATACTTTACAACATGAGTGTACATGAATAAAGACACAATTATAGAAAAAAAAGAGGGGACAGATTCAAGGAGATATTTGTCATTAAAACAGGAGGTTTACCTGGTGGGGAATAAAACAGAGTTTTCATAATGAAGGCGTAAAACGGGAAATACAGGGTCAGCATAGGAAGAGAATAAGATAGGTATATCTGGGAAGATTATAATGTTAGAAAAATCCTGTACGGAGCAGGATGTCTGCTTACGGTTCACTGGCAATGTCCCGCGAGATGTTTTTGTGAGTGAAGGTCACAGAAAACCCGAGACATATTCATAAAGTACAGGGAGAAATCAATTGACAAAGCTGTAATAAAATCGTAAACTATAGCAAAGAGTGTGTTCAGGAGTGAATGTTCCGGACACACTTTGTGACTGATGATGATTATGAGGAGGATACTATGAAGAATAAAAAATTTATTGCACTTTTAGCTATGACTGTTGCTCTTTCTGGTGTCATGACGGCATGTAGTTTCGGAGGAGGAAAAGAGGACAGCGTGGTTGTGGAGTCTACTCCTACTCCGACACCGGCGAAAAAAGCGAAGGTTACACCGACTGTTGCAGCAGACGCACAGAATACAACCTATACATCCAAGGATAAATCCGTAGCGATCAAGCTTCCAGATGCAACCTGGGCCAACAAGTCCGATGAGACAGATATGGTAAGCTTCGAGTCTCCGGACCAGGGCAGGATCCTGATCCTTCACGGCTCCGGTGCAGATCTGGAATCTGCAGTGATCCCGAACTCCCAGGATATGGCAGTTTCCATGACACAGGCAGAGAACATGGTAAATGGAACCGATTTTGAGATCCAGGATTACAAGGCAGATCAGAAAGACGGAATCAACATTTATTCTTATACTGTGAAATATAAGGATACGACCAAGAGTGACGGTTATGTATATGCTATCAATAAATACTTTGTAAGTGACAGCGAGTATTACAGCATTGTGGCCTCTGTTAAAAAAGAGGATGCTCTGAAAAAGGTTCAGGAGTCTGTCGACAGCTTTGCGATCCTTGGTGATTCCACTCTGAAGAGTGCGGCAAATGGTTCCGCAGCCAAGACTGCCGGTAAAGGTAATGCAGCAGCTTCCTCTGACGGAAGTGCATCTGCAGATGGTAATGCAGCAGCTTCTTCTGACGGAGCAGCAGATGGAACTACAGCTGCCGACGGAAGCACATCTACAGACGGAAGTGCAGCATCTGACGGAACATCTACAGACGGAAGCAGTACATCTGATGGTTCTTCCAATGGAACTGCATCCACTGACAGCAGCTCCTCCGGTGCTATCGTAAATGGCGGATTTACAGATGAGCAGCTTGGCAACACAGATGAGACAAGAACTATTTACAGAAACTCCGATGGTAAACCACGTGTTATCGTTCCGGACGGAAACGGTGCATGGATGGATAACGAAGGAAACCGTTTCACCTTCTCTTCTCAGTATGACTGTGATGTATATGAAGAGGATGGAACAAGCTTCTACTGGCACGGTGAGGCTGCAGACGTATACTATATGCCTGTACAGTAAAGCCTGGAGTAGCAGGAGATTCGGTTAGATAAGAATTCCGGGATCACAGCTTTTGTGGCTGCGGTCCCGGATTTTTTGTGTCATATTATGTCAGAGGCGTATACTTATACAGGAAGACATGGTATAATGTGAACGCTGCGGGCGATGGAACGCCCGGAAAATATTTGGAGGTTTTTATGGAAGCATACAGTGATTTCGCCAGAGTTTATGACATTTTCATGGACAATGTGGAATATGAAAAATGGGCGGAATATCTTATAGGAAGTCTTAAAGAATACGGAATTGAAGACGGGATCGTGCTGGAACTTGGCTGTGGGACCGGAGTGATGACAGAGCTTCTGGCTGAGTCCGGTTATGATATGATCGGTGTGGATAACTCTGAGGAAATGCTTGGCGAAGCCATGGAAAAACGTGCAGAATCCGGTCATGAGATCCTTTATCTGGAACAGGATATGCGGGAGTTTGAACTTTATGGAACGGTACGTGCTGTCGTCAGCGTCTGTGACTGTATGAATTACATCACAGAGGAGGATGATCTGCTTACTGTATTTAAACTGGTGAACAATTATCTTGACCCGGATGGAATTTTCATATTTGATATGAACACCCCGTATAAATACCGGGAAATGCTTGGAAATACGACTATTGCAGAGAATCGGGAAGAGGGAAGCTTTATCTGGGAAAATGAATTTGATGAGGAGACCGGGATCAATGTGTATGATCTGACTCTGTTTCTTCCGAGAGAAGATGGTCTTTATGAGAGAGACGAGGAAATTCATTACCAGAAGGCCTATGATCCGGAGAAAGTAAGGGAACTTCTTGAAAAGGCAGGCCTGATCCCGCTGGCGGTTTATGACGCATACACCAAGGATGCACCGAAGCCGGACAGCGGAAGACTGACTTTTGTGGCCAGAGAACATGGAAAGGAAATTCCGTCAGAAGAGAAATAAAGGAGGAAATTTTTTTATATGAGTGATTATATTGTAAGAGCAACAGCGGCAAACAGCCAGATCCGTGCATTTGCGGCTGTTACAACCGATATGGTGGAGACAGCGAGAAAGAATCATAACACCAGTCCGGTGGCAACAGCAGCACTGGGACGTCTCCTTACCGGCGGTGCTATGATGGGAGCTATGATGAAAGGAGAAAAGGATCTCCTTACACTTCGGATCCATGCAGGCGGACCACTGCAGGGAATCACAGTAACTGCAGATTCTCACGGAAATGTAAAGGGTTATGTGGGAAATCCGGATGTATGTATCCCGGCAAACAGTAAAGGCAAGCTGGATGTTGCGGGAGCTGTCGGCGTAGGCTTTATGGATGTGATCAAGGATATGGGACTGAAAGAGCCATATGTGGGACAGGTTGCTCTTCAGACCAGCGAGATCGCAGAAGATCTCACCTATTATTTTGCAACCAGCGAGCAGGTTCCGTCTGCGGTAGGACTGGGTGTGCTGATGAATAAGGATAATACAGTCCGTCAGGCGGGAGGCTTTATTGTACAGCTGATGCCTTTTGCAGAGGAAGAAGTGATCGCAAAGCTTGAGGAAAACGTATCAAAGATCGATTCTGTTACCAATCTTCTGGAGCAGGGACATACACCGGAAAGTCTTCTTGAAAGAGTACTGGAAGGCTTTGACATAGAGATCAATGATACACTGCCCACACAGTTCCATTGCAACTGCTGCAGAGAGCGTGTGGAAAAAGCGCTGATCAGCATCGGAAGAAAAGAACTTAATGAGATGATCCAGGAAGGCAAGGACATTGAGATGAACTGTCATTTCTGCAATAAGAATTATAATTTTACTGTGGAAGATCTTAAGAGGATCATAAGAGAGTGCAAGCGATAAAACTCGGGAGGAAGAAAAAATGAAGCATGGTTTTATCAAGGTGGCAGCGGCAACGCCGAGAGTTACCGTTGCAGACTGCAAGGCAAACGGAGAGGAAATCCTGAAGGCCATTCATGAAATGGAAAAGGAGCATGTCAAGCTGATGGTATTTCCGGAATTTTGTATCACAGGATATACCTGTCACGATCTTTTTCTCCAGAGATGTCTTCTGGACAGTGCGTGGGATGAGCTTCTGCATATTGCGGAGGAGACAAGGGAGACGGACGCCCTGATCTTTGTGGGACTCCCGCTGCGTCACAGAGGCAAGCTCTATAATGTGGCAGCAGCTCTGAATCATGGTCGTATCGTGGGATTTGTGCCGAAGACTCATATTCCGAATTATAATGAGTTTTATGAGCAGAGACAGTTTGCAGGTGCAGAGGAAGAAGATGTGGAATTTGTGGACTTCCTGAAGTGCGAGAAAAATGAGGAGGATGAGTTCTGGGATGAAATTCCTTTTGGAACAGAGCTGATCTTTGAATGTAAGGAATTTCCGGAATTCACTGTTGCAGCAGAGCTTTGTGAGGATCTCTGGGTCCCTGCGCCGCCAAGTATCCGTCATGCCGTCAACGGTGCGCATATCATCGTTAATCTTTCTGCCAGTGATGAGATGGTAGGTAAGGATTCCTACCGGAGAACTCTGATAAGCGGGCAGTCAGCACGACTGATCTGCGGATATATTTATGCCAGTGCAGGGGAAGGGGAGTCTACCCAGGATCTCGTGTTTGGCGGACAGAATATGATCGCAGAGAACGGTTCCATGCTTGCGGAAAGCAGACGCTTTGAGAACGGCATCATTTACAGTGAGATCGATGTGCAGAGACTGGCTGATGAGAGAAGAAGAATGTCCACGTATCCGGCAGTTTCTACATGCAGTCATACAAGAGTTGATTTTTCTGTAGCAGAGGAGGAAACAAGACTTACCAGAAAATATCCACAGTATCCCTTCGTTCCGTCTGTGAAGGAAGAGCGTGATGAGCGCTGCGAGGAGATCCTGAACATCCAGGCTATGGGACTTAAGAAACGTATGGAGCATATCCACAGCAGGAGTGCGGTAGTAGGACTTTCCGGAGGACTGGATTCTACCCTGGCGCTTCTTGTAATGGCACGTGCCTTTGACAGGATGGGAATGCCGAGAGAACAGATCCACTGTGTGACCATGCCATGCTTTGGAACCACAGACAGAACCTATCAGAATGCCTGCAAGTTAAGCCGCTGCCTTGGTGCAAGGCTTACCGAGGTAAATATTAAAGAGGCGGTAAATATCCATTTCCGGGATATCGGACATGATCCGGAGATCCACGATGTGACGTATGAGAACAGCCAGGCACGTGAGCGTACCCAGATCCTGATGGATACGGCAAACAAGGAAGGCGGCGTTCTTGTGGGAACCGGAGACCTTTCCGAGCTGGCTCTTGGCTGGGCAACCTATAATGGCGATCACATGTCCATGTATGGTGTAAATGCTTCTGTCCCGAAGACACTGGTACGTCATCTGGTACGTTATTATGCGGATACCTGCGGAGATGAGGAACTGAAGGAGGTTCTTCTGGATATCCTGGATACTCCGGTAAGCCCGGAGCTTCTTCCTCCTAAGGATGGCAAGATCGCCCAGAAGACTGAGGATCTGGTAGGACCTTATGAGCTTCATGATTTTTATCTGTATTACATGCTGCGTGCAGGATTTACACCGGATAAGATCTACAGGCTTGCCTGCCTGACCTTTGATGGAATTTATGATAAAGAGACAATCCTGAAATGGCTGAAAACCTTCTATCGGAGATTTTTTGCCCAGCAGTTCAAGCGTTCCTGTCTGCCGGATGGCCCGAAGGTAGGTAGTGTGGCACTTTCTCCAAGAGGAGATCTCAGAATGCCAAGTGATGCAAGTGTAAGGATCTGGCAGGATGTGCTGGAGAAGATTGAAATCTGAACGCAGATCGCAGAGCGGAGAGCTTAAGTGTTCTCCGCTTTTTTTACTGCGTCCGTGATAGCTGAAAGGAGTACCTGGGAGGTATATTTCCGGTCTCCTGCATACTGAATGTCTTCCAGGGACTGACTGGAATAGATCTGACTTGCCAAAGAATCCAGAACCGGTTCCATAAGAGGATAGGAAGCTTTTGTGGTTTCATTTAAATTCACCAGACGGATGGCCTTGATCCTGTCAGCATTTACAGTAACTTCCACATCGAAGGTATTCTCGTTCAGGGTGATGGAAGAGGTATAGACGCCCGGCTTATAGCGGGATTTTTCGCTGGCTGTATGACTGGCTTTTTTTCCGGGACCGAACATGAAGAAAAGAACGACAGCCAGAACGACAGCAAGAGCCAGAAAGACAGCTGTGTAAATGATCTCTTTCATATGTAGGACGATGATCCTGGTTTTGGAACTCATGGCGCACGCCTCCCAAAGCTTTTTATATAGTTTATTATCGGGATGTAGGATTTATGCCATAGCTGTGCGCAGGTTATCCGATACTGTGCCTGGAAAAATAAGGAAAAGAGCAGGCAGATATTTCAGAATATAGAGAACGACCGTTCTATAGGAGCAGAATTTGTGGTATGATAGGAATACTTCAGGCGCAGGATGGCGCCGGAATGACTGAAAATCTGCAAGTGATCGGGAGGATGAAGATGTCATTACAGTTTATCATAGGAAGTTCCGGAAGCGGAAAATCCTGTTATGCTTATCAGAATATCATAGAACAGGCGGGGCTGCATCCTGAGAAGCTTTTTTATGTGATCGTGCCGGAGCAGTTTACCATGCAGACCCAGAAGACACTGGTGGAGATGAGTCCGGGCAGGGGAATCCTGAATATTGATATCCTGAGCTTTGAGCGTCTTGCATACCGTGTTCTGGAGGAAGTTGGAGGAGACAGCCGCATCCTTCTGGAAGAAACCGGTAAGAGTATGGTGCTGCAGAAGATGGTACAGCAGCATGGAAAGGAGCTTTCCTATCTGGGAGGTCAGATGCGTAAAGCGGGATACCTGGATGAAGTGAAGTCTATCCTGTCGGAGTTTATGCAGTACGATATCCGGGACAGTGAGATCCAGGAGATGATCGAGGATTCCGGTGACAGAGCGTTACTTCAGATGAAGCTGAAAGACGTAGCTGTTCTTTACCAGGCATTTACCGGATATCTGAAGGATCATTATATGACAGGAGAAGAAGTAATGGATGCGCTGGAAAAAGCTCTTCCGTTTTCTGAAAAAATGAAAAACAGTGTACTCCTTCTGGATGGTTACACCGGTTTTACGCCTATTCAGATGCGTGTTGTGGGAGAACTTCTTGCTGTCTGTGAGAAGGTGATGGTAACGGTGACCATGGATGCGGATGAGAATCTGAGCATGAGAGGAAAACCTTATCAGCTTTTTTATATGAGCCGTCAGATGATCCACGGGCTTTCGGAGCTGACCAGGGAGATCGAGACACCGGTTCTTTTGAAGGATGTGGGAAAATCCCGCTTTTCCCAGGCACCTGCCCTTCATTTCCTTGAAAAAAATATCTTCCGTTACCGAAAAAATATATATAAAAAAGCGCAGGATGAGATCTGCATGTTTTCGGCAGTGAACCCGCAGAAGGAAATGGAAGAAGCTGCCCGCCGGATCGCCAGACTTGTAAGGGAAAAGGGCTGCCGTTACGGTGAGATCGCCGTGATCACAGGTAACCTGGAGGAGTATGGAAATCTTGCAAAGCAGGTATTTACAGCAGCAGGGATCCCGTATTTCATTGATGAGAAGCATACGGTCCTGATGAATCCGTTTGTAGAATATTTCCGGGCAGCACTTGAGATGGCAGTGCAGGATTTTTCCTATGAGAGTGTATTCCGTTATCTCCGGTGCGGAATGTCCTGTGTGACCAGGGAGGAAGCAGACCTTCTGGAGAATTATGTGCTAGCTCTTGGTATCCGTGGATTTAAGAAATGGGATGAAGTGTGGGTGCGTATTTACCGGGGAATGCCGCCGGAAAGCATTCAGAGGCTTAATGAGATCCGGCAGCGGTTCGCAGATGAGACCAGAGAGCTTGCGCTAAGCTTTAAAGGTGGGAAAAAGACGGTGCGGGAATACTGTACTTTTCTCTACGAGTTTGCAGTGCGGAGCCAGGTGCAGCAGAAACTGAAGCATCAGGAACTGAAATTCAAGGAACAGGGCGACAAGGCCATGGAAAAGGAATATGCCCAGATTTACGGAATTGTTATGGAACTTCTGGATAATATGGTGGAGATCCTTGGAGAGGAAACCGTGAACCGCCAGGATTTCCGTCAGCTTCTGGAAACAGGACTGAACCAGGCCAAGGTGGCGCTGATCCCGCCAAGTATGGACCAGGTACTTGTGGGAGATATGGAGAGAACCAGGCTAAAGGATATCCGTGCACTGTTTTTTGTGGGAGTAAATGAAGGGAATATTCCGAAGAATACATCCGGTGGAGGAATGCTTACGGAGATTGACAGAGAATTTTTTAAAGATCAGGGGATCCAGCTTGCACCGGGGCCAAAGGAACTGATGAACATGCAGCGATTTTATCTGTATCTGAACATGACCAAGCCAAGAGAACTGCTCTGTCTGTCCTTCTGTCAGTCCGACAGCCAGGGAAAAGCCCTGAGTCCGGCCTTTCTTGTCAGTAATATCCGGGAGATGTTTCCGGAAATGGAGATCCGGCAGTGCGGAGATATGCAGGAACCTATGGAATTACTGGAGCTTCCGGGAATCAGCCTGGATTATTTCCTGAGAGGGCTTGCAGGAGAAGCTTACCAGGATAATGCGGTCTTCCAGGAACTGTACAGCTGGTATCTTCAGAGCCCGGAATACCGGATCCTTGTAAAAAAACTTACAGAGGCATCTTTTTCAGAACGACCGTCAGATAAGATCGGAAAAACAGTGGCAAAGATCCTCTATGGAGAAATTTCCCCGTACAGTGCTACCCGGCTGGAGCGTTTTGCGGCCTGTGCATTTGCACATTTTCTGCAGTATGGACTGAAGATTACAGAACGTGCAGAGTATGAGTTCCGGGCTATGGATATGGGAAATGTCATGCATATGGCACTGGAAAAATTTGCGGCGGAAGTCCGAAAAGAGGGACTGGACTGGGCAGAGCTTACGGAGGAAGAGCGAAACCGTATCATAGACAGCTGTCTGGATCAGGTTTCCGCAGATTACGGAAATACGATCCTTAAAAGCAGTGCGAGAAATGAATATATGATCGAACGGACCAGACGTATTTTGCGGCGTACCGTGTGGGCTTTGCAGGAACAGCTGAAGCATGGAGCATTCCGGCCGGAAGGATTTGAGGTGAGGTTTCAGGGCGGAAGGATCGACCGTGTGGATATCATGGAAGAGCCGGAGAACAACCGGGTCTATGTGAAGGTGATCGATTATAAAACCGGAAATACTTCGTTTGATCTGCTGGCGTTGTATCATGGCCTTCAGCTTCAGCTGATGGTCTATCTGGATGGAGCATTACAGGTGGAAAAAAGGAAGTATCCGGATCGCGAGATCGTTCCGGCCGGTGTGTTTTATTATAATGTGAAGGATCCTATGATACAGGAGAAGATCCATGCGGATATGGAAAGCATCAATGAGCAGATGCTGAAGAAAATGAAAATGAACGGGCTTGTACAGGCAGATGATAATATGAGTACCAAAATCGACAGCACTATGGCCTCCATACCGGTATCCCTGAACCGGGACGGAAGCTTCAGCAAAAGATCTTCTGTTGCCTCAAGGAAGCAGTTTGATGCTCTGGGAGCGTATGTGCGGAGAAAGATCTGTGACATCAGGGAATCGATCCTGGATGGAAATGCGGCAGTGGAACCCTATGAACTTGGAAAAAAGAATGCCTGCACATATTGTCCGTATCTTACTGTGTGCGGCTTCGACAGGAAGATACCGGGATATGAGTTTCACAGGCTGTCGTCCATAGAAGAAGATGCACTGTGGAAAAAGATCATGAAGGGAGAGGAAGAGAATGGCAGTGAAATGGACTGAAGAGCAGAAAAAGGTCATCACGCTCCGCGACCGGAATATTCTGGTCAGCGCAGCAGCCGGTTCCGGTAAAACTGCAGTGCTGGTGCAGAGGATCTTAAGTAAGATCATGGATCCTTTGAAACCGGTGGACATTGACCGTCTTCTGATCATGACATTTACAAGGGCGGCAGCGGGAGAGATGCGGGAACGTATCGAACGTGGACTGGATCAGGCACTGGCTGAAGATCCGGATAATGAGCATCTGCAGAGACAGATGACGTTGATCCATACGGCACAGATCACTACCATTGACGGCTTTTGCGCCTATGTGATCCGAAATTATTTTCATCTGATCGGACTGGATCCGGGTTACCGGACTGCAGATGAGGGTGAACTGAAGCTTTTGCAGGAAGATGTGCTGAAGGAGCTTTTTGAAGATCATTATGCAGAAAGAGAGGCAGATTTTACTGCATTTGTGGAATGCTATGCGCCAGGAAAAACGGATGAAGGACTGAAGGAACATGTGCTGGAGCTTTATAATGCTGCGATGAGTAATCCATGGCCCGAAAAATGGCTGGACAGCTGTGTGGAGAATTATCATCTGGATCCGGAAAAAGGTCTTGAGGGAACGCGATGGTTCCGATATCTGTGGGAGGCTGCAGACTGCGCACTGAAAGAAGCGGAAGAGCTTACAGAAACCGCAATGAAGACCTGTCAGCTCCAGGATGGACCGGAGCTTTATCTGGAGGCTCTGGAAAAAGATATGATACTGATCCGGCAGTTAAAACAACTGTCCGTTAAAAGGGATTATGATGAGATAGCGCAAAATCTCCGGAATTTGAAGTTTGCAAGACTTTCCTCAAAAAAAATGGAGGGAGTATCGGAGCAGCTGAAAAATCTGGTAAAAGCTCTTCGCGAAGATGCAAAAGATAATCTGAAGGAACTGGGAATCCGATATTTTTACGGAAATCTGGATGAGCTGACGGAACTGACAGAAGCATCTGCACCACCGCTGGAGATGCTGGTGAAGCTGACAAAGGATTTTGCAGAGCGTTTCCAGGCAAAGAAGCGTGAAAAAAATGTTCTGGATTTTTCAGATATGGAACATTTTGCCCTGGATATCCTTCTGAAAAAGGAAGGAGAAAACTATGTGCCCAGCCAGGCGGCAAGAGAGCTTTCTGAAAAATATGATGAGGTCCTGCTGGATGAGTATCAGGACAGTAATCTGGTCCAGGAGATCCTGATGCAGACAGTTTCCGGCTGGGTCAATGAACGTAAAAATATCTTTATGGTAGGAGATGTAAAGCAGAGCATCTACCGTTTTCGTCTGGCCCGTCCGGAACTGTTCATGGAAAAATATAAGAGCTATTCGCTGGAAGACAGTCAGGAACAGCGGATCGACCTGCACAAAAATTTCCGAAGCAGACCGGAAGTCCTTGAAAGTGTCAACTTTATTTTCCGGCAGATCATGGGGGAAGATCTGGGAGGAATTGCCTACGACGAGGCGGCAGCTCTGTATCCTGGAGCTTCTTTTCCGGAAGGCCAGGATCAGGAATTTGTAAAAACAGAGATCCTTCTTGTGGATAAATACAGTCCGCTGCTGGAAGATGAGGATGAAGAAGTAACGGAGAATGAGAGAGAGCTGGAGGCTCTTGCCATTGCAGGAAGGATCCGATCTATGGTAGGGCATGAACGGGTGCTGGATAAGGAAACGGGAGAGTATCGACCTCTTCAATATGGAGATATCGTGATTCTGCTCCGATCTGCTTCAGGCTGGGCAGAAACCTTTGGGGAGGTATTGAGTGCAAGAGGGATACCGGTATATACGGCATCCAGAACCGGATATTTTTCTGCAACAGAGGTTGTGACACTGCTGAATTATCTCCGGATCCTGGATAATCCGCTGCAGGATATTCCCATGACCGGCGTACTGCGTTCACCGATCGTTGGATGTACCACAGAAGAGCTGGCTGAGCTTCGGATCGCATATCCGGAAGGAATGATCTATGAATGTGTGTGCAGGTTTGTGGAGGATTACAGAGAGCATGGGAGCTTTGAGGAAAACAAAAAAATCCTCGGGGAGAAGCTGTCCTGTTTTATGGACACTATGAATGCACTTCGTGATAAGGCGGCTTACACGCCGGTCCATCAGCTGATCCTGGAGGTACTTGCACGCACCGGATATGGAGACCATGCAAAGGCAATGCCAAATGGTGAACAGAGGAATGCAAACCTGAACATGCTTGTGGAAAAAGCAATGGAATATGAGAAGACAAGCTATCGAGGTCTTTTTAATTTTGTAAGATATATCCAGAAGCTCCAGCAGTATCAGGTGGATTACGGGGAGGTAAATCTTTCCGGAACCGGGGAAAGTGCGGTACAGATCATGACGATCCACAAGAGTAAGGGACTGGAGTTTCCGGTAGTGTTTGCAGCAGGAATGGGAAAACGTTTTAATTTCCGGGATATGAACGCAAGTATCCTGATCCATCCGGAGCTGGGGATCGGTGCGGATGCGATCCTGCCGGAGAAGAGAATCATCGCTCCATCCCTGTGCAAGCAGATCATACGGAGAACGCTCCTGATGGAAAGCCTCGGAGAGGAGCTGAGGGTACTTTATGTAGCGCTTACACGTGCAAAGGAAAAACTGATCCTCAGTGGAACTATTGGAGCCTTGCGTCCGGAATTGGAAGAATTGTCCGCATTAAGGGATAGTGAGGAACCATTGCTTTCTCTGGGAAGAAGGCTTTGCGGGAAGACTTACTGGGATTATGTGCTTCCGGCACTGGTAAGACATCGTTGCATGGCACCATTATTTCATGAATATGGCATCTTTATGAATACCGCAAATCCTCTGTACAAAGATCCGGCAGAATTCATAGTTACAAGGGTCACAGCACGGGAACTGACAGAAAGTGAGGTTATGGAACAGGCGGAGCGGGAAATGAAGAAGGAAACACTGGAGAACTGGGATACGGGTAGAGTTTTTGACAGTGAGATCCGGGAGGAGATCCAGAGACGTTTTTCCTTTGTATATCCATATCAATATCTGGAAGATCTTCCTGTGAAGGTCAGTGTATCAGAACTGAAAAAGCGAAGCTACCACAGTGAGCAGGATCTGGAAGAAACGGTGGATTATGAGACGGAAGAAGAGATCCAGCCGCTGGTTCCCCGATTTATCGAGGAGAAGAAAGAGGAAGGATATACAGGGGCACTTCGTGGAACCGCTTATCATCGTGTAATGGAATGCCTGGACTATCAGAAGACAGCAAACAGGGATGAGATCCGCAGACAGCTGAGAGAATGGGTTGACGCCAGGAAGATGGAAAGAAAAGAGGCTGAGTCGGTCCGGGTAA
Organism: Blautia fusiformis; assembly: GCF_020686995.1. Lineage (NCBI taxonomy): Bacteria > Bacillati > Bacillota > Clostridia > Lachnospirales > Lachnospiraceae > Blautia > Blautia fusiformis. The sequence goes on from NZ_JAJEPT010000003.1 coordinate 174,385, forward strand.
AAGATGTCTGGAATTTTGTGGAAACACCTCTCGGACAGCGGATGAAAGCAGCTTCAGAGAAGAGACTTCTGTTCAGGGAGCAGCCTTTTGTGATCGCAAGAAAAGCTTCGGAGCTTGATCCGCAGTGGCAGTGTGAGGAAAATGTTCTGGTACAGGGAATCATTGATGCGTATTTTATAGAGGATGAAGAAATCGTTCTGGTGGACTATAAAACGGACTTTGTGAGACGTGGAGAAGAAAAGAAGCTGATCGACCGTTATCATGTACAGCTGGAGGATTACGCCCAGGCATTGGAACGGATGACAGGCCGGAAGGTGAAGGAACGGTATATTTATTCGTTTACTCTTGGAGAAGCGTTCAGTCTCTGATCTGAAAATGAAAAGATATGTTAATGTGGGCAGATATCCTGCGGCGGAGAGGTTATACTCTCCAGCCCGCAGGATATTTGTTTTTCAGGATTCCGTTTACAAGCTTTCCGAAGCCGAGAGGATAACCGTCCACGCAGAGAAGATGCCAGCCTTTTTTGTGAGCGGCCTCTTCTGGCTCGATCATAAGAGTTTCGCCTTTCAGATAACGGGTAAGCCGTTCATCAGAAACCGGCAGGGAGATAACTGCTTCCACATCTCCTTTGTGAAGCGCCAGCGCCAGAGGCTGAGACGGCTCAAAACGGTTTTTCTTCAGATCACCCAGGTAGAGGCCGTTTCGAAGAAAGGAGATTCCGCGGAGATCCAGCGGGAAGGGCAGCTGATAGTATACTTTATCTTTGCGGACTTCCACACGGTTCCAGTCAAATTCCTGACCGCCAATGGTTTTCAGGCCGATCTCAGAGAAAAATTCCTCCAGCCATTTCCGGGTATTTTTGTCCGGTCCTTTTGCGGAAAAGCGGAAAACAGGTGGAAGAGAGTCACCTTTTTTGCAGAACAGGGCGAGAAAATGACCTTCGCCATCCATTTTGTGTGGAAAGATTCGGACGCATTTTTGAAGTTCTTCCGGATTAAATGCATTTAAGCTTAACGCGATTTCGGAATCGTAAGTGTCTGCTGTGCCGGCATATTCCGGGCGGCCGCTGGAGAAGCCTTCATATCCTGGCATTTCCATAAGTTCCATATCCGGGCGTTGTCTGAGAAGATAGGCTACCACTTCTTCGTCTTCACATGGGGAAAAAGTGCAGGTGGAATAAAGCAGCATTCCGCCCGGACGGAGCATATCGGCAGCTTTTAAGACCAGGTCTTTCTGGATATCAGAAAGCTCAGCAGATTTTTCCGGTGTCCAGTCGCGGGCAAGGGCTTCCTCTTTTCGGAACATGCCTTCCCCGGAGCATGGAGCGTCCAGAAGGATCTTATTGAAGAAAGCAGGAAAACGCTGGGCAAGTTTGGCGGGCTTTTCGTCGGTGACGAGCATATTTTTCATGCCAAAAAGCTCCAGATTCCTAAGAAGGGCTCTGGCTCTGGAAGTACTGATATCGTTGGCAAGGAGAAATCCGGTGTCATTTAAGGCTGCACCCAGGGCAGTGGCTTTTCCTCCGGGAGCTGCACAGAGATCCAGGACAAAATCTCCAGGTTCGATAGGAAGCCTGGAAGCTGGTGTCATGGCACTTGGTTCCTGAAGATAATAAAGGCCCGCCTGGTAGTAAGGACATCGTGCAGGGCGGCTTTCCTCCTCGTAGAAGTATCCGGTATTGATCCACGGGATCGGCCGGATAGGGAAAGGGGAAAGCGCCTGAAAATCCTGGCAGGAGAGCTTGGCGGTGTTTACACGTAGACCGTAGGTGCGGGGATTTTTGTAGCTTTTCAGGAAAGCATCATAATCATCTCCCAGCATTTCTTTCATACGCTCCAGAAAAGGAAGCGGTAATGTCTGTATTTTATCTGAATCTGTCATAATTTCCTCCATAATATAAACTTGACTCTCTCGGATATTGTGTGAAAAGAGTGGTTTCCGAAAAATATTATAAAGTATAGAGGGATTTTTCTAAATACTATTGACAAAACTATATTATACGATATATAGTATTATTCACAGAACAATATTACATGACTTATCATGTGAGCGTTGGATCGTGAAGTGATCGCGTTCATCAGCATGTAGTAAGACGGAATGTGAATGTCCGTTTTACAGGTCATAGAGAGGTGAGCAGATGGTATTTAATACAGGAGCAGCCCTCCTGGATGCGATCGTCCTAGCTGTTATTTCCAGAGAGAAGGACGGTACCTACGGGTACAAGATCACCCAGGATGTGCGAAGTGTTCTGGAGGTTTCAGAATCTACGCTGTATCCGGTCCTTCGCAGGCTTCAGAAGGATGAATGTCTGGAAGCCTACAATATGGAATATGCAGGCAGAAACCGGAAATATTATAAGCTGACAGATAAGGGCGCAGCGCAGCTGAATCTTTACAGAAGTGAATGGGAGATCTATTCATCCAAGATCACCAGGATGTTTGAGGAGGGAGTTTGATTATGAACAGAAAGCAGTTTATGGAACAGCTTGAACGGCTGCTTTCCGATATTTCAGAGGCAGAGAGACAGGAAGCACTGGAATATTATGAAGGATATTTTGATGATGCAGGTCCTGAGAATGAAGGAGAAGTGATCCGGGAACTGGGAAATCCGGGGAAAGTTGCTGCGATCATTAAGGCAGATCTTCAGGAGAACAGTGAAGATTACGGGGAATACACAGAGAACGGATATCAGGATACCCGTGTGAAAGAGAACGGGGAAATGCCGGACCATTATACAGAAGTAACCGTATACGGAAATGGACAGGGAGAGGCCCATCGTGATACGGGAAATACAGAAAATTTCGAAGACCGCAGGAAAAGACGTGCCCAGCGCGGCTATCACGCAGAGAAAAAGCAGAATAAGGCAGGAATCATTCTTGCGCTGATCGTTCTTGTTTTTGCGGCTCCTCTGATAAAAGGATTATTTGGCGGAGTACTGGGGATTTTGGTGACACTGGCATTGCTGCCTTTCCTGCTGACATTTTTTGCAGGAGCGGGATCGATCATCCTTGTGATCGGTGCAGCTGCGTGCATTGTTGTTGGGATTGCCATGACGGTGTCTCTTCCGCCGGCCGGGATCCTGACTATCGGTATCGGATGCCTGATGATGGCACTTGGACTTTTGTTACTGTTACTGACGGTGTGGTTTACAGGTAAGATATTGCCTGCGATCCTGCGGAAATTTACGGGATTCTGCAGCAATCTCCTGAATGGAAGAAAGGCGGAAAAAGTATGAAACGTTTTCTGAAGGTAATTCTGATCCTTGCAGCAGTATTCGGTGTGGCAGGCCTGGGACTTACTGCCGGCGGAGCTGCCATGGGAGCGACTATGGGAGATGTGAGTGTTCTGGATCAAGGAATCACGCAGGTGCTTCGTGTTCTGGATCATGAAGACAGCTGGGAAGTGGAAGATTCCGAGGAAGATATGGATGAGCAGGAGGACGATTTTCAGGCAGCTGCAGAGAGCGCGGTAACTGAGAAGGGCGTTCTGGCAGACAGTGCAGACAGTTCCGCATATACGAAAGTATATGAGGCCTCGGCTGTGTCAGACCTTTTCTGTGATCTGAGATACGAAGAACTGGTTTTGAAAACATGGAATGAGGATAAAGTCCAGGTGAAAGTTTCAGGGAAGGATCACAATCGCATTCAGATCAGCAATAACAACGGTAGTCTGAGAATTGCAAGCAATCAAAAAGTGAGAAACCGTTCCATAGAAATTTTTTGCCCGGAAAACTTAAGCTTTCAGAAGATAAAACTTCAGATGGGAGCCGGAACCATCGAACTGGATGGTGATTTTAAAGCGGAGCAGATGGAAGTAAATGTGGGAGCCGGAACCATTGAAAATTCCGGCAGCCTAGATATAAAGGAAGCAGACTTTACAGTCGGAGTGGGAACTGCCGACATCAGTGAAATTCAGGTGGAAAAATTAAATGGCAGCTGTGGCATGGGAAATATGGAGCTTACACTTACAGGAAAAGCAGCTGATTATAATTATGAGCTGAAATGTGGTCTTGGAAATCTGGAGGTGGATGATTCTCTGGAAACCTCCATCACTTCCGGAAATAAACAGATCACAAATGAAGGTGCTGCGAAAAATATAAAACTGGATTGCGGAATGGGAAACGTTCAGGTTGAATTTGAAGAAGATTAAAGGAGAAAGCATTATGAGCAACAAAAAACTTTACAAATCATCAGTAAACCGTATGTTATGTGGTGTCTGTGGCGGAATTGCAGAATACTTTGATATCGATCCGACTCTTGTCAGGCTGGTATGGGTGATCATCACGCTGATGGGCGGAGCCGGAATCCTGGCGTATATCATTGCAGCGATCATTATCCCGGATTAAAAATGACAGTATCTGTAAAGGACGGACATATTTTTCAGAATGCATAATTTCTCCGAAAATTGTTCATACTCCATAAAAAAGATGAGGAGTGTGGAAGATGAACAGGGAGAAAGAAGTAAAGGCATATCTTGAGGGAAAGCTTTCCCAGGCGGAAAAACTGAAATACGAGATTGCCGATGAGATGGGAGTTCTGGATAAAGTGATCAAAGACGGGTGGAAAAGCCTTTCTGCAAAAGAAACCGGACGGATCGGTGGTCTTATGACAAAAAAGAAGAAACATAAAAAGTAAAATACAGCCTGAAGGAACAAGGCGAAATGACGCCGGAAAAGTCCTTCGGGCTGTATTGAATTATAAGAAAATTTTTCTGAAAAAAAGAAATTTTTTTGACGGTTCAGGGTGGACTGACCAGTGGAAAAGAGCTATACTGTTGGAATAACAGAGGAGGTATGAATGAACATGGGTGAAAAAATTAATAACATTCTAAAGGGTGAGATCATCTCCTCAGTATTTTATATACTGCTTGGACTTTGCCTGATCCTGATCCCCACGCAGACGGTGGATGTGATCTGCAAAGTAGTATTCGGGCTGATCCTCATCGGAGTTGGCATTTATCATATTTATATTTACATACGTGGAAAAGCGAAAGCTACGATCATGGATCTTCTAAGTGGTGTGGTTGTTTTTGTACTGGGTGTGTTTCTTTTTATGACACCGTCCATCGTGATCAAATTGCTTCCATGGATGCTCAGCGCATTTGTACTGGTTGACAGTCTGTGGAAGTTTAAAGGAGCTTTCCTTCTGAAAAAAGGAGGAAACGGCGCATGGAGCGTGCTTTTGATCGGAAGTCTTGTTTTCATTGTACTTGGAATCGTGATGCTGTTTGGAAGATTTCCGAAGATCATGACTCTGCTGATCTTTTCCGGCTGGGTGCTGGTGTGTGACGGAGCTGCGGATATCGTATTCTATACTATTATGAAGCTGGGGCTTCGGAAGATTGCAAAAAAAGCAGAGACAGAGAAGGAAGATTCTGGTGCAGACAGTTCAGATGCTGTAAATGAAACGGCAGATATGGATATGCCAAATGATACAAAAACCCAGGATGAAAACGCGCCAGGTGAGCAGCAGAGCGGGAATGAAACAGAATATCCAACAGACACAGACGGATATTCTGCGGACAGAAAAGAGACAGAAGAATCGACAGAACCGGAAGAAGAGCAAAAGCAGGAGAATTCCCGCTGGGAAAAAGAACCGGAGGATGTGGAGATGAAGCTCTGGGATGTAGGCAAAGACCAGGCGGAAACCGGCAGCCTGAAGAATCTTCTGGATGGTTCCGATGAAGACCTGGAAGAGTGGAAGGACTGACCCTTCTCTTGCATCATCTGTCATTCCGTGGTAAGATGTGCACATGAAAAATACAGATAAAAACATAAAGATACTGATGATGGATTTTTCCGGAATATATGAGGATCAGCAGTTCTGGAGGGGAAAAGAAGTATCCCGGGTGGAGGCCAGGGACATTCCCGGAACCAACTGCTACTGCGATGAGGATGCGATGAATACCATTCGCAGCCGTATTGCCCCTTATTCTTCCGGAGGGATCCATTTTATTGATTCCGGAAACTATCACTATATGACAAGGATCTGGCTGGAAAAGATATCGGAGCCTTTCTCGCTTCTTGTATTTGACAATCACACGGATATGCAGCCGCCGGCATTCGGAGGTCTGCTTTCCTGCGGAGGATGGATCTACGATTCTGTCATGGAACTTCCATTGCTTAAAAGAGTGATCCTGATCGGCCCGGATGAGGAGGCTTTTTCCAGAGTGGAATCGGAGATTCAGGAAAAGGTGGAGTTCTTGAGCAGAGAGAAGCTTCTGGAAATGGAAGAAGCGCAAATGTGTGCGTTTGTAAGTGAGCATGTGGGAAAGCTGCCGCTGTACATTTCTGTGGATAAAGATGTTCTCTGCAAGAATGATGCGGACACGAACTGGAGCCAGGGAGACATGCGCCTGAATACTCTGCTGGAATGTCTGAAGAGGGTCAGAGAAATATGTGCAGAGGGAATCCGGGGCGTGGATATCTGTGGTGAATGTGATGTGGCAGAATCTGGAAACAGCGCCTTGAATGACCGGGCCAATGCTGCTTTGCTGGAGTGTTTTCTGTCCGCATACGGGAGCGAAGATCATGACGGAAATAAGAATGAGATAACAGGAGGAAACCGATGAAAAATGAACTTCTTACCATCGGGCCATTTACGGTATACGGTTATGGTCTGATGATCGCCATTGGAATTGTGGCAGGCTGCCTGACTGCAGAATACAGAGCCGGAAAACAGAAGCTTGACAGTGAACAGATCTTTCCAATGATCCTGTGGTGCCTGGTAGGGGGATTTTTCTGTGCAAAGCTTCTCTTCTGGATCACAGAGTGGAAATCAATTGTTCAGGATCCGAAATTTATAATGGAAACTTTAAGCTCTGGTTTTGTGGTGTTTGGCGGTATCATCGGCGGGATACTGACGGGGCTTTTGTACTGCAGGATCAGAAAGCTTGTATTTTTTAAATATGCAGATGTGATCCTGCCATCTGTGGCATTGGCCCAGGGATTTGGACGGATCGGATGTTTCCTGGCGGGCTGCTGTTATGGAAAAGAGACAGAGAGTATTTTTTCTGTGATATTTCAGAATTCTGAATATGCGCCCAATCACGTGGCGCTGATCCCGACGCAGTTGTATTCCAGCGGACTGGATTTTCTGCATTTTCTTCTGTTGTTGCTGATCGCACGGAACAAAAAAGAAGATGGTCAGGTCACTGCCTGTTATCTGATCTTTTATAGCATTGGACGGTTTGTAATCGAGTTTTTCCGTGGGGATATTATCCGTGGAAGTGTGGGGATTTTGTCGACATCCCAGTTTATCAGTATTTTTACCGGGATTGCGGGAATCGTGCTGCTGACATTGATCAGGAAAAAAAGAGACAGCAAGAGCTGCGTTTAAATGAATCAGGGAAGTTCCATGTATCAGGAAAAAGTTGGACAATAGTGGTATAAGGACAGGCTTTCGCTGCATACATCTATGAAAAAGGCGAAAGCAGGCCTGTCATGCTCAGAAAAGAAGATTTTGAACCAAATATGAAAACAGAGGATAAGATCCCCGGAGCGCAGACGGAAAATCCGGCACAGAGTCAGCGCTTCGGGGATTTTATCGTGAAATATATGCAGGATGTCCAGGATACTATGGAACTTTTCCCGGGGACATCTTTTCAGGCAATCAATGAAATTTTCGGTGTTCTTTATGTTCCGCTGGAAAGTATGGGAGAGATCGAGGTCACGGGAATCTCCTATAATTCAATCCCGAAATGCTATACCTACATGGATATGGAGGCAGCAGGGAAATCAGGAATCAACAGGCTGCACGATCACCCCTATCTGAAGCTGCGTGGAAAAGGTACTGCGGTGGCGGTGATCGATTCGGGGATTGATTATCAGAATGAAGTGTTTCGAAATGCAGGCGGCTCCAGAATCGCTTATTTATGGGATCAGTCCATAGAAGATGAAGAACAAAATCAGTCTGGGCGGGAATCGGAAGCTGAAAATGGAGATGCAGATAATTTGCCGGAAGAGGGGGATGATATAACAGATACAGAAGTTCCATATGGCAAATTATTCCGGAAAAAGGATATTGACCGGGCACTGGATTCCGAGGATCCGTTTGCCATCGTGCCATCCAGAGATACCAACGGCCATGGCACGGCACTGGCAGGTATTGCTGCCGGAAATATGGTACCCGGAGAAAATTTTACCGGAGCAGCGCCGGAGGCAACCCTGATCATCATCAAGGTAAAGCCGGCAAAACAATATCTCCGGAATTTTTATCTTTATCCTCCGGAGGCAGAAGCTTTTCAGGAAAATGATGTGATGATGGCCATTGCTTTTGCGATTACCCAGGCCAAAAAGCTGAAGATGCCACTTTCTATCTGTCTGGGAATCGGAAGCAGCCAGGGCGCACATCTGGGGACCAATGCGTTAAGCCAGTATGTGGACTATGTGGCAAATTTTTCCCAAGTATCCGTATCTGTGGCAGCAGGAAACGAAGGAAATACCAGAAACCACAGTGCAGGCTTTTTTTCTCAGGGAAGGGAGCAGATCGTGACGGAGCTTCGTGTGGCGGAAGGAGAGCAGGGCTTTACCATGGAATTCTGGGGTGAGCCGCCGGAAATCTACGGGCTTTCCATTCAGTCACCTACAGGAGAGATACTGGAGGTAAGCAGCTCCATCGGTTTCAGGACTCAGGAGCTGTCATTTGTTTTTGTGGAAACAAAGGTGTATGTGAATTATATCCTGATCGAGCGTCAGACCGGATATTCGCTGGTGTATATTCGATTTTTCCATCCGGCGTCCGGTATCTGGAAAATTTTTACCAAGGCAAGAAATCAGCAGAACGTAAAGTTCCATATGTGGCTTCCTGTGGAAGGGCTGATCTCCCAGGATACTTATTTTCTGGAACCATCCCCCTATACTACGGTGACAGCGCCGGGAGATGCCAGGAACAGCATCACGGCAACCGCCTACCAGCACCGTGACGGAAGCATCTACATTGCAGCAGGCAGAGGCTATACGCCAGATGGCATGATAACTCCACATCTTGCAGCTCCTGGCGTTAACGTAAAAGTGCCGCTGGTACGAGGCGGATTTGGAACCCGCTCCGGAACCAGTATATCCGCTGCACAGACCGCCGGCATCGCGGCACTTCTGTTTGAATGGGCGATCATACGGAATAATCAGCCGTTTTTTACCGGGAGCAGCGTGAAATATTATCTGCAGAGAGGCGCAAGAAGAGAAGAAAACATGCAGTACCCAAACCCGGAGTGGGGGTATGGGAGGGTGGATCTGTATCATACCTTTGAGTTGCTGACGTGAGATGATCTGTTTTTTTGATCATGTATGCTGCTTATTATTTATATATAAAGAAAAAACGATTTCCCGGATCGCAGAAGAAACTCAATGGAAAGATGTATAGATATTACATTTGGAAAAGTAATAAAAGGATACGAAAGTACTAATTTTGGAAAAAATATTCATATAGATAATTCACTTTGTATCGTGTACTATAAATATATGGAAAAAATATATAATGATACAAAAGGGAGGATTTTACTATGGAGCTTTCAACTTTGGTAAAAATGTCAAACACTTACGGAAGCAATCCGGCTTATGTTCTGGCAGGAGGCGGTAATACTTCTGTAAAAGACGATACAACACTGTATGTAAAGGGATCCGGTACACAGCTTGCTACCATTAAGGCAGAGGAATTTGTCAAAATGGACAGAGCCCGTCTGAATGAGATCATGAAAACGGAATATCCGGCGGATGATGTGAAGCGTGAATCGGCATATCTTGCAGATGTAATGGCGGCAGTGACCGATGAGGATAAAACCAAGCGTCCCAGCGTGGAAGCGCTGCTCCACAATCTGTTTGCCTATACGTATGTCCTGCATGTTCATCCGACACTTATCAATGGACTGACCTGCGGAAAGGGCGCAAAGGCTCTTTGCGAAGAGCTTCTTGGAAAAGATGTACTCTGGATCGATATCTGCAAACCGGGATACACACTTGCCCGCATCTGCTTCGAGAAAATGAATGCCTATAAAGAAGAAACAGGAAAAGACGTGCAGATCCTTCTGCTTCAGAATCACGGAATTTTTGTTGCGGCTGATACTGTAGAGGAGATTGGCGTTTTATTCGATGGTGTGATCGGAAAGCTGGAAAAGCAGGTAAAGAGAACTGCGGATGTAAGTGATGCAGTTACACCTGAAAAAGAGCAGGCAGCACAGAAGCTTTCCAGTCTGCTTGGACATGCGGTGGAAGTCGTACCGGCTGCGGAGGCTGATAATTTTGTAAAAGACAAAACTGCTGCAGCACCTCTTCTGAAGCCGTTTACTCCAGATCATATTGTATATTGCGGACCTTATCCGTTATTTGTAGAAAATATTGATGAGGCGAAAAATGCGATGGATGCATTTATGACAGAGCATGATAAAGAGCCAAGACTGATCCTGGTACAGGGCGTTGGCGCATTTATCATGGAAGATGACAAAGGAAAGGCAGCAAAGGCACAGCTTCTGGTAAAGGATGCGATCAAGCTTGCAGTGTATGCGGAGAGCTTTGGCGGCCCGCTGCAGATGACCGATGAGATCACATATTTTATCACACACTGGGAAGCAGAAGCATACCGCAGTAAGAAATAAAAAAGAAAAATATATAGAGAAATAAAGAAAATGCGCCGGGAACTGTTAAGAAATTCCCGGTGCATTTTTATCGAATGACGGATACATCTGTTCAGGACAGAGTTACGCAGCAAATGTGGATATTTTTATCCGCATTACCACAAATCTTATTTCCGATACACGAACGCCGGCAGTCCGTCCTCGCCAACCGGAACATTTACAGTTCCCTGGATCAGAGGGCGGGCATAGCGGATAAAGTCTTCGGTGACATCGGAGCCGTCTTCTGTGATCCATTCTACAGGGACAGTCTTTTCTTCGTTGCAGATAACGTTGACATCCTCCAGTGTGCATTTCATGGAGTATGGAGAATCACTCTGACGTTTAAATGCGATCATCTTTCCGGTTTCGCCGTTCAGGGCGGCCTGTACACCAAATTCACCGGCGAGAATTGCTTCCTGCTGGTCTGTCTCAGAGAGCATGGAGACAGAGCAGCGCTGGCTTACATTGAGCTCTACGGAGCGGGCTTTGACACCAAGACGGCTGCGTACAAGATTCTCAAGATATTTACCGCAGCCAGCAAGCATCTTGTGACCGAAGGCGTCGGTTCCGGCAGCGCTGTCGTATTCGCAGATGAATGTGCCGTCTTTATCGTGGATTCCCTCAGATACACAGACTACGACGTTGCAGTTTTTCTCAAAGGCAGCATTAACTTTCAGGAGAAATTCTTCTACATCGAAATCGGTTTCCGGAAGATAAATGAGAAGCGGATTGTCTCCGACGTATTTCCGGGCAAGGGCAGCAGCTCCGGTGAGCCAGCCTGCGTGACGTCCCATGATCTCGATGATAGTGACGGATTTTTTCTCGTAGACACAGGCGTCCAGGGTGATCTCACGGACGGTGGAGGCTACGTAGCGGGCAGCACTTCCGAATCCGGGAGTATGGTCGGTGTTTACAAGGTCGTTATCAATGGTCTTCGGCTCACCGAGGATACGGATGTCACTGCCAATCTTTTCGGCATAGCGGGAAAGCTTGCTGACGGTATCCATGGAATCATTGCCGCCGATATAAAAGAACCAGCCGATGTTCATCTCCTCGAATTTCTGAAAAAGCTTCGGATAAACCGGATCCTCCAGGGATTCCGGAAGCTTGTAACGGCAGGAACCGAGATAGGCGCCGGGTGTCCAGGTAAGAGCGAGAAGCTGCTCTCCCGGAAGTGCTTCCTGGAAATCAAGGACTGTTCCGTTTAAAAATCCCTCAATGCCGTTGACCATACCATAAACATGGTCGATCTCCTCTGTATGTTTAAGTGCTTCAGATACCACACCGTAAAGACTGCTGTTGATAGCTGCGGTTGGTCCGCCGGATTGTCCTGCGATAAGGTTCTTTTTTGACATTTTGATACCTCCTGGGTGTTGTTTTTTATATTGTAACAGAAATAGGAGAAGATAACATCTAAAAAAATCACCTTTTTTATAAAAAAATTACTCTAGCAAATGGTTATATCATAGTAATATAATAGTATAAACAGAGAAAAGAGGTGAAAAAACGATGACAGTAAGAAAAGTACAGTTTGAGAGCATGGATGAAGTGAACCGTTTTCTTGATGTGACGGAGCATTTTCCGTTTGCAGTGGATCTGAAAAGGGGAAGCAGAACAGTAAATGGCAAATCCATTCTTGGAGTTGCATCCATTGGCCTTGGAAGAGAGATGGACTTTTGTGCACATGTGCCGGAGCTTGCGCCGGAGATCACATCCAGTCTTGGTTTTTGCATGAGGTAGGTTTAAGAGGAGAAAAAATAAATAATGGTTGATCGATGGTGAATGAGGATATCGTAAGGTCGCAGAGGCGATGCTCGGTATCCTCATTTTTGATATATGACAAATACAACTATTTAGAAAAAAATCTAAATAGTTATTGACTGGAAAAGCCGAAAATGATATATTCTATTTAGAAATATTTCTAAATACCATCCGAAAGGAGGAAGCCATACACGATGGCGTTTGCAGAAACCTTCAAGGCACTTTCGGATCCTGTGCGGAGAGAAATCCTGCAGCTTCTGAAAAACGGGAAAATGTCAGCCGGTGAGATCGGAGGACATTTTGACATGACAGGTGCAACCATATCCTATCATCTGAAAATTTTGAAGAAAGCAGATCTTGTGTGGGAAACGAAGGTAAAGAATTTCGTGTATTACGAACTGAATACCACAGTTGTAGAGGAGCTGCTTCTGTGGCTCAGTGATCTGAAAGGGGGAAAGAATGATGAAAGGTGAAGAAAGAAAAGAGTTTCTGAAGGAATATAAAATGTCCCTGATCTTCGGGAGTATCCTTACGATCTCACCGTCACTGGCAGGGATCCTGCTGTGGGACCGTCTGCCGGAGAAGATCGCAACACATTTTGATCAGCACAATGTGGCCAACGGCTGGAGCAGCAAGCCGTTGGCAGTTTTTGGAATTCCGTTTCTGCTTTTGCTGATCCATCTGTTTTGCGTGTTTTTTACAGCCAATGATCCAAAGAGAAAAAATATCAACAGGCGTATTTTTACCATGATTCTGTGGCTGGTTCCGGTGGTGTCTGTGATCACCTGCATGACGATCTACGGACTTGCTCTGGGAATGGAACTTGATATAGGTGTGATCGTGAATATCATGGTAGGTATCATGTTTATCATTCTCGGAAATTACGTTCATAAGGTGAAACAGAATTATACAGTGGGAATGAAGCTTCCCTGGACTTTGAACAGCGAGGAGAACTGGAACCGTACCAACCGTATGACAGGCTGGATACTGATCCTGTCAGGGCTGCTTTTTCTTATGAATTCGCTGCTCCTGAAAACGGAAATTGTTTTTGCGGTAATTTTGCTGGTCATCCTTGTGCCAATGATCTATTCATTTATTCTTTATAAAAAGGGAATCTGAGAAAAATCTTCAGACCGTCATTGTCGTAAAAAGGCAGTGGCGGCTTCTTTTTTACCAAAAAATAATGTTCAAACAAAACGGTACGTGATATGATAATGTCATACAAAAGCATTTTCTCGAACACTATAAACCGACAGCAGACAGGAGGGATCACTATGACAGAATTAAGCCGTTTTCAAAAAGATGTGGAAGTTGCTGCCAATGCTCTTGAAATGCGGGCAGAGAACGAGGATGCCAAAGAAGAGGCCATTCATCTTTACCGGAAATTCGGAAGTACCAAGCAGGAGCCGCTGCGGCTGGCAGTTGCCCTGCGGGGATATTTTCTGGAGGAAGGTGTGGAGGAAGAGGAACGCGCGCATTATGGAGCATATCTTAAGAAAAGGATCCGTCCGGCTGTGGAACGTCTGATCCTGGAAGATGACTGGGAAAAGATCGAGAAGCTTTATGAGAACGAATGGTTTGGGGAACAGGAACTGGAAGTGTTCCTGAAACTGGCCGAAGAGTGGAGGAGACCTGCGGCGCTGATGGGACTTCTCCATTTGAAAAAAGCAAATTATGGATTTAAAGAGAAAAAATTCGAGTTGTGATTTTTTTTCAGGAAATCAGGAAAGGAGGCATTCGGTGGACCGGAGGCAGGAAGAGCTTGGAATACATATCCTGGAAAATATAAGGAACGAGCTGTACTACTATTTTCCATATCTGGACGGTGCTTTTGCCTGTATTTCCGGGAAGGGCTCAGAGCAGACCGGAACCATTGGAACAGACGGAGCTTTCTTCCTTTTTTCCCCGGAATATCTGCTGGAGCTTTATGTAAAAAGGCCGGAGGCAGTACGAAGAGGTTATCTGCACATGCTGCTGCACTGCCTGTATCTGCATCTTTTTCGGGAAGATCAGGAGGACAGACGCTTATGGAACCTGGCCTGTGATATTGCAGTAGAACAGATCATTTCCAGGGAAAAGATTCCGATTCTGGAGACAGGCGGCGATGCGAAAAAAATCCGTGAAAAGGTTTTTCATATTCTGGGAGACAGGTCGGATTCCGCAGAAAAGATCTGCCGGAAGCTGAAGGAACAGGCTTTTCCGTTTCACCTGGAAGAACTGGAAGAAGCCTTTCATTTTGACGATCACACCTTGTGGGACATCTGCACAGGAGAAAAAGGAAAAAGAACAAAGGAAAAATGGAACAAGCTTCTTTCTTATACTGCCGCTAACCGTCAGGATCACCGGAAACGGCGGGGAAGCCAGAAAGGGGACCAGAAGGAAGAAACAGGAACGGTAAGATCCGGAAGGTACGATTACAAAAAATTTCTCCGTCAGTTTTCTGTGCTGCGGGAAGAGGTGGAACTGGATACGGAAAGCTTTGATTATATTTTTTATAATTACGGGATGGAGCATTATGGAAATCTTCCGCTGATCGAGCCACTGGAATATAAGGAAGTGAACCGTCTGGAGGAGCTGGTGATCGCCATTGATACTTCCGGCTCCTGTGATGGAGAGACTGTGCGGAGATTCCTTGGAGAAACGTATTCCATTCTCAGTGAAAAAGAGAATTTTTTCCATAAAATGAAGGTGTACCTGATCCAGTGTGACTGCTGTATCCAGGATGTTAAGGTGATCCATTCCGAGGAAGAATGGAAGGAATACAGCAAAAATATCACCATACAGGGCCGGGGCGGAACAGATTTCCGGCCGGTGTTCCGGTATGTGAAGGAGCAGCAGGAGAAAAAAGAAATCCGCAGTCTTAAGGCTCTGATCTATTTTACAGACGGGGACGGGATATATCCCGGAAGCAAACCGGATTATGAAACGGCCTTTGTATTTTTGCATAAAACAGAAAAAATGGAGCTTGTTCCGCCCTGGGCGATCCGGCTTGTGGCAGAGCAGGAAGGAGTGCGTTACAGAACATGAATATAAAAGAGGCAAAAGAAGAGATCAAACATACCTTACTGGCTTACAACCGGAAGGATGCAGCCGGGCGCTATACATTTCCCAGACTCCGGCAGCGTCCTATCCTGCTTATGGGACCTCCCGGAATCGGAAAAACAGCGATCATGGAGCAGGTGGCAGAGGAATGCGGGGTAGGTCTGGTATCCTATACTATCACCCACCATACAAGACAGAGTGCGGTAGGACTGCCAAGGATCGTGACCCGGTGCTACAACGGAAAAGAGATCAGCATCACAGAGTATACTTTAAGTGAGATCATTGCTTCTGTGTATGATTGTATGGAACGTACCGGGAAAAAGGAGGGAATCCTTTTTATTGATGAGATCAACTGTGTCTCCGAGACACTTGCACCCACTATGCTGCAGTTCCTTCAGAACAAGACCTTCGGAAGTCACAGCGTGCCGGAAGGATGGCTGATCGCGGCAGCAGGAAATCCTCCGGAATATAATAAATCGGTCCGGGAGTTTGATATTGTAACACTGGATCGTGTGCGGAGGATGGATATCGAGGCAGATCTTGATGTGTGGATGGAGTATGCCTGGAAAAAGGAGATCCACGGATCGATCCTGGCTTATCTCGGCATGAAAAAGGATCATTTTTATTCTGTGGAGAATACAGTGGACGGGAAATTCTTCGTGACAGCAAGAGGCTGGGAAGACCTGTCTGAGATCCTGAAGGCTTATGAGGAACTGGGCGTGGAGATCACGGAGAATCTGGTCGGGGAGTATTTATGCAGAGATGAGATCGCAAGAAGCTTTTTTGCCAGCTATCAGCTGTACCGGAAGTACGGAGAGGACTATGGACTGGAACGCCTGCTTTCCGGAGAGATGCCGGAGGAAGAGCAGCAGAAAAAGGTAAAAATGGCGAAGGATGCTTCCTTTGAGGAACGCTTCCTTGTGACAGGGCTTCTGCTTGACGGCCTGAACGGAAGTTTTCTGACCTATGAGAAGATGGATGGTGAGACAGGTGCTGTTTATCAGGAACTTCTGCATCTGAAAGCTTTTCTCCAGGATAAAAAGGACATGACGGCGCTGGATGAATTTACAGATATGAAGAAGAAAAGTCTGGCTGTCCGTCTGGAGGCGGAGCTTCTTACCGCAGATCAGCAGACTACGGAAGAGCTTGTGATCCGCATTCTGGAGGAATTCAGCCTTACTATCCGCAAGGAGCATATCACAGAAACAGAGGCTGGCTTTGAACGGATCCGGCAGCTTTTTACGGAAATGGCGGAGAAGAGAAAGGCCTGTGCGAAAAAGATCACCGGGGAGCTGGAACAGGCATTTGCATTTATGAAGGAATGCTTCGGGGACGGACAGGAAACGGTGCTTTTTGTTACCGGATTGACCCGGAACACCCATGCGGCGGCCTTTATCCGGGAGTATGGCTGTGATCCTTATTTTGCCTGCAGTGAGAAGCTTCTTTACCGGAAACAGGAGAAAAAGCTTCAGGAGGAATGTGCGTCACTATTAGAAATATGAATGATCCCTTAACGAATACTTATGACTGAAAGGGGCCTGACATCTTGACAGGAGGGCTTGTGAGGTGATACGGTAACGGTGTCGAAAACAAAAATCAAATAACCGAATGATGAGGTGTGAGAACATGCAGGAATTAAAACCAATCAAAGAAGGTAAAGTACGTGAGATCTATGACAATGGAGACAGTCTGATCATGGTTGCAACAGACCGTATCAGCTGCTTTGACGTAATTCTGAATAACGAAGTTACAAAGAAAGGTGCTGTACTGACCCAGATGTCCAAATTCTGGTTTGACATGACTGAGGACATTCTTCCGAACCACATGATCTCTGTAGATACCAAGGATATGCCGGAGTTTTTCCAGCAGGAGAAATTCGAAGGAAAATCCATGATGTGCCGTAAACTGAACATGCTGCCGATCGAGTGTATCGTACGTGGATACATCACAGGAAGTGGATGGGCAAGCTACAAGGAGAACGGCACTGTATGTGGCATCAAGCTTCCGGAGGGACTGAAGGAATCCGACAAGCTGCCTGAGCCGATCTACACACCATCTACCAAGGCTGAGATCGGTGATCACGATGAGAATATTTCCTTTGAGCAGAGTATCGATCATCTTGAGAAATACTTCCCGGGAAAAGGACGCGAGTATGCAGAAAAGCTTCGTGACAATACAATTGCTCTTTACAAAAAATGTGCAGAGTATGCACTCAGCAAGGGAATCATCATTGCAGATACAAAATTCGAGTTTGGTCTTGATGAGGACGGAAACATGGTCATCGGTGATGAGATGCTGACACCGGACAGCTCCCGTTTCTGGCCGGCAGAAGGCTATGAACCAGGACATGGTCAGCCATCCTTTGACAAACAGTTTGCACGTGACTGGCTGAAAGCCAATCCGGATAACGACTGGACACTTCCTCAGGAAATCGTTGACAAGACTATTGAAAAATATCTCCAGGCATACAAAATGCTTACAGGAAAAGAACTGGCCTGAAAATAACAGCAGTTCTGAAATAGAACATACCTTACAAGCCGCTTCGGACGCCCATTCCGAGGCGGCTTCTTTCTTTATAAAACAGGACAAAAACAAAACGGTTGCAAGAAAACGGAGGGATATTTATAATAAATACAGAAACCAGATGATCCTGACAGATTTAAAGGAGTGTGATTATGAGCAGGAAAAACAAGGTGAAAAAGAAAAAAACAGTGGGAGATCATATTCTGACGATCGTTCTGATCGTGGCAATCTGTATTTTCTGTTATGCAGCTTTTAACCTTTATCATATTTATACAGAATATAAAAAAGGAACCGATGAATATAACAGCATTTCCGAAATGGCAGTGACAGAACGTGATCCGGACCAGGTGGAAGAGATGAATCAGCCGGATGAACAGCCTGTAGCACCTGTGAGTGTTGATTTTGATTCTCTCAGGAGTATCAATGAGGATGTGATCGGCTGGATCTATATGGAGGCATTGCCTGAGATCAGTTATCCGGTGGTACAGGGAGAGGATAATAATTTTTATCTGCACCAGACATATGAGAAAAATTATAATTTTGCGGGAACGATCTTTATTGATTATGAGAACAAAAGGGATTTCAGCGATTGTAATACCCTGGTGTACGGACATAATATGAAGAATGGTTCCATGTTTGGAATGCTGAAAAAATACAGAGCTGATGAGACGCTTTACAATGCCAGCAAATATTTCTGGATCCTCACACCGGAAAAAGATTACCGGTATGAGATCATTGCAGCGTATACGACTTCTGTGAACAGCGATACGTATACCTTATTTAAGGGACCTGGCAAAGAGTTTCTGGAATATGAGAAAAAAATGTTCCAGAATTCGGAGATCAGAACAGATGCCACTGCAAGTGAAGCCAATGTGAAGGATAAGATCGTTACATTATCAACCTGTACCGGCAATCAGGCAACACGTTTTGTGGTACAGGGAAAAAGAGTGAATGCGGTGAACCCACAGTAGAGCTTTTGCGGATAAGTTTGGGAGGAAATGATATGGGAAATGAGATAGAAAAATTACAAAAGATCATTGATGAGAGCAGAAATATTGTATTTTTCGGCGGTGCAGGTGTTTCAACAGAAAGCGGGATCCCGGATTTTCGAAGCCAGGACGGACTGTATAACCAGAAATATGATTACCCGCCGGAAACAATCTTAAGCCATACATTTTTTATGCGAAAACCTGAGGAATTCTTTAAATTTTACAGAGATAAGATGCTTTGTGATACTGCAAAACCGAATGCAGCACATCTGAAGCTGGCGGAGATGGAGCAAACAGGAAAGCTGAAGGCTGTGATCACTCAGAATATCGATAATCTTCACCAGATGGCAGGAAGTAAAAAGGTCCTGGAGCTTCACGGAAGCGTTTACCGAAATCATTGTGTGAAATGCGGGAAATTCTATGATTTTAAATATATGAAGGAATCTGAAGGTGTTCCGCGGTGTAGCTGCGGTGGCATGATCAAGCCGGATGTGGTCCTTTATGAGGAAGGGCTGGATGACTATACGATCCAGGAATCAGTAAGAGTGATCTCAGAGGCGGAGGTGCTGATCATCGGGGGAACTTCTCTGGCAGTATATCCGGCAGCAGGCCTGATCGATTATTTCCGGGGAGATCATCTGGTAGTGATCAACAAGGCACCGACACCGAGGGATAAATATGCGGATCTTCTTATTAAAGAACCGATCGGGCAGGTGTTTTCTCAGATAAGAGTCTGAAAATATGGGAACCCGGGATGATCTGCAAAAATAAAAATGAGGAGTATCAAATGGGATTAAATTATGAAGTTGGAGATATTGTCACACTGAAGAAGGCACATCCCTGTGGCAGTAAAGAATGGGAGATCCTTCGCGTAGGAGCGGATTTCCGCCTGAAATGCAAGGGCTGCGGACATCAGATCATGGTGGCACGTAAGCTGGTTGAGAAAAATACACGAGATTTGAAAAAATTCGAAAAAAAATAAAATTATGCTTTACATCACGGGAGAGATGTGATAAAATCAACAATCGTGATATATTTCATATCCTTGCTCTTTGACAGGCAAAGGGCCAAAAGACCATAAGGAGGTTAAGACAAGCATGAACAAGTACGAGTTAGCATTAGTTGTGAGCGCTAAGCTTGAGGATGAAGCACGTGACGCTGTAGTTGAGAAAGCAAAAAGCTACATCACACGTTACAACGGCGTGATCACAGAAGTTGAAGAATGGGGTAAGAAGAAATTAGCTTACGAGATTCAGAAAATGCATGAAGGCTTCTACTATTTTATTCAGTTTGAAGCAGATTCTCAGTGCCCGGCGGAGATCGAGAGACATGTCCGCATCATGGACAATGTATTAAGATACCTGGTTGTCAAGAAAGAGGCATAATTTTTGCAGCGGATTTTCGAAAACACCATTAAGAACCTGTTCAGTTAAGTGAAATCATAAGAGAGGTAGAACGATGAACAAAGTAATATTAATGGGACGCTTGACAAGAGATCCTGAGGTAAGATATTCCGCAGGAGAAAATGCCCTGGCAATCGCCAGATATACACTGGCAGTTGATCGCAGATTCCGTCGTGACGGAGAGGCAAGTGCTGATTTTATCAGCTGTGTTTCTTTCGGACGTACAGCAGAATTTGCGGAAAAGTATTTCAGACAGGGACTGAAAATTGCAGTTACGGGACGTATCCAGACAGGAAGCTATACGAACCGTGAGGGACAGAAGGTTTATACGACTGAGGTTGTTGTTGAGGATCAGGAATTTGCTGAGAGCAAAGCATCAAGCGACAGCTATGCAGCATCTCATCCGAGAACAGAGGCAGCACCTGCACCGTCTATGCCGAGTCCGAGCGCAGCAAGCGCCGACGGCTTCATGAACATTCCGGACGGAATTGATGAGGAGCTGCCGTTCAATTAGAACATCTGATCAAGACAGATGAGACGAATAAGATAGGAGGAAACAATCATGGCTTACAATAGAGGCGAGAGACCAGATTCTCCGATGAAGAGAAGAGGCGGACGCAGAAGAAAAAAAGTTTGTGTATTCTGCGGTAAAGAGAATAACGAGATCGATTACAAGGATGTAGCAAAGTTAAGAAAGTATGTTTCCGAGAGAGGTAAAATTCTCCCGAGAAGAATTACAGGTAACTGTGCGAAACATCAGAGAGCACTGACAGTTGCTGTTAAGAGAGCACGTCATATGTCCCTGATGCCATACGTTCAGGACTAATTCTGATCTTATACAGGGTCGTTGCGAAACAGATGAGCAGTCATCTGAAGGCAGCGGCCTTGTTTTTTTATATGCAGGATTCTTTCTTATGAGCGAAACAGATTTTATCATTGCTATGGAATTATAATAAGGAATCTGGTATAATGTTAAATAACTTGTGGGTTAAATTACATTAAGAACAGGAAAAAGCAATGAACAACAAAGTTAAATTCAAGGGGCCTATGAAACACTTCATGCGCTGGCCGCTGTACCTTTCGGTCCTGGTTGTGCTGCTGGATCTGCTGGTGTTTATTGTAAGTGTAAAGGCCGGAATTCTGGTGTCTGCAGGTACTGTGATCTATATTTTTATTGCAGTACAGCTTTTTCGATATCACAAACCGCTGATCGTCAATGATATGATCGCATTTGCCAATCAGTATGATGTGGTAGAAAAGCGGATGCTGGAAGAACTGGCGCTTCCTTATGCCATTATGGATATGGAAGGCCGCATGATCTGGTCCAACCGTATTTTTTCGGAGATCACGGGGAGAGATCAGTTTTATAAAAAAAATATCAGCACAGTTTTCCCGGATATTACTCCGGACAAGCTTCCTGTAGCCGATGAACCGGAAATTTCCGAGATGAGTATACATTTCGGGGATCGGATCTATCGGGTTTCCATGCAGCGGGTGACTATGGGTGAAGTAGTCAGCCATGCGGATATTCTGGAGAATATGTCCCAGAATGTCAGTCTGATCGCCATGTATCTTTATGATGAAACAGAGCTTAAGGAATACATCCAGAAAAATGAGGATAACAAGCTTGTTGTAGCACTGGCTTATCTGGATAATTATGAAGAAGCACTGGAGAGCGTGGAGGATGTGAGAAGATCTCTGCTTATCGCACTGATCGACCGAAAGATCACCAAGTATTTTTCCAACTTTGACGGCCTTGTGAAGAAACTGGAGAAAGATAAATATCTTCTGATCATGCGCCAGAGTTCACTGGAAACACTAAAGGAACAGCGTTTTCATATCCTGGATGAGGTTAAGACGGTTAACATCGGAAATGAAATGGCTGTGACATTAAGTATCGGAATCGGTCTGAATGCTTCTACGTATATCCAGAATTATGAATATGCCAGAATTGCCATTGAGATGGCACTGGGCCGTGGCGGTGATCAGGTAGTGATCAAAAATGAAAATAATATTACCTACATTGGCGGCAAGGCACAGCAGATGGAGAAATCAACTCGAGTGAAGGCACGAGTGAAGGCTCAGGCTCTGAAGGAATTTATGAGCACCAAGGATCGAGTGGTGGTTATGGGACACAAGATCACAGATGTGGATGCTCTGGGAGCTGGGATCGGTATTTACCGTGCCGGTAAGACTCTTGGTAAGCCGGTGCATATTGTGATCAATGATCCGACCACATCCATTCGGCCGCTGATGAGTGGATTTATGGAGAATCCGGATTATGAGCCGTCCATGTTTGTGGACAGTAATCAGGCCAAAGAACTGGTGGATAACAATACGGTAGTAATTGTGGTGGATACCAACAAGCCAAGCTATACCGAATGCCAGGATCTTCTCTATATGACAAAGACCATTGTGGTATTGGATCATCACCGCCGTGGCAGCGAGGTGATCCAGAATGCAGTTCTGTCCTATGTGGAGCCATATGCATCCTCAAGCTGCGAGATGATCGCAGAGATCCTGCAGTATTTTGCAGACGGGCTGAAGCTTCGAAGTATTGAGGCGGACTGTATTTATGCGGGTATCATGATCGATACCAACAACTTTACAACAAGAGCGGGTGTGCGTACCTTTGAGGCAGCAGCATTCCTGCGCAGATGCGGAGCAGATGTGACACGTGTACGTAAGATGCTCCGGGATAATATTGATTCCTATAAGGCGAGAGCGGAGGCAGTTCGTACTGCGGAGATCTACAGAGATTATTTTGCCATTGCAAGATGTCCGAGTGAAGGTCTGGAAAGTCCTACCGTTGTAGGAGCACAGGCGGCCAATGAGCTGCTCAATATCGCAGGAGTCAAGGCATCTTTTGTTCTTACCAGCTATAATAATGAGGTTTACATCAGTGCCAGAGCCATTGATGAAGTGAATGTACAGGTCATGATGGAACGGATGGGCGGCGGCGGACATCTGAATATTGCCGGTGCACAGGTGAAAGACACCATGGATGAGACCGAAAGAATGCTGAAAGAAATTATAGACCAGTTATATCAGGAAGGGGACAAATAGAAATGAAAGTAATTCTTCTGGAAGATGTTAAATCCCTGGGTAAAAAGGGACAGATCGTAAATGTAAGTGACGGATATGCAAGAAACATGATCCTGCCAAAAAAGCTTGGTGTTGAAGCTACATCCAAGAATCTCAATGACCTGAAACTCCGTAAGGCAAATGAAGAAAAGGTTGCACAGGAAAACCTGGACGCTGCCAAGGCATTTGCAGAGGAGCTTTCCACAAAGGAGGTTATCCTTACTCTGAAGGTAGGTGAAGGCGGAAGAACATTCGGTTCTGTATCCTCAAAAGAAATCTCAGAGGCAGCCAAAAAACAGCTGAATCTTGATATCGATAAGAAAAAGCTCCAGCTGGAGAATCCGATCCGTAACCTGGGTGTTACCAATGTTCCGGTACGACTTCATCCGAAGGTAACCGGAAGTCTCAAAGTCTGGGTAAAAGAGGCGTAATCAATGGAAGAAGCACTGATCAAGAGGATTCTGCCTCACAGTATTGAGGCAGAGCAGTCAGTGATCGGATCCATGATCCTGGATCGTGATGCGATCCTGGTGGCTTCCGAGATCCTGACCAGTGATGATTTTTATCAAAAACAATACGGCATCATTTTTGATGCTATGGTGGAGCTCTGTAATGAAGGACAGCCGGTAGATCTGATCACTCTGCAGAATCGTCTCAAGGAGAAAGAGCTTCCGCCGGACATCAGCAGTATGGAATATGTCCGTGATCTGATCGCAGCAGTTCCTACATCAGCCAATGTGAAATACTATGCCAATATCGTAAGCGAAAAGGCAGTTCTCCGTCGGCTGATACGGACTACGGAAGAAGTTGCCAATGCCTGTTATCTGGAAAAGGACAGTACGGAAACCATACTTGAGGAATCCGAGAAAAAGCTGTTTAATATTTTGCAGAGAACAAATGGCAGCGATTATGTGCCAATCCAGCAGGTTGTGTTGAATGCAGTCAGCAATATTGAGAAGGCTTCCAAGCTGAAGGGCTCCGTTACCGGGATCCCGACCGGATTTGTGGATCTGGATTATAAGACTTCCGGTATGCACGCGTCCGATCTTGTACTGATCGCAGCTCGACCTTCCATGGGAAAAACTGCCTTTGTATTGAATATTGCCCAGTATATGGCGTTTCGTAAAGATGTGACCGTGGCTATTTTCAGTCTGGAGATGTCCAAGGAGCAGCTGGTAAATCGTCTTCTTGCTATGGAATCTCACGTGGATTCCCAGAATCTCCGTACCGGAAATCTGAAAGATGAGGACTGGACGAAGCTGGTAGAAGGAGCGGATATTATCGGTGGCTCCAATCTTATTATTGATGATACACCTGGAATCTCCATTGCGGAGCTTCGTTCCAAATGCAGAAAATATAAGCTTGAGCATAATCTAGGGATCATCATGATCGATTATCTTCAGCTGATGAGCGGAAGTGGAAAATCGGATTCCAGACAGCAGGAAATTTCAGATATTTCACGATCGCTGAAAGCGTTGGCAAGAGAGATCGATGTACCGGTAATTGCGTTATCACAGCTTAGCCGTGCAGTGGAACAGAGACCGGATCACAGGCCGATGCTTTCGGATCTTCGAGAGTCCGGAGCTATTGAACAGGATGCGGATGTGGTCATGTTTATCTATCGAGATGATTATTATCACAAAGATACCGAGAAGAAAGACATTGCGGAAATTATCATAGCCAAGCAGAGAAACGGTCCGATCGGAACTGTGGAGCTGGTATGGTTGCCGAGATATACCCAGTTTGTAAATATGAAAAAATAGAGCCGTGCAGACGGTAAATGAAAGGCTGTCAGGATGAAAGCTTATAGTTATCCTGATGGCCTTTTGTATTTTTGTCTGTGTGATCGTGGAGTTCGGGATGCTATGGATATAGGCAAAGAGTCATATTTGGTAAAATTATGTCAACCGATTATTCTTGCTATTTCTTGATCTCAGGGGTTATACTGTAGACAGCAGCAGTGAATCTCTATATAAGGGGGCGTTCACAATGGAAAAAAGATATACAGTCAGACAGGCCGTAACACTGACCGGAGTGAAATCTTATGTCCTGCGTTACTGGGAGGAAGAACTGGAGCTTCGGATCGGACGCAATGAACTGGGACATCGCTATTATACACCGTTTGATATCCAGCTTTTTCTTAAAATAAATGAGCTGAAAAGTAAAGGACTTCAGTTGAAAGCAATCCGTACACTGATCCCACCGGAGGCAAGAAAGGCAGATACACCGGATTTTTCAGAATCTGGTATCAGGATCCTGGATGGAGAAGCTGTTGAGCTTGAAGATATCCCAATGAAAAAAACGGGATCTGAAAAGGAGTTCATGGAAAAAACGGAATCCGGGAATACAGAGAAGTGCGGAGCAGATAACGATAAGATACTGGAGTTTCAGGAAATCATGGAACGCCTGATCCGTGAGGAAATGCAGAGAAAGAAAGAAGGAGAGTACCGGTGTCGTTCTCTGGATGAAGCGATCCGCAGGCAGCAGCAGGCAAGAAGAGAAGCGGCAGCTTCCTGTGAGGGAAAAAAGAATAAAAAAAACAGAAAAGGCTGCCGGTAAACCGGCAGCCTCATTCATTATAGCAGCTTATCAAGCTAATGATGCATTACTCAGCAGAGATAGCACCAACTGGACAGGCCTCAGCGCATGTTCCGCAGTCAACACAAGCGTCTGCGTCGATTACATAATGCTCGTCTCCCTGAGAAATAGCCTCGTTCGGGCACTCACCCTCACATGTTCCACAGCTAACGCACTCGTCAGAAATTACATATGCCATAATTGATATCCTCCTTTTAAATTGTGTATTGTATGTATCCCCTACCAGGGATTCTATTCCCATTCTAATATATCTGCATAAAGAATACAAGTATAAATTTATAAACAAAACTGAAAATTCGTAACCCGTTGATTCCATTCCGGATTCGTATTATAATAGCAGAACGGAATGAAATATTTCGATAAAACAGTAAAGGAGAATACAATCATGGCAAAAGTTACAAAGAGCATGCTGATCGGAGAACTGCTCACTGTAGACCCGAATATCGCACCGATCCTGATGAGAGCAGGAATGCATTGTCTTGGCTGCCCGTCTTCACAGATGGAATCTCTGGAAGAAGCAGCAATGGTCCATGGCCTGGACGCAGATGTCCTCGTAGCTCAGATCAATGATTTTCTTGGTGAGTAATAAACAGAAGCTTTTTTGCTGAAACAAAAGGACCGCTGTCGGGAAATGCAGATCATATGGATCGCATTCCGACAGCGGTTTGTTTGTCTGTAGGATATTTGGTTTGTCAGATATTCAGAAGCTTCTGAAGTGCATGATCAGCGATCAGTGCACAGTGCTCTCTGAGGTAGGCTTCACCGGCTGGTGTGAATGCGCGGCCGATGCCATACTCGGAAAGGATATTGCAGACCTTGTTAAATTCTTCAGGTGTACAGTCTGACTGATGAAGTACCAGCTGATAGACACCGTCTTCTCCTTCACGATAGAGAGTATTATCACCGGTAAAGAAACCATTCATACCATGAGATGCGGCAATAACATCATCCAGCCCCGGGAAAGAGTACAGGCGTATAAGCTTTACAGAACTCTCAGCCGGCTGCTGTGATGCATCCGGAGTTTCTGTTGCCTGAGGGGCGGAAGTTTCCGCCCTTTTTTCTTCCGGTTTCTGTGAAAGATCCTTAAGCTTGGATTCACAGAGCTTCTGGAAGATATCGATGATATTGTCAGCGCCATCGATCTCTACGGTATCGGAAGGTTTGTTGCCCTTGAAGGGTGCAAATTTGGAAAAACGTGTATCCAGTTCTTCAGGATCTTCCACTTTAGTGATAATGAGGATAATACTTTCGGCATTGACAGGAATAGCCTCAATCATCAGAGGAATATTATCTGCTTCAAAACCAAATTGTATCTGTGCCTGCTGCATCATATCACGAAAGAGACGTTTGGCTTTTTCGGTACCGTATGCAAGTTCGCTGATACGGATCTGATGACTGTCCAGATCTTCTTTCGTCAGGGTACAGCGGATCTGAT
The DNA here is from genome assembly GCF_020686995.1 of Blautia fusiformis. NCBI lineage: Bacteria > Bacillati > Bacillota > Clostridia > Lachnospirales > Lachnospiraceae > Blautia > Blautia fusiformis. Next base: position 201,824 of record NZ_JAJEPT010000003.1, read on the forward strand.
TTTCATTGATTTTTTCTATTTTCATATGATCACATCCTATAGGTAAATAAATTTAATCTTTTACATACTGTATTATATAACAGTTATACACAAGATGTAAAGATGTAGAAACCGGAGAAAAAAGAAAATTTCTGATTCTTTTATAAAAGACTTGCATCTGAAGGGAAATCAGGTATAATGAAAAGCAGAAAAGCTGTCTCCTCCCGGAAGCAAGAAGACAGTAACGATAACTTAAAGTCATATTTTTCTGAAGATAAGGATTCTGTGTGAAATTCATCGGCGAGTCTGTCGGTACACAGAGAAATTTTCCCCCATTTTATTATTTATATTTTATTACAAGTATCATCCTAACAGGGAAGTTGCAGCTTTTCGAGAACCATTGCTGGTGTTTTCTGAAAATCTAACCAGGAAAGGAGGTCGGGATACGCCAAATATATCACAGGAAAAAAAGAAATCCGCAAAACCCCTTCGAAGGGAGCTGGAGCTTTATCGTGAGAACGGAGTTTCTCTTTATCTCGATGGAGCACCAAGCACTCCGAAAAAAATCGCAAAAGCCTGTCAGATTGCGGAAAACGGGGTCTATATGCGGGATTATACGGAAGATGAAGACGGCCATATCGCCTGTGTAAGCTTTGATCTTATTCGCAAAGAATGACCGTACATAAGAAAAAACGGTTCCCCGGATAACGATCATCCCCTGCACTCATGCATACCATACGGGGAACCGAAATTCTAAAGAAATTGTGAAAAATTATTAAAAGTCGATTTTTATAACGAAATGTAGACAAGATATGTTATAATGAAACAAATTATGACATTTTATACCGAAAGGAAAAAAACATGATAAAAAAACACATACCGGTCCTTGTGGTAGGTCTGCTGATCGTTCTGGTCGCTCTTGCCGGAGGGGCTGTTTACGGGATCAATAAGCTTATACCAAGCAGGAAACAGATGGATCTGACAGAATACTACGGCCAGAATGCAGACGGTGAGGCTGCGTTGATACTTGGAACTGAGAAACTGGAAGAGAAGGCACTTATCTTAGGAGAAGATGTATATCTTCCGCTGGATGTAGTGAACGGATATTTGAATCAGAGATATTACTGGGATAGCGAAAACAAGAAGATACTGTATGCAACACCATCCAGTCTCACGGAGGAACCGGCTTCAGATAAGGCAGACGGAAACGTGTGGCTGAAGGATGACACGGTTTATCTGAAACTGGATTATGTAAAAAAGTATACAGATATCGATTCTTATATAGAGCAGGATCCTGCAAGGGTTGCGATACAGTACAAATTTACCAATGTGGAGACCGTGACCACGAAGAAAGATACCGTGATCCGTTACCGGGGCGGGATCAAGGCGCCGATCCTTTCCAAACTGGCGAAGAATACAGTTCTCCGGCTGATGAATGAAGGAGAGGACTGGGATCAGGTGGCAACCGATGACGGTTACATCGGTTATATTCAGAAGAAAAAAGTAAGTGCTGTGGATACAACGGATTATGAAAGGGATTTTAAAACAGAGTCCTATACATATCTTACCATGGATGAGCCGGTGAACCTGGCATGGCACCAGGTTACCAGCACAGATGCAAACAGCTATTTCGCAGATGCGGTACAGAATATGACAGGCGTGAATGTGATCTCTCCAACCTGGTTTTCTGTAACAGATAACTCCGGAAATATTTCAAGTCTTGCATCTGGGGAGTATGTGATGCAGGCACATGAAAAAGGACTGAAGGTATGGGGACTGGTGGATAATTTTAATGAGAACATGAGTACCACAGAAGTTCTTTCAAAAACCAGTTCAAGGCAGAATCTGGAGAATCAGCTGATCACTTATGCACTGAAAGCAGGACTGGATGGAATCAATGTTGATTTTGAATCTTTGAGCGAAGGAGTAGGAATCCATTTCCTTCAGTTTTTAAGAGAGCTTTCTATCCAGTGTCACGCCAATAATTTGGTACTGTCTGTAGATAATCCGGTTCCGGAAGATTTTACCAGTCATTATGACCGTGCGGAGCAGGGCAAGGTTGTGGATTATGTGATCATTATGGGCTATGATGAGCATTACGTAGGCTCCGATGCCGGTTCTGTGGCATCTCTGCCATGGGTAGAACAGGGGGTTAAGGATACGCTTTCAGAAGTAGCGGCTCAACGGACGATCCTTGCGATTCCGTTCTACACAAGGCTCTGGAAGACTACAGATGGCGGTGCACTGACAAGTGAGGCCATCGGTATGGATCAGGCACAGCAGACGATCAGTGATAACGGAGCAGAAACATACTGGGACAAGAAGACAAGTCAGAATTATGGAACCTATGAAGGAGACGGTGCCACATACCAGATCTGGCTGGAGGACTCTAAGTCTATTGCGGAAAAGGTTAAACTGATCAAAAAATACAAACTGGCAGGTGTGGCAGAGTGGAAGCTTGGATTCGAGAACAGCGGGATCTGGAGCGTGATCACAGAAAACCTGTCATAAACAGAAGAAAACATTGTGATCTTCACAATGCTAAAAACACTCCCGGCAACATATATTAAAATAAATATGCCGGGGGTGTTTTGTGTTGAAAAAACATTTCATAGAATTGGCAATGGCAGTTCTTATGCTGGTCTGTTTTTATATTCTGTCATGGGAAGCGGCAGAAACTGCAGGCAGACTTATAGATGTATCTGGAAATATAAAAGCAGATCAGGTGATCCTGGTGGATGCCGGTCATGGCGGTGTGGATTCCGGAATGGTGGGAATCGGTGGACTGAAGGAAAAAGGAATCAATCTGGATATTGCCCTGAAGCTAAAAACGATCCTGGAAAAAAAAGGCCTTGCCGTAGTAATGACCCGGGAAGAAGATAAAGGTCTTTATGAAAATGGTACAAAAAATATGAAAGCACAGGATCTGCAGAATCGTATTGAACAGATCCGGAAATATGAACCGGTGCTTTCTGTGAGTATCCACCAGAACAGCTACAGTGATCCCGGAGTAAAAGGCCCGCAGGTATTTTATTATGAGGATTCAGAAGGCGGAAAAGAACTGGCACTTGCGATCCAGGAAAACATGAACCGGAAGCTTTCCATTGCACGGCCGCGGGTGGCAAAAGGAAACAGAACCTATTATCTTCTGAAGAGAAGTCCGGGTGTGATCAATATCGTAGAATGTGGATTTCTTACAAATCCGGAGGAAGCCGCCCTGCTTCAGACAGAGAAGTATCAGAGAAGGGTAGCAGAGGCTGTGGCTGATGGAATCGTTACATATCTGAAAAAACAGAAGGAAAACGAAAATAATTGAAAAAAATGTGAATAGCCTTTTCATAGGAAGGTGATTCTGCTATACTTTACGTGAATTAAGGAGAATCCTATGCTTGGAATCATTTATCTTATATTATGTATGTTAACAGGAATGGAAATGGCAGGATGTCTGTTTCCGCGTCAAACAACTGAAAGAGGAAACAGGATATGGGTGGTCCTGCCGGCAGCGTTTGGGATGGGAATCCTGATGCTGACCTGGGCAGTCTATATTCTTTCCTGGATGTTCAGCATATGCGCGGGGGCAGAGCATCCTCTTTTTTATGGAAATCTGATCGTATTTCTGGTAGATATCCTGCTGCTTTCGGGAATCTTCCGGTGGAAAAAGAAAAAACAGCAAAAAATGTTTGTGATATCCGAACGGATGATCAGCAGAAAATGGATCCTGAAAAAAGAGCTTCTGCTTTTTGGCATTTTGACGGTTTTTGTGACTTGGATGATGTTTTACGTTTTTCATATGAAAGACGGCATTCTGTACTCCGGCTTTTCGGTATACGGAGATTATGCACCCCACACGGCAATGATGCGATCTTTTTCACGGGGAAATAATTTTCCTACCCAGTATCCGCATTATGGCGGGCAGGATGTGAAATATCATTTTATGTTCCAGTTCCTTGTGGGAAATCTGGAGTATCTGGGCCTTCGTCTTGATCTGGGATATAATCTGGTAAGCATCCTGTCTTTGGCGGGATTTCTTATGGTGCTTTACGGGATCAGCTACCGGATGTTCAAAAGCTTCTGGGCAGGGGTAGCTGCCATTGTTTTCTTTTTTTTCCGCAGCGGAACAGCGTTCTGGCGTTATCTGTGGGAACATCTTCAGGCGGGGGACCTTGTACGGACTCTGGAAGAAAATACGGCGTTTATCGGTTATACTACCAATGAAAACTGGGGATTATGGAATTTCAATGTATATCTGAACCAGCGTCATCTGGCTTTCGGCCTTCTGATGGCAGCTGTAGCGGTATGGACCTTTATGGATTGGGTGGAAGCCGGATGTAGTCACAAGGAGCAGGGATTTTTGTGGGTCCGTAACCGTTTTTTTACAAAAAAAGCCTGGATCTGCAGAAATGTGGATACGGCGATCCTTCTGGGACTGTTTCTGGGATTAACTGCCTTCTGGAACGGAGCTGCGCTGATCGGCGGACTTCTGATCCTTGCCGGATTGGCAGTGTTTTCTGACGGTAAGCTAGATTATGTGATCTGTGCCGGATTGGCGGTGCTTTTTTCGGAACTGCAGTCGAAGATCTTTGTGTCGGGAAGTGTTATGAGTCCATCCTTTTATTGGGGCTTTCTGGCAGACAATAAAAGCATTTCCGGTGTACTCTGGTATCTGGTGGAGATCAGTGGATTTTTCTTTGTGGGAATGATCGTGGCAGCAGTATTTCTGAAGAGAGGTCAGCGGGCAGTGCTGATGGGCTGTTTGCTTCCAATGGCATTTGCATTTCTGGTATCTCTGACTCCGGACATCAATGTCAATCATAAATATGTGATGATTTCCTATGCCTTTGTGACAGTTTTCTGGGGATGGATCGTAAGATGTGTTTTCCTTGCAGGGAAAAACAGCTGGAAGAAATGGGCCGGTCGCGCAGCGGCAGCGGTCCTTTGTATCTGTCTTAGTGCAACGGGGATCTATGATTACGTGATCATCTTAAGAGACAACGATTCCGCACACAGGATGACTGTAAATATGGAAAGCAGCCTGACGGACTGGCTCAGTGCAAATCTTAAGAAAAATGATCTTCTGCTGACACCGGAATATACCATGAACGAGGTCACTATGTCCGGTGCCATGCTGTATTGCGGATGGCCTTATTATGCATGGTCTGCAGGGTACGATACGGGCTATCGTGCCGGCCAGGCAGTGCTCATATATACCACGGATGATCCGGAGCTACTGAAAGCTACCGTAAAACAGGAAAAGATCACATATATCCTGTTTGAGGAGGATATGGAATTTGAACAGCAGGAATGTCGTGAGGATATCATCAGGGAGACATATCCACTGGTGTATACCTCAGAGGATGGGAGAATAAGAATCTATGAAACATGACAGCGTATATATCATTATGCCGGCATATAATGAAGAAAAAAATATCGGGACCGTGATCGAGCAATGGTATCCGGTAGTGGAGAGGATCGGCGGGGACAGCCGCCTGGTGATCCTGAATGATGGCAGCAAAGATGCGACCTACCAAAAAATACAGAATTATCAGAAAAATCATGACCGTCTTATCGGAATCGATAAACCGAATGAAGGACATGGAGGAACAATACTCAGGGGATATCGTTACGCAGTAGAAAAAGGTGCCGATTATATTTTTCAGACGGATTCAGACGGCCAGACACTTCCGGAGGAATTCTGGCAGTTCTGGGAAAAACGTCAAAAGTGCGGGCTTCTTATCGGTTACCGGCAGAAGAGAGAGGATGGGCTTTCCAGGATTTTTGTGACAAGAATACTGCGGCTTGTGCTTTTCCTTATTTTTGGAACCTGGGTAAAAGATGCAAATACGCCATATCGGCTGATGGAGGGAAAACAGCTCGCCAAAGTACTGAAGCGTATCCCAGGCGGATTTTTCCTTTCCAATGTGCTGATGACCGTGATCTATGAAAAACATCATCTTTATGTGGAATATATCCCCATCACATTCCGACCGAGACAGGCCGGAAAAAACTCTATCAACATGAAACGGATCATAAAGATCGGAAGACAGGCATTTGCGGACTTTATCCGTCTGCGGGGCAGGATCTGATACAGGAGGAACAGAAAAAAGATGAAAAAAAAGATCAGAGAATTATTTCCGGAGCTGACTGCAGCAGTGCTCCTGACAGTACTTTCTGCGTATCTCCTGGGAGGAGATGTATGGACATTCTGGACCTGGTGGCTGCTTGCACTGTTCATGGGAATGGTGGCAATGCCGGTCACAGGAAGGCTTTTTGGTGGCTTTGAAGACCGGGGCTGGCTTTTTTCAAAGGTACTTGCCATTGCGGTTACCGGATTTCTCACCTGGCTTCTGGTAGCGGTGGAAATCCTTCCTTTTACAGCAGCAGTGTGTGTAGGAGTATCTGTGGCTGTTGGCATTTTATGTGCAGTACTTTTTCATGTTCAGCTGAAGCATGGCATTGAATGTTATCCGTCAGGAAAGATGCAGCTGATCTTTCGGGAGGAGCTTTTGTTTTTTGGAATCTTTCTGCTGTGGACTTATCTGGCAGGATTCCGGCCGCAGGCATATGGAACAGAGAAATTTATGGATTATGGCTTCATGGAGGCCATGATGCGGAGCAAAACTCTTCCTGCACGTGATCTCTGGTATTCACAGGGAACCATCAATTATTACTATGGCGGGCAGTATTTTGCAGTATTTCTTACGAAGCTTACAGGAAGCAGAGTGGAAGTGACTTATAATCTGATGCGTACCTTTGTGGCAGCGTTTGCCTTTGTATATCCGTTTTCCCTGGTCCGTCAGATGACGAAGGACAGGCTGTATGGACGACTGGATGGAAAGAAGAAATATATTCCTTCACTAGCAGGAGTTACTGCAAGTATTGCAGTATCTATCGCGGGAAATGTACATTATATCGTCTACCGTTGTGTACTGCCGCTGATCCGGAAGATACAGGGAGTGGCAGAAACAGCCAGCTACTGGTTCCCGGATGCAACTCGTTACATAGGGTATAATCCGGTGAATGACAGTGATAAGACCATACATGAATTCCCATGCTATTCCTTTGTTCTGGGAGATCTTCATGCCCATGTGGTAAATGTGATGTTTGTGACATTTCTGGTGGGAATGCTCTATGCATGGCTGAAAATGATCCGAAAAAGAGGGCCTGAGCCTGAAAAACAGGAACGCAGTGTTTTCTGGCTGAGACAGCTTCTGATGCCGCATATCCTTTTGGCGTCCGTTTTTCTTGGCATGTTCCAGTGGACCAATTACTGGGATTTTGTGATCTATTTTGTAGTGACCGGTGGAGTTGTCCTGATCGCAAATATCATACGATTTGAGGGAAAGATAATCAGGATCCTGGCAGTGACGATCGTACAGGCAGTGGAGATCATAGGTCTCTCTTATCTGGTGATCCTGCCCTTTACATTGAAATTTGATACGATGGTACAGGGGGTGGCACTGGCACAGCATCATTCACTGTGGTATCAGCTTCTGATCCTCTGGGGACTTCCGGTGCTCCTTACTGTTTTGCTGATCCTGTCTGTCATCACAGAAAAAATGAAGGGACTGAAGCATAAAAGTCTTTACAGGCTGCTGGAGGCGATCACAGTTCCGGATCTTTTTGCAGTGATCATGGGCTTATGTGCTATCGGACTGGTTTTGATCCCGGAGCTTGTATATGTGCGGGATATTTATGAAAATGGAAATGCCAGAGCCAATACTATGTTCAAGCTGACGTATCAGGCATATATACTTTTCGGAATGACAATGGGATATGGGATTTATCGTATGCTGGTGATATCCAGACAGAAGATCATCCGGATCCTTTCAGGTGTGGGGCTTTTTGTACTGCTCTGGACCGTGGGCTATTTCGGAAATTCCGTACATTCCTGGTTTGGGGATGTCTGGAAGGTTTCGGAGTATCAGGGACTGGATGCAACTACATTTCTTGAGCAGGATTTTCCTCAGGATGCGTCGGCAATCCGCTGGCTGAAGCAGAATATCAAAGGCTCTCCTGTGGTGCTCGAGGCTAACGGGGACAGCTATACCGGATATGAGAGAGTTTCTGCATCTACGGGGCTTCCGACCGTACTGGGATGGTATGTGCATGAATGGCTCTGGAGAAATAATGTACCTGACCTCAATGAAAAAAGTGCGGACATCCAGACTATTTATACATCTACAGATGCAGAGACGGTAAAAAAACTGATCAGCCGTTATGATATTTCCTATATCTTTGTAGGAGGACAGGAAAAAGAAAAATACGGAACAGAGCTTAATGACCGTGTTCTTCAGAGTCTGGGAAGCATTGTCTTTGAAGATGATATGTCAGGAACCTACATTGTGAAAGTGGAGCAGGATTGACATTTTTTCCATAATAACGCTATAATGTAACTATTATGTAGCTATCTGTTAACGGATATGCTCAGCAGGAGATTTCTGCTGAGCAGTATACAGAAAAAAGTGACAGTTGCAGGATGGCAGCAGAGAGGAGGATATTATGAACAGAATCGACAGACTTTATATGGAAATGATCCATTATTATCAGGGGGATCCGAAGCATATCCAGCATTTTGTGAAGGTGCATGATCTTTCAAGGCTGATCGGCCAGAGTGAAGGTCTGGATGAAGATACGATGCATGTTCTGGAAGCTGCGGCTCTCGTTCATGATATCGGGATCAAAGTCGGTATGGAAAAATACGGACGCTCTGATGGAAAGACGCAGGAAGCAGAAGGTCCGGCAGCTGCCAGAGAGATGCTTACCGCACTGGGCTTTCAGGAGAGGGTGATCCGCAGAGTGGAATATCTGGTAGGACATCATCATACCTATAAGGATATTGACGGGCTGGATTATCAGATCCTTGTGGAAGCTGATTTTCTGGTTAATTATTTTGAAGATGGACTGGATAAAGAACATATAAAGAAAAGTGCAGAGAAGATCTTTAAAACAGAAACAGGTAAAAAAATAGTAAAAGACATGTTTTTCCCGGAGACTTTTCAGAAATCCGAAACCTGGGCACAGGATGCCCTTCAGGATCTGGAAGATTTTATTGAAGAGCAGGGGATTTATATCAGACAGTAAATGGAGCGTAAAATGAAAGCAGAAATAGCAGTTATGACAGCGGAGAATATAGACAGAAAGGCAATTGCCAGAGGTGGCGAGATCCTGAAAAACGGCGGGCTTGTGGCATTTCCCACAGAGACTGTATATGGCCTTGGAGGAAATGCCCTGGATCCGAAAGCATCGATGAAGATCTATGCAGCCAAGGGAAGACCTTCGGACAATCCGCTGATCGTACATATCGCAGATATCCGTGACCTGGATAAGATCGTTACGGAGGTTCCTGAAAAAGCCAGAATACTGGCTGAGAAATACTGGCCGGGTCCGCTGACAATGATCCTTCCCAAGGCAGATATCGTGCCAAAGGAAACAACCGGAGGACTGGACAGTGTGGCAGTACGTTTTCCAAGTGATCCTATCGCACAGGAGCTGATTCTTGCGGCTGGCGGATATGTGGCAGCGCCAAGTGCCAATACTTCCGGAAGACCAAGTCCTACGACAGCGGGACATGTGGCAGAGGATCTGGGAGAAGCCATTGATATGATCATTGATGGAGGACAGGTAAATATCGGTCTGGAATCTACGATCGTAGATTTTACAGAAGACATACCGGTAGTCCTGCGGCCGGGATATATTTCCCTGGAAATGCTCCGGGAAACACTTGGAGATGTAAGGATGGATAAGGGGCTGATCAAACCGGACAGCAAGGTCCATCCAAAAGCACCGGGAATGAAATACCGTCATTATGCACCAAAGGCAGATCTTGCCATTGTGGAGGGGTCCACAGAGGGTGTGATCGCGGAGATTGAAAAAAGAGCCGGAGAGGCTGAGGAGAAGGGACTGACGGTGGGGATCATCGCAACAGATGAAACAAAAGGCCGATATTCACATGGAATCGTAAAGAGTATCGGAAGCCGGGAGCAGGAAGAAACCATCGCGCATCATCTGTACGAGGTCCTGCGTGATTTTGACAGCTGTAATGTAAGTGCCATTTATTCAGAGGCATTTTTTACACCAAGAATGGGACAGGCGATCATGAACCGCTTACTGAAAGCGGCTGGTCATAAAATTATCAACGTTGAGGAGGAGAAAGAAAATGATAGCACTGGGATGTGATCATGGCGGCTATGAGCTGATGCAGGAGGTAAAGAAGCATCTGGAAGAGAGAGGACTGGAGTACAAAGATTTTGGATGCAATGGTCCGGAATCTGTAGACTATCCTGTTTATGGAAAGAAAGTAGCACAGGCGATCGTGGACGGTGAGTGTGAGAAAGGAATCCTGATCTGCGGAACAGGTATCGGAATTTCTATCACTGCTAATAAATTCAGGGGAATCCGTGCTGCACTTTGTACAGATTGCTTTACTGCAGAGGCAACAAGACTTCATAACGATGCCAACATTCTGGCCATGGGCGGTCGTGTAGTAGGACCGGGACTTGCTCTGAAGATCGTGGATACATTCCTGGATACACCATTTTCCGGGGATGAGCGTCATATCAGAAGGATCAACATGATCGAGGATTGATCGATCAGTAAGAAACCAATAGAAAAAGAGGATTCTGTATGGATAAAAAAGGACAGAAACGACAGGGATATCTTTCCTGGGATGAGTATTTTATGGGTGTTGCCATGCTTTCCGGCATGCGTTCCAAGGACCCGCATTCACAGGTTGGTGCCTGTATCGTAAGTGAAGATAACAAGATCCTGTCAATGGGGTACAATGGATTTCCAAATGGATGTTCCGATGATGAGTTTCCCTGGGGAAGAGAAGGAGATCCGCTGGATACCAAATATCTTTATGTGACACACAGTGAGCTCAATGCCATCCTGAACTACCGAGGAGGAAGTCTGGAAGGTGCCAAGCTTTATGTGTCCCTGTTTCCTTGCAACGAATGTGCCAAGGCTATTATCCAGGCAGGGATCAGGACTATCGTATACGACTGTGATAAATATGCAGATACTCCGTCGGTGATCGCATCCAAAAAAATGCTGGATGCAGCCGGAGTCCGGTATTATAAATATAACCGGACAGACCGTGAGATCACCATTAAAGTGTAAAAGAGAACAAAAATAAGAGAAAAACAGCAGCCTGGCTCCTGATTCATCATATCATCAGGGCTTCCGCTGCTGTTTTTTTATGAATGGTTAAGAAGGTGTTTCGGAATGTGGATCTTCCGGTGCGGATAAGGCTGTGGGAGAGATCTTCTGTGGAAACCTTAAGCAGACTTTGAAAAGGTCACCGTCCAGATAAAGTTTAAAGGTGCCACCTTGAAGCTGGGTAAGGCTCTGTGCGATGGATAATCCAAGTCCGCTGCCTTCTGTATTTCTGGCAACATCGCCGCGGATGAAACGTTCGGTCAGTTCTTCAGCCGGAATGTTCAGAGGCTGTGCGGAAATATTTTTCAGGGTAAAGATGACTTGATCTTTTTCCAGAAGAACTTCTGCATAGACCCTTGTGTTCTCCATGGCATATTTCAGAATATTGCCGAAAAGATTTTCAAGGATACGCCACATCCGTCTGCCATCGGCATAGATCATGGCAGGAGAATCAGGCAGATGTGTCATCAGGGTCAGATGTCTGTTTTCCATCCGTTCTTCGAATTCACCCATCACCTGGTAAAGCATTTCCACAAAGTTCAGTTCCGTCATTTCCAGAGAAAGATTTCCGGTACTGGCTTTGGAAGCTTCCACTACATCTTCGGTCAGACTTTTCAGACGATGTGCCTTTGAGTCCAGGATCTCAAGATATTTCAGTGCTTCCGGATCTTTGAGGTTCAGCCTTTTCAACAGATCAATGTAATTGATGATGGAAGTCAGCGGCGTTTTCAGATCATGGGAGACATTGGTGATCAATTCGGTTTTCATACGCTCATCTTTGAGGCTTTTTTCCACGGCAGCGTCCAGCCCGTCACCAATGCGGTTGATATACTGTGCCATTGCCTTCTGATCACCACGGAGTTCCTTTTCCGGGATCTTGTAAGTGAGCTCTCCATTGGTGATCCGTTTCAGGCCATCAAGGAGGAGTTCACGCCCAAGAGCAATTTTGTAGACGCAGAAAAGCGCACCCAGATCCAGAAGGAATAGAAGCAAAAACATCAGGAACCATCCATCAGATGCCGCGAGCAGGGCACTGAAGAAAAATTCAAGGAATAGAAATACGCCAAGTCCCACTATCATGCGTATTCTGCTGATGGTATTCCTGGAGAAAAAATCGATCAGCTTACCGGCTTTGCAAAGACACAGACGGGGAAGCTTCAGGCATTTGCGAAGCAGGCTGTTTTTCCACAGGGTGCGAGCTTTGATCCTGCGGATCAGGCTTAAATAGCCGATCCAGAACAGGCACGTGATCAGGAAAATCGTGATACCCAGGATGATCAGGGAGGAGACAAGGTTATAGGTGGAAGCTTGCACGCTCAGTCCTGCGGTCAATACACCAAGTGCCGGGATACACACAAGTCCTGCTGCTGCTTCCGTATAGATCCTGTCAAAAAAGTTCAGTTCTGGTTGAGCAGTGTCTGTATTACCGCTAGCGGAATTTCTTCTTCCGGTGTGGACAGTAAGCCAGATAAAATCTATGATAAAGAGCAGAAAACTGATCATGGTGATCACAGCAGCCGGGATAAATAAAGTACGGTAAGTCAGGAAATGCTGTCTGTCAGTTTTAATGGAATCCTGTACAGGAAGGCTGGTATCATCGATCCAGGCAAGAAAACTGCAGTTTTCATCGTATGTGGAGTTTCGAAGGAGATCGATCCAGCTTCCTACAGAAGAGTTTGCAGCAGCGGAAAGGTTCAGATTCATAAGACCATTCCGGGCATTTTTCTCATCTGTGGCAGCTTCGTTGACACTTAGGAACACGTAAGGCTTTTTGTCTGAAAAACCGGAAATATCAGTCAGGTCGGAAGTATAGGCTGCATCTGTATTTGTGAAGATTTTCTGTGAGGTGTTATCCGTATAGGCATAATGGATATTGGAATTATCACTGCTGTACTCCTCCAGTGTCTGAGCAGCTTCTGTCCAGCTGGAAAAAAGATCCCGGGCATTATCCAGCTGCTCAAAGGCATCGTTCAGGTTCCCTTTGAAATTCCTGGTTTTGGATGAGGTGGAATTCATGTAATCCAGGAGACTGTCGTAACCTTCCGGTGCACAGGGGATTTCAAGGATCGGAGTGAGCATATTTGCCACATCTGTGTAAACCACGTTTCCGTTTTTGTCTGTGATGTTTTTCAGAGGTTCCTGTGACTGGATGCCGCCGTCTGCATATTCGGCGCTCAGAGAGGAAAGAATACGCTCAGTCCAGTCTTTCTGGGAAATTCCCTCGTATTTCAGGGCACCGGAGTTGGCATTTAGCTGCAGGGTTCCGTCTTCCAGAGCTTTTTTGAAATCGGAATAGTACATATATTTTGTTTCACCCTCCGGGGTGGTAAGGCTCAGGACGATCCAGCTATCATTGGAATGGATCGTCTGTGAGCTCCATTCCTTAAGATCATTGAAGGAATAGGCTAGTCCGGAGGTGTTTTTGAAGGAGAGAGAATCTCCGTTATAAAGCTCTCCGAGATCAATGTATGCAGCTTCGTTTGTTTTATCCAGGATTTCTCTGGCTGAGATTCCGGACAGGATCGTGGAAGCTTTTGAGTAAAAGCTGTCAGCAAAAGCAGAGGTCTGGAAATAATCCTTTGTTTTAAGATCCTCGGCAGAGTCCATCCGGATACCTGCCTGGATCACCAGTGCCGCTGAAAAGACCATGATCAGAGGCAGGATAAGTGCAAGGACAAGAGCAGGAATGCGCATAAATGAACGTTTTTTTTCCGTATGTTTATTTTTATTCATAATACCCCTTTCTGAAGCACAGATACTTCATGGCCGGCTGGCTCACCGGCTCAGTTTTTCGATTTTATAGCCCAGGCCCCAGACAACTTTCAGATAGCGGGGATCCCTGGGGTTGATCTCAATCTTTTCGCGAATGTGACGGACGTGGACAGCTACCGTGTTATCCGCGGCCAGAGCATCTTCATTCCAGATGCTCTCGTAGATCTGCGTGGTGGAAAAAACACGTCCGGGATTTTTCATAAGAAGAAGCAGGATATTATATTCGATGGGCGTCATCCGTACCGCTTCTCCATCTACCAGCACCTCTTTTTTGTCATCGTTTACCGTAAGACCTCCGGTTGTGTAGATGTGTTCCGATGCTGCCGGTGCAGCGGAGCCAAGCTGTGTGTACCGGCGCAGCTGGGATTTTACCCTGGCGATCAGCTCCAGAGGATTGAAAGGTTTGGTGATATAGTCATCTGCACCGATGTTAAGGCCAAGGATTTTGTCCGTGTCTTCAGATTTTGCGGACAGGATGATGATGGGCAGAGGATTGCATTCCCGGATCTTGACCGTTGCCCGGATCCCGTCGAGACGGGGCATCATCACATCGATGATCAGCAGATCTACAGTTTCGCTGTTCAGGATATCCAGTGCTTCCTGTCCGTCATAGGCTTTCAGAATGTGATAGCCTTCCTGCGTAAGATAGATTTCGATAGCTTCCACGATGTCTTTGTCGTCATCGCAAACAAGTATGTTAGCCACTTTTTTGTACCTCCCTGATGTTATTAGAATAGCAGCCGGAAATTAAGACGAAAGGGGTAAATTCTTAAGATTCCATGAAATCCATTGTACTATATTAAGGATATAGTGTAAACAGAGAAAGCCTTGTTGGCAGCAGACGTGATGTGCTAAACTAGTACTAGATAACAGAAAATAACGATAGTGGAAGAAAGATCAGGAGAAAAGTGAAAGTGGAGAATGAAAATAAAATCAGCAGTATGGCAGGGAGCGCGCACTGTACGGAAGAAATTATGTCAGCTTGTGCTCTTTGTCCAAGAGAATGCCTGGCAGACCGGGGTGCAGGGAAAAAAGGCTTCTGTGGCATGGATGAGAGAATTTATCTGGCAAGAGCAGCACTGCATATGTGGGAGGAACCCTGCATTTCCGGAACAAAAGGTTCCGGAGCGGTGTTCTTTTCCGGATGCGGGCTGCGCTGCTGTTTCTGCCAGAATCATGATATTGCCATCGGGAGCAGGGGACGGGCTGTAAGTGTGGAACGGCTTGGAGAGATTTTTCTGGAACTGAAGGAAAAAGGAGCTGCAAACATCAATCTGGTAACAGGTGCACACTATGTACCACAGATCATAGAGGCACTGGATATGGCCCGAAGGAATGGTCTGGATATTCCGGTGGTGTATAATTCCAGCGGGTATGAAAAAACAGAAACCCTGAAGCTTCTGGAAGGATATGTGGACATTTATCTTCCGGATCTGAAATATCTGGATCCGGAGCTTGCACAGAAATTTTCTTATGCGCCGGATTATGTGCAGGCTGCAAAGGCTGCAATTGGAGAGATGGTGCGTCAGACCGGGAAATGTGAGTTTGGAGAGGATGGATACATCCGGAAAGGAACTATTGTCCGTCATCTGATCCTGCCGGGACATACAGGAAATTCCATAAAGGCTCTGAGGTATCTTCATGAAACCTATGGGGAAGATATTTATATCAGTATTATGAATCAGTATACGCCGGTGAGAAAATTTGTGGAATTTAAGGAATTAAACCGGAAAGTTACAAAAAGAGAGTATGAAAAAGTTCTGGATGCTGCTGTGGATATGGGGATTCAGAATGGATTTATACAGGAAGGAGAAACTGCTTCAGAAAGCTTTATTCCGGATTTCGATTATGAGGGAGTGGAAAAAAATACTCCATAAATGGAAGGAGGCCGGTACTTTCGTACCGGCGCGTATGAAAAAGAAAAATATTATAGAAAGTTCATCACCTTCTATGGTTTATAATATACAGTAAAAATGTGAAGAAAGTGTGTCTAACATTTGAAATAAATGTGAAAAGAACAATTTATGCCACAAACATAGCAAAATATGACGAATATTTATCAGAATTTCTTCCAGGTTTCACGAAGGAAAAGGATCAGAATCGGAAATAGCTCCAGTCGGCCGGCCAGCATATCGAAAGAAAGGACCAGCTTGGACAGCGGAGAAAAGATCCCGAAGTTTCCGGTAGGACCGATCAGGGAAAGACCGGGACCCACATTGTTTAAAGTGGTGACTACGGCTGTGAAATTTGTTACAAGATCAAATTCATCAAAACTGATGATAAAGATAGATGTAGCCACGATCATCAGATAAACGATCATATAAATATTGGTGGCACGCATAACTTCGTGAGACACCGCTTTTCCGTCCATTTTGATCTTTTTTACTGCATTGGGATGCAGATAAAGATGCAGTTCCTTGCGGACGGATTTTGCAAGAAGCAGAAGACGGGAAATCTTGATTCCGCCGCCTGTACTGCCGGCACAGGCACCACAGAAGGTAAGCAGTACCAGGATCGTTCTGGATACCGCAGGCCACTGGTTAAAATCCGTAGTGGCATAACCGGTGGTGGTGATAATAGAACCAACCTGGAAAAATGCCTGTTGAAGTGCTTCCCACACATTGTCAAACAGATGTCGGACATTGAATGTGATCATCAGGGCAGAAGCGATGATCACAAAGAAGTAGCAGCGGACCTCTTCAGATTTCAATGCTTGAGAAAACTTCCTGGTGAGAAGAAGAAAATAGACATTGAAGTTTACGCCAAACAGGATCATAAAGATGGTGATGACGATCTGAATATATAAGCTGTAGCTTCCCATACTGTCGGATTTGATTCCGAACCCACCGGTTCCGGCAGTTCCAAATGCTGCACAGAGACTGTCGTAAAGAGGCATCCCCCCAAGAAGCAGGAGGATGATCAGTGCAACAGTGAGTGCAATGTAGATCTTGTACAGGATCTTGGCAGTTGACTGGACTTTTGGAAGAAGCTTTCCTACGGAAGGACCGGGGCTTTCTGCCTTCATAAGGTTCATATGATAGCCACCTGCAAGCGGAAGCAGTGTCAGGATAAATACCAGAACACCCATACCACCGATCCAGTGGGAAAAGCATCTCCAGATATTGATGCTGTAAGGCATCTGTGATGGATCGGAGAGAATACTGGAACCGGTTGTAGTGAAACCGGAAACAATCTCAAAAAAAGCATCAATGGGATTCGGGATAGCCCCGCTGAGCACAAACGGCACAGCACCGACAATACTGAGGACGATCCAGCTTAAAGCAGTAGTCACAAGGCCTTCACGGGCGTAAAACGCTTTCTTGGACGGTTTGCGGCTGACCAGTGGAACACCGATGGCCAGACATGCCAGAATCGTGATCAGGAAGGCAATACCGGATTTTTCGCGGTAGATAAGGGCAGTGATGCCGGGAACCAGCATACAGACAGCCTCCACATTCATGATCCATCCCAGGATATAAATAATAATCGAATAATTCATTTGGCAGTACCTCTATTTTTCAAGTATATCTGTGATGTCGCGAAGCCCCTTGTGAGTGGTTACGATGATCACGGTATCTCCCACCTGGATCATATCCTGACCACGGGGAATGCGGATGCGGCCGTTGCGGTTCAGGCATCCCACCAGAAGATTCTTGCGGAGATTCAGCTCTGCAAGAGGGATATAAGTTACGGCAGATTCCTCACGGATCGCAAATTCCAGTGCTTCTGCATTGCCATCCAGAATATGATAAAGGGTTTCTACATTGCTGCCGATGCTGTTCTGAGTGGCACGGACATACTGCAGGATATAATCAGCAGTGATATTTTTCGGGTAGATGACACTTCCGATATCCAGGGAGTCGATGACATCATCAAATTCCAGACGGTTGACCTTGGCAACCAGCTTGGCATCGGAGATGCTTTTGGCAAAGAGAGCAAGAAATACATTCTCCTCATCCAGATTTGTCAGAGTGACAAAGGATTCGGACTCGGAAAGTCCTTCTTCTAGCAGAAGAGAACGGTTCGTTCCGTCACCATTGATGATAGTCGCATCTGGAAGCAGTTCGCTTAAGTGCTCACAGCGGTTTTTGTTCTGCTCGATGATCTTGACACTGATCTTCATACCCAGAAGTGCATGGGCAAGATAATAGGAAATGGTTCCGCCACCTACGATGATACAGTTTTTGACCTGATTGGTCTTGAGACCGATCTTACGGAAAAATGCCGCTGCATTAAGCGGAGAGGCCAGAATGGAAACCATATCTCCGTCGTGTATAATGTGATCACCACCAGGAATGGATACATTGTCACGGCTCTCGATCGCGCAGACCAGAATATCACTTCGGAAAGCATCTGAGATCTGGGAAACGCTCATTCCGTCCAGCTTGAATTCCGGGAGAACTTTAAACTTGAGAAGTTCTACACGACCACGTGCAAAGGTGTCAATCTTGATCGCAGATGGAAAACGGAGAAGCCGTGAAATTTCCTGGGCAGCGGCAAACTCCGGGTTAATGATCATGGTAACACCAAGACGTTCTTTGATGAATCCGATTTCTTTTTCATAAATGGGGTTACGGACGCGGGCGATGGTCTGACAGTGGTTGGCCTTCTGCGCGATCAGACAGCAGAGAAGGTTCAACTCGTCAGAAGCGGTAACTGCGATCAGAATATCTGCAGTATCAACACCTGCCTCCATTAAAGTATTGATGCTGGCACCATTACCGACGATTCCCATAGCGTCGATATTTTCGCAGAGATCATTGATCTTGTCGGCAATAACGTCGACAAGAGTGATATCAATATCCTCTGCCTGAAGCTGCTCTGCAAGATTTCTACCGACTTTTCCGCAGCCTACAATAATTACCTGCATAATTTCCTCCTTCAATAGCCGGTCAGGGCTACAAATCATAAGTAAAAGCGCCCATCCGTGTAAAGATAGGCAAGGATATTATAGCACTGTATATCTGATTTTTAAACAGTAATATTTTCCTGTATATATAGAAAAAAATGGCAGAAAGATAGATATATATGAAGGAAAGTGAACATTCCTGTTTTCACAAGTTTAAAAAACGGTCATAAAATATAGCGTGATCATGAATGAAAGGATTTCGATTATGGACCGATTTCAGATGAATCGTTCGGGCTGCCGGCCATATCAGTATACCTGTGGGATGAATAGCGGGATGGCAGGCCGGACGGATCGATCATTTTCTGATATGGCAAAACAGGTTCCTGCAATGGCGTATGTGCCATACCAGGAATTTGCGCCTACCTTTGAGCTGAAAAAAGCTCTTCAGGTCGGAACTATTTTCCCTGAGCTTTGCAAGCCGTTCTGCGGCAGGAGAGGAGGAAGTCGATGATGTATGGAAATTGTACTTCCAAAAAAGAACTGCTGCAGTTTATTGACCAGGTAAGCTTTGCCATTGACGATCTTCTCCTTTTTCTGGATACGCATCCAAAAGAAAAAAGAGCTCTTGAATATTACAGTGAGCTTTCAGCAAGAAGAAATGAGCTTCTGGAAAAATATGCAAAATTTTATGGACCGCTGACCATTGATACCGGAAACGACAGCAATCTTAAGTCATGGCAGTGGATGGAACAGCCGTTTCCATGGGAACAGGAAGGAGGGTGCAGATAAGGTATGTGGAATTATGAAAAAAGACTCCAGTATCCTGTAAATATCAAGACGTCTAACGCAAAGCTGGCACAGTTTATATCCAGCCAGTATGGCGGACCGGACGGAGAAATAGGAGCTTCCATGCGGTATCTTTCCCAGCGTTTTACCGCACCGAACCGGATGGTCGCGGCAGTGCTCAATGATGTGGGAACAGAAGAACTGGCACATTTGGAAATCGTGTCCACCATTGTCCATCAGCTGACAAAGGATCTTTCTATGGAAGAAATCGAGAACAGCGGACTTGGGCCGTATTATATTGACCACACGGTGGGAATCTGGCCGCAGGCTGCAGGTGGAGTGCCCTTTAATGCCTGCGAATTCCAGAGTAAGGGTGATCCGATCACGGATCTGTTTGAAGATCTGGCGGCAGAACAGAAGGCACGCTCCACCTACGATAATATCCTCCGGGTGGTGAAAAATATCCCGGAGGTTGCAGATCCCATCCGTTTCCTTCGGGCAAGAGAGGTAGTCCATTTCCAGCGTTTCGGTGAAGCACTGAGATCCGTGCAGGAGCAGCT
This sequence comes from Blautia fusiformis, assembly GCF_020686995.1. Taxonomy (NCBI): domain Bacteria; kingdom Bacillati; phylum Bacillota; class Clostridia; order Lachnospirales; family Lachnospiraceae; genus Blautia; species Blautia fusiformis. The sequence goes on from NZ_JAJEPT010000003.1 coordinate 221,927, forward strand.
GGATGCCAAAAATTTCTATGCCTTTAACCCGAGCTTTGATGCTCCGTGCAAAGCCTCCTGTGAAGAGTGATGGATCAGAGAAAAAATCTGTCTGACAGGAATCATATCTGAAATAAAAAGAGCTGCACAGCCGGCAGGAATCCTGCGGCTGTGCAGCTTTGAATTTGTTTTTTGGGAAAAAGATGTTTGTAACCTACATTTCTTGTTATGCGTCTTTTTTATCGTCTTTATGCAGATTCTTCTGTGCTGTGGAAAGCATAAGTTTGATCCTGTTCAGCTGATTTACTTCGCTGGCACCTGGATCGTAGTCGATGGCAACAATGTTGGCTTCCGGATGCTCACGGCGAACTTCCTTGATGACACCTTTTCCTACGATGTGGTTCGGCAGGCATCCAAAAGGCTGGATGCAGACGATGTTCGGGACACCGCCGTGGATGAGTTCCATCATCTCTCCGGTCAGGAACCATCCTTCACCGGTCTGATTTCCGGCAGAAACGATGGGCGCAGCCATTTTTGCAAGATCACGGATATCTGCGGCCGGTGTAAAGTGGCGGCTCTGCTCCAGGGCTTCATTTGCTGTTTTTCTCAGCCAGTCGATGGCTCTGAGACCAAGATTTGCGATGGTTGCCTTGGATTTCTTGAATCCAAGCTTTTCAACCTTGAAATTCTGGTTGTAGAAGCAGTAGCAGATAAAGTCGATAAGATCCGGAACAACCGGTTCTGCCCCTTCTGCCTCCAGAAGATCTGCCAGGTGATTGTTGGCAGCAGGCAGGAACTTGACAAGGATCTCACCTACGATACCAACGCGAGGCTTTTTCTCATCGGAGATCGGGATCGTATCAAAATCATGGACCATCTCACGGCACATTTTTTTGAAGGTACCATGGCTGACGCTGCTGCCTGTTACGAAGGCAATGACGCGCTGCTCCCAGATCTTGTGCTTACGGTTTACGATACCCTTTTCCAGCTCGTAAGGACGCATGCGATATACGCATTTCATCAGGATATCACCGAATACGGCACCGTAAACGATACGCTTGATCAGCGGCAGTGTCAGCTTAAAGCCAGGGTTGCTCTCCAGTCCGCTTAAGTTGAGGGAGATAACCGGAATCTGCTCCATACCGGCTTTTTTCAGGGCGCGGCGGATGAATGCGATATAGTTGGAGGCACGGCAGCCGCCGCCTGTCTGAGACATGATGACTGCAGTTTTGTTCAGGTCATATTTGCCGGAAAGAAGAGCATCCATGATCTGTCCCACAACCATCAGGGACGGATAGCAGGCATCGTTGTTTACATATTTAAGACCCACATCAACAGCATGCTTGTTGTCGTTGGGGAGGACTTCCAGGTTATAGCCGGATGCTTTAAAAGCAGCCTCAAAGATTCCGAAGTGGAATGGAGACATCTGCGGGCAGAGAATGGTGTACTCCTTACGCATCTGCTTGGTAAAGGATATTTTCTCAATGGAAGCCGGATTGATGTTCCTTTTTTTATTCTGTGCCTGTTTTGCACGGATAGCAGCGATCAGGGAACGGATACGGATCCTTGCCGCACCCAGGTTGTTGACCTCATCGATCTTCAGGCAGGTGTAGATCTTGTCACTTCCATCCAGGATCTCATAAACCTCATCGGTGGTAACGGCATCAAGTCCGCATCCGAAGGAATTCAACTGGATCAGATCCAGATCCTCTCTTGTTTTTACAAAATTTGCGGCAGAGTAGAGACGGGAGTGATACATCCACTGGTCGTTGACACGGATGGGACGCTCCAGATGTCCAAGGTGTGCAACGGAGTCTTCGGTAAATACGGCGATTCCGTAGCTGTTGATCATATCCGGGATACCGTGGTGGATTTCCGGGTCAATATGGTATGGACGGCCTGCAAGAACGATTCCGCGGCGGCCGGTTTCTTTCAGGTACTGCAGGGTTTCCTCACCCTTTTTCTGGATATCCGTATGTACAGCTGCAAGTTCTTCCCAGGCCTTGTGGGCAGCAGCTTTGACCTCGGCGGCAGGAATATCCTGGAATTCTTCCACAAGGCGGTTTGTTAGGATATCCTCGGAAGTAAATGCCAGGAACGGGTTGCGGAAGGTGATGGATGGATCACTGAGCTCGTCCACATTGTTCTTGATATTTTCCGCATAGGAAGTAACGATCGGGCAGTTATAATGGTTGACCGCATCCGGGAACTCGTTGCGTTCGTAAGGGATGCATGGGTAGAAGATAAATTTCACACCGTTACGGATCAGCCATGTGACATGTCCGTGAGCAAGCTTGGCCGGGTAGCATTCGGATTCACTTGGGATGGACTCAATACCCAGCTCGTAGATCTTACGTGTGGAAGTAGGAGAAAGCACCACCTGGTATTTCAACTCTGTGAAGAAGGTATACCAGAACGGGTAATTCTCAAACATATTCAGAACACGTGGGATACCAACCTGTCCACGGGTAGCCTTATCTGCGGAAAGTGGTTCATAGGAAAAGAGCCTCTTATATTTGTAATCGAAAAGGTTCGGGATATGATCCTTGTTCTTTTCTTTTCCAAGTCCGCGCTCACAGCGGTTTCCGCTGATGTATTTACGGCCGCCGGAGAATTTGTTGATGGTCAGACGGCAGTTGTTGGTACATCCGCGGCAGTTTGCCATGGAGGTGGTGTACTGGAGGCTGTTGATCTGATCGATGGAAAGCATGGAGGTTTTTTCACCCTCCTGATAGCGCTCCCTTGCGATCAGAGCAGCACCGAAGGCACCCATGATCCCGGCGATATCCGGGCGGATGGCCTGGCAGTTGGCAATCTTCTCAAAGCTGCGGAGAACTGCGTCATTATAGAAGGTACCACCCTGTACAACGATATGCTTGCCAAGCTCGGAAGCATCGGAAACCTTGATAACCTTGTAGAGGGCGTTTTTGATAACGGAGTAGGCAAGACCAGCGGAGATATCGGAAACCTCAGCGCCTTCCTTCTGGGCCTGCTTAACTTTGGAATTCATAAATACAGTACAGCGTGTTCCAAGATCAATGGGATGTTTTGCAAAAAGAGCTGCTTTTGCAAAGTCCTGTACTGTGTAGTTCAGAGATTTTGCAAAGGTTTCGATAAAGGAACCGCAGCCTGAGGAACATGCTTCGTTGAGCTGTACACTGTCAACAGTCTGGTTACGGATCTTGATACATTTCATATCCTGACCGCCGATATCCAGGATGCAGTCTACTTCAGGATCAAAGAAAGCAGCTGCGTAATAATGGGAAACGGTTTCGACTTCACCTTCGTCAAGAAGAAGTGCCGCTTTGATCAGGGCTTCGCCGTAACCGGTGGAGCAGGAAAAAGCAATTTCTGCATCTTCCGGAAGAAGGCTGTAAATCTCTTTGATGGAGTTGATGGTGGTTTTCAGCGGGTTTCCGTTGTTACTGCTGTAGAAGGAATAAAGAAGAGTTCCGTCTTCGCTTACCAGCGCGGTTTTTGTTGTGGTAGAGCCGGCGTCGATCCCCAGGAAGCATTTTCCCTTATAGGTGGAAAGATCTCCGGTTTTTACCCTGTAGGCACTCTGACGGTTATGGAAAGCCTGGTAGTCGTCCTCTGTGGCAAAAAGCGGCTCCATACGTTCTACCTCAAAATCCAGCTTGATGGTAGTCCGCATGCGTTCCTTCAGTTCAGTCAGGGAAACGGTAACATCCTGCTTTGCATTCAGGGCGGAGCCGATGGCTGCGAACAGATGAGAGTTGTCCGGTGCGATAATATGTTCATCATCCAGCTTCAGGGTTCGGATAAAAGCAGTCTTCAGCTCAGAAAGGAAGTGAAGAGGCCCGCCAAGGAAGGCAACATGTCCGCGGATCGGTTTACCGCAGGCAAGACCGGAAATGGTCTGGTTGACAACTGCCTGGAAAATGGAGGCAGAAAGGTCTTCCTTAGTTGCTCCGTCGTTGATCAGTGGCTGGATATCTGTTTTTGCGAAAACACCGCAGCGTGCCGCAATGGGATAAAGTGCCTTGTAATGTTTGGCGTATTCATTAAGACCTGGTGCATCGGTCTGGAGCAGAGATGCCATCTGGTCAATGAAGGAACCGGTACCGCCGGCACAGATGCCATTCATACGCTGCTCTACATTTCCGTTTTCGAAATAGATGATCTTGGCATCCTCGCCTCCAAGCTCGATAGCAACATCCGTCTTTGGTGCCAGCTTCTGCAGGGAAGTGGATACGGCGATAACCTCCTGTACAAAAGGTACTTCCAGATGATTGGCAAGTGTCAGTCCGCCGGAACCTGTAATGACCGGACAGAGTGTCAGTTCACCAAGCTGATCCTCAGCTTTCTGAAGAAGATCTGCAAGGGTTTCCTGGATATTTGCAAAATGTCTCTCATAGTCGGAGAAGACAAGCGTATCGTTTTCGTCTAAGATCGCAATCTTAACAGTGGTGGAACCAATGTCAATTCCAAGTGTGTGTTTCTTCATAAAAAATTGATTTCCTCCTCGTTGTATCTATACAGGGGTTGCCCGACTCTGACATTTCTGTCAGATGGGAGTTGTTTCTTCTTATTATAAAGGATTTTTAAGCGAATATTCTATATTATACGATATCGTTTAAAAAATGGCAATGTAAAAGTTTAACAATCAGTAGCCGTAAAGAAAAAAATGTGTTATGATATTGACTAAAAGTTTTGAAAGATATTTGCATCGGTAGCTGGTTATGGCTGTATCTGCGACGCAGATGCCGGGCAGAGACAACTTTAAAATGTTTTTAGAAGGGAAATGAAATGGCAGAATATAAACTGATCACAACAGAAGGAAGAGCGAAAAGGGGCGAGTTTAAGACGGTCCACGGAACGATCCAGACTCCTGTTTTTATGAATGTAGGAACAATTGCAGCAATTAAAGGTGCAGTTTCCACTGTGGATCTTCATGAGATCGGTACACAGGTAGAGCTGTCCAATACCTATCATCTTCATGTGCGCCCTGGCGACAAGGTGGTAAAGCAGCTGGGAGGTCTTCATGAATTTATGAACTGGGACAGACCAATCCTTACCGATTCCGGCGGATTCCAGGTGTTTTCGCTGGCGAAGCTTCGTAAGATCAAGGAAGAGGGCGTGTATTTTAACTCTCATATCGATGGTCATAAGATTTTTATGGGACCGGAGCAGAGCATGCAGATCCAGTCAAATCTGGCCTCTACCATTGCAATGGCCTTTGATGAGTGCCCAAGCAGTGTGGCAGACAGGGATTATGTACAGAAATCGGTAGCGCGTACAACACGCTGGCTTAAAAGATGCAAGGATGAGATGGCTCGTCTGAACAGTCTGCCGGATACCATTAACAAGAACCAGCTTCTTTTTGGCATTAACCAGGGGGCTGTTTATGAAGATATCCGTATTGAGCATGCCCAGGCTATCGCGGAGATGGATCTGGACGGCTATGCAGTGGGCGGCCTTGCAGTTGGTGAAAGTCATGAGGAGATGTACCGGATCCTGGATGAGGTAGTTCCGCATTTGCCGCAGAACAAGCCGACGTATCTTATGGGGGTTGGTACCCCGGCCAATATCCTGGAGGGGGTTGAGCGTGGTATTGACTTTTTTGACTGTGTATATCCCAGCCGTAACGGCCGTCATGGTCACGTGTATACCAACCATGGCAAGATGAATCTTTTTAATGCAAAGTATGAGCTGGATTCCAAACCGATCGATGAGGAGTGCCAGTGCCCGACCTGCCGTCATTACAGCAGAGCGTATATCCGTCATCTTCTGAAGGCGAAGGAGATGCTTGGCATGAGGCTTTGCGTTCTGCATAATCTGTATTTCTATAATCATATGATGGAAGAGATCAGGGATGCGCTGGATGCAGGGAATTTTGCGGCTTATAAGAAGATGCGTCTGGAAGGCTTTGAGGAAGGCAGGATCAACGGGAACCGGTAAGTTTTATTTATAAAATTTGTGTAAATTACTTTGATTTTATAAGAAAACTCTTGAAGGTTTTTTGGTTTTTGTGTATGATAATACGAAGTGACACTTTTAGAGGTCAGTAACGGCGGGGGTACCGCAGATTATTTGTTTTTAGCAGGAGGAATTTGAAATGATCGCATCATCTACAGCGGCAGCTGGCGGACTTAGCGCGGGTCTTGGTATTGTCTGGATCGTAGTTCTGTTTGGAATTATGTATTTTATGATGATCCGTCCGCAGAAGAAGGAGCAGAAGAGAACTCAGACTATGTTGAACAGCATGGAGGTTGGTGACAGTGTTGTTACTACCAGTGGTTTTTATGGTGTTGTTATTGATATGACTGAGGAAGATGTTATTGTTGAGTTTGGTAATAATAAGAATTGCCGTATTCCTATGAGGAAGCAGGCGATTGCTGAGGTTGAGAAGGCTGATCAGGCTTCTGCTTGATGCTTTTTTCGCAATAACTTGAATATGAGAGAGGCACTGCGTTTTTTGTGACGTGGTGTCTTTTTTTGTATTTGTATGTGGACGAACGGACGAACGAACGGATGAAGGGACGCCGGGGAAGGGGATGCTGGCTGGTCTGCGGCTTCGTCGGGGGCTGGCTTCTAGGACGCCGGAAATCTGCTAAAAGCGTTTTTAAAAAGTCCGAACTCGCGGCCTGCTGCCGCTCAGACAGCGGACTTTTGAAAAACAACGCAGATTCCCGTCGTCCAAGAATCAGCTCCCCTCCTGCAGAAGCAGAGCCATCCAGCATCCCCTTCCCCGGCTGGTGCTTCCGGTGAGAAAATAGTGTCGTTTGACGGTTGGTTGTGGGTCGTCAGCGCTGCGCTGGACGACTGCAATGGCTGAGTTTGTGTTTGGTTGGGTGGGGACGGCTGAGGCGCTGCGCTGTCAGCCTGGGGTTGCGGATGTGCCTAGAATTGCGGATGTGATGGGAGAATAGCCTTTGATGCCAGCGCAGATGGATTGTGTGGATGTGCTGAGATTGCGGATGTGATGGGAATATAACAATTGTAATATTGTATAGAAATAAGTGGATTTTTGGTAAAATTCGTGTAATAATGATGTTACTATCAGAAATGAGAGTGACGATGGCTTTGGAATATCGTAAAATTGTAAATAAGAATGAATTTTCAGAAAGGGGTTGGATTTATGGGTCTTATCAGAGCGGCTGTGGGTGCAGCGGGTGGTACGTTGGCGGATCAGTGGAAGGAGTTTTTTTACTGTGAGGCTATGGATAAAGAAGTGATGGTTGTGAAGGGGACGAAGAGGTCTTCTTCCAGGTCTTCCAATAAACATGGGAGTGATAATATCATTTCCAGCGGCAGCGGGATCGCTGTGGCGGATGGTCAGTGTATGATGATCGTGGAGCAGGGAAAGGTTGTTGAGGTTTGTGCGGATCCGGGAGAGTATACGTATGATGCTTCTACGGAGCCGAGTATTTTTTCAGGTAGTCTGGGTGACGGAATCAGGAAGACCTTTGATACGATCGGGAAGAGGTTTGCTTTTGGCGGTGATACGGGTAAGGATCAGAGGGTGTATTATTTTAATACCAAGGAGCTTGTGGATAACAAGTTTGGTACTGCTAATCCGATCCCGTTCCGGGTTGTGGATTCCAGGATCGGGCTGGATGTGGATGTGGCTGTGAGATGTCATGGTGTTTATTCCTACAGGATCGCGGATCCCCTTCTTTTTTATACGAATGTGTGTGGAAATGTGGAGCGGGAGTATACCAGAGAGGAGCTGGACGGACAGCTGAAGGCGGAGTTTATCAGTGCGCTGCAGCCTGCTTTCGGAAGGCTTTCGGAGCTGGAGTTGCGTCCGAATCAGATCGTGACTCATAATACGGAGCTGGAGAATGCCATGAATGAGGTGCTTTCTGCCAAGTGGGAGGAGCTTCGTGGGCTTAAGGTGGTCAGTGTGGCACTTGGTTCTGTGACATTGCCGGATGAGGATGCCGAGATGATCAAGCAGGCTCAGCGTACGGCTATGATGCGTGATCCTGCTATGGCTGCGGCTACTCTGACCGGGGCCCAGGCGGATGCTATGAAGGCTGCGGCTTCTAATTCAGCAGGGGCTATGACTGGTTTTATGGGCATGGGTATGGCTGCTAATGCAGGTGGTCTGAATGCGCAGCAGTTGTTTGAGATGGGCCAGAAGCAGCAGGCGCAGCAGCAGAGTGTACAGCAGCAGGCAGCGCAGCCGGTTTCGCCGGCAGGGAACGGAGCAGGGGCTGCGGCTGCGGCTGGTTCCTGGACCTGCAGTTGTGGTGCGGTTTCTTCGGGGAAATTCTGTCCGGAGTGTGGTGCATCGCGTCCGGTGGAGGACAGCTGGACCTGTTCCTGCGGTACGGTGAATAAAGGCAAGTTCTGTATGAACTGCGGAGCGAAGAAGCCGGAGAAGAAGATGCAGTATCGTTGCAGCAGGTGCGGATGGGAACCGGCAGATCCGGAGAATCCACCGAAATTCTGCCCGGAGTGCGGTGATCCGTTCGGACCGGAGGATGCAGTATAGATCAGAAAGAGAGATGGTCAGGAGCAAAATGCAGGGTAACTCCTGCCGGTTGTTGGATACAGAATGATGAAGTGAGGTGAATATATGGCGAAGATGCAGGAGTTTAAGTGTCCGTGCTGTGGTGGCTCCATAGAGTTTGACAGTTCTGTGCAGAAGATGAAGTGTCCGTTTTGTGATACGGAGTTTGATGTTGGTACGTTATCGGAATATGCCCAGACTGTGGAGGAAGAGCAGCCTGAGGATATGAGCTGGTCGGATGAGGCCGGCAGTGAGTGGCAGGACGGGGAGAGTGAGGGGCTGCGTACCTATGTGTGCAAGTCCTGTGGCGGTGAGATCGTGGGAGATGCCAATACGGCAGCAACGGCCTGCCCGTTTTGCGGAAGTCCGGTGGTAATGACCGGGCAGCTGTCCGGTGCACTGAAGCCGGATTATGTGATCCCGTTTAAGCTGGACAAGAAAGCGGCAAAGGAGAGGCTGAAAAAGCATCTTACCGGTAAGAGACTTTTGCCGAAAGCATTTAAGTCAGAGAATCATATCAGCGAGGTTAAGGGCATCTACGTTCCGTTCTGGCTGTATGACACAGACGCAGACGCAGATATCCGTTACCGTGCAACAAAGACCCGGTTCTGGAGCGATAGTGATTATGATTATACGGAGACCAGCTATTATGCAGTACATAGAAGTGGTTCTCTTGGTTTTGATCATGTACCGGTGGATGGCTCTGCCAGCATGGAAAATGATCTGATGGAGTCTATAGAGCCTTTTGATTTCAAAGAAGCGGTGGATTTTCAGACTGCGTATCTGGCTGGATATTTTGCAGATAAATATGATGTGACAGCCAGCGAGTGTGAGGAACGTGCCAATGAGCGTATCCGCCGCAGCACAGAGGCTGCATTCCGGGATACGGTGAGAGGATACGCCAGTGTGGTACCGGAGAATACCAGTATCCGGCTTCATAACGGGACAACGAAATATGCGTTATATCCCGTATGGATCCTGCAGACGAAGTGGAAGGGTGATAATTACATATTTGCCATGAATGGTCAGACAGGGAAATTTGTGGGAAATCTGCCTACAGACAAGAACGCTTTTGCACGATGGTTCCTGGGAACAACGGGGGTCGTGGGTGTGATCACTTATATTATCCTGTATCTGATCTGGGCTTTGTAGGGAGGTGGATGCCATGAAAAAAAGAATATCTGTATTTTTGATATCGATCCTTTTGTGTCTGGCATGTGCTTTTCCAGTATGGGCAGGCACCGTAAGCCGTCTGGATGACCAGGCGGGACTTCTGGATGCAGAGCAGCAGGAGAGCCTGAGCAGTACTCTGGATGAGATCAGTGAGCGGGATCAGGTAGATGTTGTGGTCGTTACCGTTAACAGTCTTGAGGGAAAAACAGCCCAGGCGTATGCGGAGGATTATTTTATTGACCATGGATATGGGCAGGGGGAAAATGGTGACGGTATTTTATTCCTGTTGGATATGGGAGACCGTAACTGGGCCATTGCAACACACGGATATGCGATAGAAGTGTTTACGGATGCCGGACAGTCCTACATCATGGATCAGGTGAAGCCTTATTTAAGTGACGGTGATTATAACGAAGCGTTTCATAAGTTTGCCACGGAATGCGATGATTTTATCACGCAGGCAAATGAGGCAGAGCCATACGATGTGGAAAACCTTCCGGATGAGCCTTTTGCGGTTGGGATAAACCTGCTGATCGCTCTTGCTGTGGGGCTTGTGGCAGGATTACTGGTGACCGGAAATATGAGAAGAAAGCTGAAAACTGTGCGAAAACAGGATCGGGCGGCTTCTTATGTGCGGCAGGGCAGTATGAATGTGACCAGAAGTAATGATTTTTACCTCTACAGTACGGTATCAAAATCTGCAAAACCGAAAAATGAGGATAATAACGGTGGTTCCAGCACCCATACCTCATCTTCCGGTGATACCTTCGGTGGTTCCAGCGGGAAATTCTGAGAAGATCATCAGGAAAAACAGAATATGATAAAAAAAGAAAGACTGCTGTACCGGAATGGTAGGGCAGTTTTTCTTTTTTTGTGTGCGAAAGTATGTCTCTGTGGCGGCAGAAACAGGGAATTGCTGTTTATTTTTTGCATTCCGGAAATAACTTTATCTATTTAATAGGTTGAAATCCGTCGAAAAGTGCGTTATGATAATAACAATTATCCACACCAGTGCGTTAAAATTTTACAGCACAGGGGAAATCGGAGGAGTGAATAAAATGGAGTACAAGATTGCCCTGATTCCGGGAGACGGAATCGGTCCGGAGATTGTTGCCGAGGCCAAAAAAGTTTTAGACAGAGTATGTGAGAAATACAGTCATAAATTTTCATACACAGAGGTTCTTTTAGGAGGGGCATCCATTGATGCTCACGGAGTACCTCTTACAGAGGAAGCCATTGCCCAGGCAAAAGCTTCTGATGCAGTACTGATGGGTTCCATTGGCGGCGATGCCAAGACATCCCCGTGGTACAAGCTGGAGCCGTCCAAACGCCCGGAGGCAGGTCTTCTTGCGATACGTAAGGCGCTGAACCTGTTTGCAAACCTTCGTCCGGCTTATCTTTACAATGAGCTTCGTGATGCATGCCCGCTCCGTGATGAGATCATCGGAGATGGTTTTGACATGATCATCGTAAGAGAGCTTACAGGAGGTCTTTATTTCGGAGCAAGAAAGACTACTGAGGAGAACGGAGTCCGCACAGCAGTAGATACTCTTTCTTATAATGAGAATGAGATCCGCCGTATTGCCATTAAGGCATTTGAGATCGCACGTAAGAGAAGAAATAAGGTTACAAGTGTAGATAAAGCCAATGTTCTTGATTCTTCCAGACTCTGGAGAAGTGTAGTAGAGGATGTGGCAAAGGACTATCCGGATGTAACACTGGAGCATATGCTGGTTGATAACTGTGCAATGCAGCTGGTACGTGATCCGAAGCAGTTTGATGTTATCCTTACAGAAAACATGTTCGGAGATATCCTCTCTGATGAGGCAAGTATGGTGACCGGTTCTATCGGAATGCTTTCCTCCGCAAGCTTAAATGAGACAAAGCTTGGTCTCTATGAGCCGAGCCATGGTTCTGCACCGGATATCGCAGGCCAGAACAAGGCAAACCCCATCGCAACCATTCTTTCCGCTGCTATGATGCTGAGATATTCTCTGGATCTTGATAAAGAAGCAGATGCTGTGGAAACAGCAGTACAGAAGGTTCTTACAGAGGGTTACAGAACAGGAGATATCATGTCTGACGGATGCAAGCTTGTCGGAACCAAAGAGATGGGCGATCTGATCGCAGATGCCATTGCATAAATGAAGCGGGACAGAGAGAAGAAAACGAAACAGAACAGAAAAACCCGGTACCTGGAAGAGGAAGTCTATAAACAGATACCGGATCCTATCGTAAAGAATAAAAAGGAGAGACCTTAAAAATGAAAAGTGATACCGTAAGAAAAGGCACACAGCAGGCACCACATCGTTCCCTGTTCAATGCCCTTGGAATGACAAAGGAAGAAATGGACAAACCACTGGTAGGAATCGTAAGTTCTTATAACGAGATCGTACCGGGACATATGAACCTTGACAAAATTGTAAATGCTGTAAAGCTCGGCGTTGCAATGGCTGGCGGCACACCGGTTGTATTTCCGGCGATCGCAGTATGTGACGGAATCGCAATGGGACACGTTGGAATGAAATATTCCCTTGTTACACGTGACCTGATCGCAGATTCCACAGAGGCCATGGCATTGGCTCATCAGTTTGATGCCCTGGTCATGGTTCCCAACTGTGACAAAAACGTACCTGGCCTTCTGATGGCAGCGGCAAGGATCAACGTTCCTACTGTATTCGTAAGCGGCGGTCCGATGCTTGCCGGCCATGTAAAAGGACACAAAACCAGTCTTTCCAGTATGTTTGAGGCAGTAGGCTCCTATGCAGCAGGAACCATCACAGCAGATGATCTGGAAGAATTCGAAAACAAAACCTGCCCGACCTGCGGATCATGTTCCGGTATGTACACTGCGAATAGCATGAACTGCCTGACAGAGGTTCTCGGTATGGGACTGAAAGGAAACGGTACCATCCCGGCCGTATACTCCGAGCGTATCCGTCTTGCAAAACATGCAGGAATGCAGGTAATGGAAATGTACAGAAGGAACATCCGCCCAAGAGACATTATGACAAAAGAGGCAGTTTTAAATGCACTTACAGTAGATATGGCACTTGGATGCTCCACAAACAGTATGCTTCATCTTCCGGCTATCGCACATGAAATCGGAATGGATTTTGATATCAGCTTTGCAAATGAGATCAGTGAGAAGACCCCGAACCTTTGCCACCTTGCACCGGCAGGCCCGACCTACATGGAAGATCTTAATGAGGCCGGTGGTGTCTATGCGGTCATGAATGAGCTGAACAAGCTGGGACTTCTCCATACAGAGTGTATGACAGTAACCGGAAAAACAGTAGGTGAGAATATCAAAAACTGTGTAAACCTGAATCCGGAGGTTATCCGCCCGATCGACAATCCGTATACAAAGACAGGCGGACTTGCCGTACTGAAAGGAAACCTTGCACCGGATGGTGGTGTTGTAAAACGTTCTGCTGTTGTACCGGAGATGCTGGTACATGAAGGTCCTGCACGTGTATTTGACAGCGAGGATGACGCAATTGTTGCCATCAAGAGCGGTAAGATCGTAGAGGGGGATGTTGTGGTTATCCGCTATGAGGGACCAAAGGGTGGCCCTGGAATGAGAGAGATGCTGAACCCTACATCTGCCATCGTGGGAATGGGACTTGGTTCTTCCGTAGCCCTGATCACCGACGGACGTTTCAGCGGTGCATCCAGAGGAGCCGCTATCGGACACGTATCACCGGAGGCAGCAGTAGGCGGCCCGATCGCACTGGTTGAGGAAGGCGATATCATCAGCATCAATATTCCGGAGCTGAAACTGGAGATCAAGGTTTCAGATGAAGAGATGCAGGCTAGAAGAGAAAAATGGCAGCCAAGAGAGCCGAAGGTGACAACCGGATATCTGGCAAGATACGCTTCCATGGTAACATCCGGAAACCGTGGTGCGATCCTGGAAGTACCGAAAGCAAAATAAGGAGGAACGAAAGATATGCAGCTTACAGGTGCAGAGATCATCGTAGAATGTCTGAAGGAACAGGGCGTTGATACCGTATTTGGATATCCGGGCGGCGCGATCCTGAATGTTTACGATGCCTTATATGAATACAAAGATGAGATCACACATGTACTGACCTCCCACGAGCAGGGTGCATCCCATGCTGCTGACGGTTATGCAAGAGCGACTGGAAAGGTGGGTGTCTGCCTGGCAACCTCCGGTCCAGGAGCAACTAACCTGGTAACAGGGATCGCGACTGCATACATGGATTCCGTACCGATGGTAGCCATTACTGCAAACGTAGGAAGACCACTCCTGGGAAGAGATTCTTTCCAGGAGGTTGATATCGCAGGTATCGTAATGCCTGTAACAAAATACAGTTTCATCGTAAAGAATATCGAAGATCTTGCAGATACGTTAAGAAGAGCATTTTATATTGCAAAAAGCGGAAGACCCGGCCCGGTGCTTGTGGATGTCCCGAAGGATATCACAGGAATGAAATATGAATATGAGCCATGCCATCCGGCTACGGTTAACCGTGAGATCAAAAGTATCCGTAAAGAAGATATTGATCAGGCACTGGAAATGATCAGAGAGGCAGAGAAACCGTTTATTTTTGTTGGCGGCGGATGTGTGATCTCCGGTGCTGACCAGGAAGTACGTGAGCTGGCTCGCAGGATCCAGGCTCCTGTCTGCGATACTCTGATGGGCAAGGGTACCTTCCCGGGAGAAGATCCTCTCTATACAGGTATGGTAGGTATGCACGGAACCAAGACTTCCGATCTTGGCGTAACAGAGTGCGATCTTCTTATTGTTCTCGGTGCACGCTTCAGTGACCGTGTAACAGGAAATACCAAAACTTTTGCACATAATGCAAAAATCCTTCAGATCGATGTGGATGCTGCGGAGATCAATAAAAATATCAAAGTGGATGCCAGTGTGATCGGTGATGTGAAGGAAGTGCTGAAACGCCTTCTGGAGGAAATTCCGAAGAAAGAACATCCGGAGTGGATCGCACATATCCAGGAATTGAAATCAAAATATCCGCTGAATTATGATCACACACAGCTTACAGGTCCGTATATTATAGAGAAGCTTTATGAGTTGACCAACGGTGATGCGATCATCTCCACAGATGTTGGACAGCATCAGATGTGGGCGGCGCAGTATTATAAATACAAAGAGCCGAGAACTCTTCTTACTTCCGGCGGCCTTGGAACCATGGGCTACGGCCTTGGCGCTGCAATTGGCGCGAAGATGGGCAGACCGGAAAAAACAGTTGTAAATATAGCAGGTGACGGATGCTTCCGTATGAATATGAATGAGCTGGCAACAGCTGCGCGCTGTGGCAGACAGCTGATCCAGATTGTTATGAACAATCATGTACTGGGAATGGTGCGTCAGTGGCAGACGCTTTTCTATGGAAAGAGATACTCTTCCACAGTACTGGATGACGCCGTTGATTTTGTGAAATTATCAGAGGCGCTGGGTGCAAAAGCCATTCGTGTGACAAAGATGGAAGATGTGGAGCCTGCACTTAAGATGGCGCTGGCAGCAGAGGGACCTGTCGTTCTGGATTGCTGGATCGATCAGGATCTGAGTGTGTTCCCGATGGTACCGGCTGGTGCGAACCTTGATGATGTATTTGACGAGGAGGATATGAAGAAACATGAGTAGAGTGTATAATTTTTCTGCCGGACCGGCAGTGCTTCCGGAGGAAGTACTCAAAGAAGTAGCGGATGAGATGATGGATTATAACGGCACAGGAATGTCTGTTATGGAAATGAGCCACAGAAGTGCAGCTTTTCAGGAGATCATTGATACTGCAGAGAAAGATCTTCGCGAGCTTATGAACATTCCGGATAACTACAAGGTACTTTTCCTTCAGGGAGGAGCATCCCAGCAGTTTGCCATGATCCCGATGAACCTTATGAAAAACAAGGTCGCAGATTATATCGTAACAGGACAGTGGGCAAAAAAAGCTTATCAGGAAGCTCAGAAATACGGAAAAGCAAACAAGATCGCCTCTTCTGAAGATAAAACCTTCAGCTATATCCCGGACTGCAGTGATCTGCCGATCAGCCCGGATGCAGACTACGTATACATCTGTGAGAACAACACCATTTACGGCACAAAATTCAAAAAACTTCCAAACACAAAAGGTAAGACTCTGGTAGCAGATGTATCCTCCTGCTTCCTGTCTGAGCCGGTAGATGTAAGCAAATATGGTATTATCTATGGCGGTGTTCAGAAGAACATCGGACCGGCAGGCATGGTTATCGTGATCATCCGTGAGGACCTGATCACAGAGGATGTTCTTCCGGGAACCCCAACCATGCTTACTTATAAGACACATGCAGACGCAGGCTCTCTTTACAATACGCCGAATGCTTACTGCATCTATGTATGCGGAAAAGTATTTAAATGGCTGAAGAAGATGGGCGGTCTGGAAGTGATGAAACAGCGCAATGAGGAAAAAGCAAAAATCCTTTATGATTACCTGGATTCCAGCAAGCTGTTCAAAGGAACTGTAGTTCCGGAAGACAGATCTCTTATGAATGTACCGTTCGTAACCGGTGATAAGGAAATGGATGCCAAGTTTGTCAAAGAGGCAGCTGAAGCAGGACTTGTAAACCTGAAAGGACACCGTACTGTTGGCGGAATGCGTGCCAGCATCTACAATGCTATGCCAAAGGCCGGCGTAGAGGCACTGGTTGCATTCATGAAAAAATTCGAGGAGGAGAATGCATAATGTTCCAGTATCATTGCCTGAATCCTATCGCTGAAAAAGGTCTGAAACTTTTTGGCGATAATTATAAAAAAACAGAGACAGCTGACCAGTGTGATGCAATCCTTGTAAGAAGTGCAAAAATGCACGACATGGAGCTTGCGAAGAGTGTTTGCGCAGTTGCACGTGCAGGTGCAGGCGTCAATAATATTCCGGTTAAGGAGTATGCAGAGAAGGGTGTTGTTGTATTCAACACACCTGGAGCTAACGCAAACGGCGTAAAAGAGCTGGTACTTGCAGGTATGCTCCTTGCATCCAGAGATATCGTAGGAGGTATCGAGTGGGTTGCACAGGAGAAAGATAAAGAGCACATCGGCAAGCTTGCCGAGAAGCAGAAAAAACAGTTCGCAGGATGCGAGATCAGCGGCAAAAAGCTTGGTATCATCGGTCTTGGAGCCATTGGAGCCATGGTGGCAAACGCAGCATGCGGTCTTGGCATGGAAGTATATGGCTATGACCCATATCTTTCTATTGATGCGGCATGGAATCTGTCCAGAACCATCAAGCACAGCAAGAGCCTGGATGAGATCTACAGCCAGTGCGATTATATCACCATTCATGTGCCGCTTCTTGACAGCACTAAGAAGATGATCAACAAAGAAGCTTTCGATAAGATGAAGGACGGCGTGGTTCTTCTGAATTTTGCAAGAGATCTTCTTGTTGATGAGGATGCGCTGATCGAGGCTGTTGAGAGTGGCAAGGTTAAGAAGTATGTAACTGACTTTGCAAATGAGACAGTTGCAGGACGCGAGGGTATTCTGGTAACTCCGCATCTTGGTGCGTCTACAGAGGAATCTGAAGAAAATTGTGCAGAGATGGCTGTAAAGGAGATCCGCGATTACCTTGAGAATGGTAATATCAAAAATTCAGTTAATTATCCGAACTGTGATATGGGTACCTGTGTGGCTGTTGGAAGAATCTCTCTTGCGCACAGCAACACACCGAATATGATCAGTCAGGTTACCAAGATCCTTGGATCCGAGGGACTGAATATTGCGGATATGACGAATAAGAGTAAAGGGGAGTTTGCTTATACTCTTATTGATCTTGAGAGTGCGGCGTCTGCTAAGGCGTTGGATGAACTCAAGGAGATCGAGGGCATGTACAGAGTACGTGTTGTTAAGTAACAAAATGTAAAAAAATACTTTTGAAAAATACTGTGTTTCGTTCGGGTTGGCGAACGGACGCAGTATTTTTTTGCGAAAATAGGAAAACCGCAAAGGGGCCGCAAAGCCGCGGCCCCTCTGCACACCCCTCGGGCTTTTTTTTGAGTGCTTGGTTGTGGAGGGTGGGAGTTTTGTTGACTTGTGTCTGTATGCTGCGGTATTGGATACGGAAGGTTGAGCCGATGGAGGAGAACGGCCTGAGGGGGTTGTTGGGAGTGAAATAGTCTTGAGGCCGTTATATGTATGTGACGGTATTGGATGTGGAAGGTTGAGCCGAGAGTGAGGGGGGGAGGGGGTTGGTAGGTCTCGATGTGCGGGGCACATCTGCGGATTTTTTGGAATATTATAGAAGTGAATTTGAATGGTAAATATATCAAATGGGAATATATTAAATGCGAATATATTAAATGGGAATATATTAAATGGGAATATATTAAATGGGAATATATCAAGTGGGAATATATCAAATGGGAATATATCAAATGAGAATATATCAAATGCGAATATATTAAATGGGAATATATCAAATGAGAATATATCAAATGGGAATATATCAAATGCGAATATATTAAATGCAAATATATCAAATACAAACATAATGTGTAAATATAATATACGTAATGGTATTGGATATAAATTTTTATACGATAAGACATTAATAAAAATATATGATATAACAGGGAAAATACGTAGAAACTTCAACAATTGGCGGACAGGCGCGAAGCGCCGCCTCCGCGGTACGTGCCCGGAAAGAGGGGGTGCAGGGGGAGAAAAGCGGGCTTCGTAACTCCGAGTGCTTTCTCCCCCTGCGGTTTTCCTCAGCTTATCAAAGCTAATAAATAAGAACTATAAGAAAAAATAAAAACTAATTACTTGCGAGATGCGATGAAGTCAAGAACTTCATCCCTTGTAGGCATCACGCGAAGCGCGCCCTTCTTTGTTGTGATAAGAGAAGCTGCCGCATTTGCAAAAGTAAGCAGTTCTGCAAGGTTCTCGTCTGTGAGATCATCAAGCCCGTGCTCAAGAACATAGTTCAATGTGCTTGCGCAGAAGGTGTCACCGGCGCCGGTGGTTTCGATGGTGTGTTCCTGAAGGAAAGGAGCAGCCTCGACCTTCCGTCCGCGATAATAAGCGCGGCTTCCGTCTTTTCCCATTGTGATCAGCACAAGCGGGATATGATATTTTTCTTCGATAAGGGCAGCACCCTTGTCATAATCTGTTGTGTCGAAAAGAAATTCCACTTCATTATCAGAAATCTTCAGTACATCACAGCGTTCCATGCCGTATTCGATCTCTTTGCGGGCATCGTTCAGATCCTTCCAGAGTGGAGGGCGTAAGTTCGGGTCAAAGGTGATGATGCATCCGGCTTCTTTTGCCACGTCAAGAGCATAGCGGGTTGCTTCACGGACACCCTCATGTGTGGAAGAAAGTGTGCCGAAATGGAGGATCCTGGAATTGCGGATCAGATCGGCATCTACCTCATCCTTTGTCAGCATCATATCTGCACCTGGATTACGGTAGAAAGAAAAATCACGGTCTCCGTCCGGGTAAGTATGTACAAAAGCAAGGGTAGTGTGAATTTCATCGTCCATGACAAGATTTCTGGTATCAATGCCGCATTCTTCTACGGCAGCCTTCAGCTGCTTGCCGAACATGTCGTTTCCGACCTTTCCGATAAATGCAGTTTTTTTGCCAAGACGGTTCAGCATGGCAAGAACGTTACAGGGAGCTCCGCCCGGGTTTGCCTCGAAAGTAGGGTTTCCTTGGGAACTGTCACCGTTTTCTGTGAAGTCGATCAGAAGCTCGCCGAGAGCTGTTACATCATACTGTCTGTTTTCCATTGATGATTCCTCCTGATAAGTTATTTGTTTCATATTCTGCTTCATATTATAATCGTTACACATGATTTTGGGAAGGACCAAATCGAATTATTTTCTGTTCTGTTACCGGTTACTTGTGGTATTTTTTGCGAAGATTAGAACTGTTATCTTTATTTTTCTGTAAAATGGTGGTAAACTTAGTCTATAAAACAACAAATATGATGGAGGAGACGATTATGGCTGATAAAGCGTATGAATATATGGATTGGCCCAGGATCGAGGCGATCGTTTATGGGGAGGAGGCATCACCTCGTGATGTGATGCAGCCAAGGGTAACAGAGGATGGCGTTCTGATCCAGGGATTTTTTCCGGGAGCGGATGCTGCAGAGGTTGTTGTAGGGGAAAAGAGTTATCCGATGATCCTGGAAGATGAGGCTGGTTATTATGCTGTAATGCTTCCGCTGAAAAGGATTCCGGAATATCGTTTCCGTGTGATAAGAGGAAGCAGGAAAGAGACTTTTTACGATGCGTATGAATGTCCATGCCAGATCACGGAAGAGGAGGAACGAGCTTTTTGTGCCGGTGTCTATTACAAGGCATATGAGAAGCTGGGAGCGCATCCGGGGACCTGTGGCGAGGTAGAAGGAACATATTTTGCTGTCTGGGCACCCAATGCAATCCGTGTCAGTGTGGTCGGTGATTTTGACAGGTGGGATGGAAGGCGTCTTCCGATGCATCGGATGCCAATGTCCGGAATTTTTGAGATTTTTGTTCCAGGTGTACAGGCAGGGGCCTCTTACCAGTATGAGATCAAGATCAAAGGCGGCAATGTACAGCGGAAGTCTGATCCTTACGGAAATGGAACCCAGGGAGCGCCGTCTGTGATTTCTGTTGTAACAGAGCTGGGGGATTTTTTATGGCAGGATGAAGCGTGGATGAAGGAACGTGAAAGGTTTGCCAGCCGTGAAGTTCCGGTTTCCATTTATGAAACGGATGTAACAGAGTGGAAAAACAGTGGTGAACTGGTGGAGTTTCTGAAGGAAACCGGTTATACGCATGTAGAATTTCATCCGGTGATGGAGTATCTTGACCGAAGTTCAGGAGGATATTCTACGTCTGCGTATTATGCTGTGACTACCCGTTTTGGGACTGCGGCAGATTTCCGGACACTGGTGGAGGATCTTCATCAGGCAGGGATTGGCGTGATCCTGGACTGGACACCGGCTCAGTTTCCGCGGTTTGATGCAGGGCTTGAGAAATTTGACGGAACTCCTCTTTATGAAGTACAGGATCCGGCTATGGCCGTTCATCCGATGTGGGGCACCATGCTTTATAATTACGGAAGTCCTATGGTCAAAGATTTTCTTATTTCCAATGCGTTTTTCTGGCTGGATGAATTTCATGTGGACGGATTTCGGATGGATGATGTAGATGCGATGCTGTATCTGGATTTTGGAAGAGAGGCGGGACAGTGGACGGCTAATCTTTATAGTTCCAATGAGAATCTTCAGGCACTGGAGTTTCTGAAGCATCTGAATTCTATTGTGAAGAAGCAGTATCCGGGGATTCTTCTGATCGCACAGGAGGATGGTTTATGGCCGCAGCTTACAGACAGTGTGGAGAATGATCATCTGGGGTTTGACTATAAATGGAGTGGTGGCTGGACAAAGGATCTTCTTTCTTACCTGGAAGCAGAGCCTTTGGACAGACGAAATTATTATGATCAGCTGACGCTTTCCATGATGTATGCATATAGTGAGCATTATGTACTGACTCTGGGGAAGAGAGATGTGGGTACGTTAAAAGAGTTTCTGGAGAAGCTTCCGGGATCTTCAAGGCAGAAGGATGCTCAGCTGCGTGCTGCGTATGGCTATCTGATGCTTCATCCGGGTGTGAAGATGACAGCGCCGGATGGGGATGTGGGGCCGGAAATGAGGGCGTATCTGCATGATCTGAATGAACTTTACAGGAATCATCCGGCGTTGTATGCAATGGATGGTAATTCGGATGGGTTTGAGTGGATCCAGTTTACCAGCTATGATGAGAATGTGGTTGCGTTTCTCCGTAAGACGGAAAAGCCGGAAGAAACGATTCTTGCGGTGTGTAATTTTTCACCGGTATCTTATGACAGTTACCGGGTTGGTGTGCCTTTTGCGGGGAAATATAAGGAAATTTTCAACAGTGACAGTGAAAAGTTTGGCGGACAGGGTGTGGTGAATGCACGGGCGAAAGCGGCTATTCATATGGAGTGTGATAACAGGGAATTTTCTTTAAAGCTGAAGCTTCCGGCTTATGGTGTGGCGGTATTTGGGTGTACACCGGAGAAGGGGGATGTGAAGAAAAACTCTGTGAAGAAGGGAAATGTGAAAAAGACTGTGGGGAAAAGCAGGGGAAAGCGTATGGATAAAGCGAAAATGACGGTGGTTGAAAAATCTGTGGCTGTAAAGGATGCGGTAAAGGTTGTGAAACGGGTGGCTTCTCGCAGGAAAGGGGCTTCCGGGGATGAGTGATGGTTTGTGAATTAAATGGGAATATGGTTGGGGGTGATTGGAGGGTAAGGATTTGAGTGGATTGTAGGAAAAAGTGCTTGCATTTTTTGTAAAATACGGTATAATATCAGTTGTGTTTAGCACAAGCTGGAATAGCTCAGTCGGTAGAGCACTTCACTCGTAATGAAGGGGTCGTGAGTTCGAGTCTCATTTCCAGCTTATATATGACTGATGGGAGTCCGGTGTCTTTGGAATATGAAGATGCCGGGCTTTTTTTTGTGTGTATGGATGTGGTCGAGGGACGCCAGAGGAAGGTGGCATTGCTCGGTGGATGCAGTCGGGGATGCTTTTGAGGTTTTGTGAGAAGGATGGAGAGGGACGCCAGAGGAAGGTGGCATCGCTCCGGGAGTGGATGCAGTCGGGGATGTTTTTGAGGTTTTGAGAGGTGGATGTGGTTGAGGAACGCCAGAGGAAGGTGGCATCGCACCGGGCAGGGACTCCGTCGGGGGGATACTACTAGGGCTCCGTGAGACGGCTAAAAGCATTGCGGCAGGGCCAGAACTCGCCTCCGGCTCAGACAGCAGACCCTGCCGCAATAACGCCGTCTCCCGCAGCCCAAGTAGTAATCACCCCTCCTCCGCAGCAGCCCGGCCCGATGCCACCTTCCTCTGGCTGACGCTTCCAGCCGACAGGAAAAAACATGCGGGGGATGGAAGCGGACTGGGCGTCCTGTTCTGAAATGTCAGACCGGTACAGAATATTCCTATAAGTATCGAAGGATACAGAAACGGGATCGGCACAGCGTACCACTATAAGTACCGAAGAATCCCAGCACCAGATTGCAGATCGGCACAGCGTACCACCATAAGTACCGAAGAATACAGAAACCAGATCGGCACAACGTTCCATTCTGAGTACCGCAGCATACA